>DASSOE010000111.1:0-105377 GCA_035700945.1 Sphingomicrobium sp. | reverse complement strand
CAAATCCTCCCCGGAACGGGGAGGGGGACCGTTCAGCGGAGCTGAACGGTGGAGGGGGCCCGCCTCCGAACAGGTTCCGACGATGTGGCGAAGCACCGCGTCCACATCTCGTAGCACGTCCCGAGCGGCGATGCGAAGCACGCGGAATCCTTCACGTCTGAGCAGCGCATCTCGCGCGGCGTCGCGCCACGACTGATCGCCGAACGAATGTGCTTCGCCGTCCACTTCGATGATGACGCGATCGCTCAGGCAAGCGAAGTCGACGGTTATCCCATCGATTGGAAACTGCTTTCTGAACTTCAGTCCGCCAGGCCGCTTCCGCAGCTGCTGCCAGAGTAGAACTTCGGGCAAGCTCAGTTGACGGCGCAACATGCGTGCGCGCTTCACCTGCTTGATTGGCGCCTTGAGGATTCGGGGGCCCCCTCCACCACTCGGCTTCGCCGAGCGGTCCCCCTCACCGTTCCGGGGAGGATTTGGTGTGGCGCCATCCTTCACCTCACTCACATCCTGAACACGCCGAACTGCGGCCGCTCCGGGATCGGCGCGTTCAGCGTTGCGGCGAAGGCGAGGCCGAGGACGTCGCGGGTTTGCGCGGGGTCGATGATGCCGTCGTCCCATAGCTGCGCGGTCGCGTGCCACGGGTTGCCTTCGGCCTCGTAGGTCTCCCGGATCGGTTGCTTGAAGGCTTCGGCCTGCTCAGGCGTCCACTTGTCGGCGTCGCGGTGAACCGTGGCGAGCACGCTCGCCGCCTGCTCGCCGCCCATCACGCTGATGCGGCTGTTGGGCCAGGTGAAGAGGAACCGCGGCGAGTAGGCGCGGCCGGCCATGCCGTAATTTCCGGCGCCGAAGCTGCCGCCAATGAGTACCGTGATCTTCGGCACTTGCGCGGTGGCTACGGCGGTGACCAGCTTGGCGCCGTGCTTGGCGATGCCTTCGGCCTCGTATTTGCCGCCGACCATGAAGCCCGAGATGTTCTGCAGGAACAGCAACGGGATGCGGCGCATGCAGGCGAGCTCGATGAAATGCGCGCCCTTGAGCGCGCTTTCGCTGAACAGCACGCCGTTGTTGGCGAGGATCGCGACCGGCATGCCCCAGACGTGCGCGAAGCCGCACACCAACGTGGTGCCGTAGAGCGGCTTGAACGGCTGGAACTCGGATGCGTCGACGATGCGCGCGATGATCTCGTGCACGTCATAGGGTGCGCGCACGTCCTCGGGGATGATGCCGTACAGCTCTTCGGGGTCGTAGAGCGGCGGACGCGGTTCTCGCTGCGCGACCTGGGCCCCGGCCTCCGCCGGGGAACCAAGAGTGCTGACGATGTCGCGGACGATCGTCAGCGCGTGCTCGTCGTTCTCGGCGAGATGATCGACGACGCCGCTCTTCTTCGCGTGGAGGTCGCCGCCGCCCAAGTCCTCGGCGCTGATCTCCTCGCCCGTGGCCGCCTTCACCAGCGGCGGCCCGGCGAGGAAGATCGTGCCCTGCTCGCGGACGATCACGCTCTCGTCGCTCATCGCCGGGACGTAGGCGCCGCCGGCGGTACAGCTGCCCATCACGCAGGCGATCTGGGCGATGCCCCTGGCGCTCATTTGCGCCTGGTTGAAGAAGATGCGGCCGAAATGATCGCGGTCGGGAAAGACTTCAGCCTGGTGCGGCAGGTTCGCGCCGCCGCTGTCGACCAGGTACACACACGGAAGCCGGTTCTGCTCGGCGATCTCCTGCGCGCGCAGGTGCTTCTTGACCGTCAGCGGGTAGTAAGTGCCGCCCTTCACCGTCGCGTCGTTGCAGACGATCATCACCTGCCGCCCCGAGACCCGTCCGATGCCGCAGATGATCCCGGCGCCCGGCACCTCGCCCTCGTACATGCCGCCCGCGGTGAGCTGTCCGATCTCGAGGAACGGCGAGCCCGGATCGAGCAGTCGCTCCACGCGATCGCGCGGGAGCAATTTGCCGCGCTCGACATGCCGCTTGCGGTGCTTCTCGGTACCACCCTTCGCGGCCTCCGCGACATCGGCGCGCAGCTTCGCCGCGAGCGCGCGGTTGTGGGCGGCGCGCGCGCGGAACTCCTCGCTGTCCGTCGCGATTTTGCTCTCGATACGCGGTGCGCTCATGCCGCCTGTCTGTCCGTTGGTCGAAAAACCCTGCCGCTCGCCTAGCCGCAACGTCAGGCGATGGCAAAGCAGCCGCCAGGAGGATTTTTACGTGAAGCGAGCTCTTCTATTCGTCGTCGCCTCGTCGTTCGCGCTCGCCGCGTGCAACACCCACACCGACCAGAACGCGGCGCAGCAGGAGCAGAAGCCCGGCACCGAGCTCGGCATCGAGACGAGCTGGATGGACAAGAGCGTCACGCCGGGCGACGACTTCTTCAGCTATGCCAACGGCACCTGGGTCAAGAACACGGCGATCCCGGCTGACCGGTCGCGCATCGGCGGCTTCTGGATTGCGGACCAGGAGCGCGAGAAGAACACGCGCGCGCTGTTCGAGAAGATCATCAAGGCGAACCCGACGAGCGGCAACGACGCGCTGATCGCCAATTACTACAACGCTTACGTCAACACCGACGCGATCGACCGCACCGGCATGGCTCCGGCGAAGGCCGACCTCGACGCGATCGCCGCCATCGCCGACAAACGCGCGCTGAGCGCCGCCATCGGCAGCAGCCTTCGCGCCGACACCGATCCGCTCAACTCGACCAACTACCAGACCGAGAACCTGTTCGGCATCTTCGTGACGCAGGGCCTCGCCACGCCGGGCGAGCAGCTGCCATACATCATGCAGGGCGGCATCGGCCTTCCGGACGCGCAATATTACATCTCGAACGACGGCAAGATGTCCGACATCCGGAGCAAGTACCGGGCGTATGTCGCGACCATCCTGCAGGCCGCCGGCTATGCCGACCCACAAGGCGCGGCCGCACGGATCATGGACCTCGAGACCAAGATCGCGAAGGCGCACGAGCCGCGCGAGCAGAGCGAGGATTTCGCCAACGGTGCGCAGGTGTGGACCCGCCAGCAGCTCGAACAGAAGGCGCCCGGAATCGACTGGGACGCGCTGCTGGAGGCGGCGCAGCTCGGCGGCGTGCAGAAGTTCGACGCTTATCATTTCGCGTCGATCCCGCGGCTCGCGGCGCTGGTCGGGTCGGAGCCGCTGCAGAACTGGAAGGACTGGCTGACCTTCCACACGCTCAATCAGCAGGCGACGGTGCTTCCCAAGGCGTTCCGCGACGCGAGCTTTGCGTTCAAGGGCACGGTCCTCCAGGGCCAGCCGCAGCAGCGCCCGCGCGATGCGCTCGCGCTCAACGCCACCAGTAACGCGCTCCAGGACGCGGTCGGCAAAGCCTATGTCGACAAGTATTTCCCGGCCTCGTCCAAGGCCGAGATCCAGAAGATGGTCGACAATATCAAGGCGGCCTTCGCGCGGCGGGTGCAGGCGATCGACTGGATGGCGCCGTCGACCAAGCAGGAGGCGCTGAAGAAGGTGCACAACATCGTCGTCGGCGTCGGCTATCCCGACGAGTGGCGCGATTATTCGGGGCTGCGGATCACGCCCGACAACGCCTATGCCAACCAGAAGAACGCCCGCCTTGCGGAATATCGCCACCAGATCGCGAAGATCGGCAAGGCGATGAACCGCGCCGAATGGTGGATGCCGCCGCAGCTGGTGAACGCGGTCAACCTGCCGGTGCAGAACGCGCTCAACTTCCCGGCGGCGATCCTCGTCAGGCCGTTCTACGACCCCAAGGCCGACGCAGCGTTCAACTATGGCGCCATCGGCAGCGTCATCGGGCACGAGATCAGCCACAGCTTCGACAATGGCGGGGCTCTGTTCGACGCGTCGGGCGCGCTGCGCAACTGGTGGACTCCGGCGGACTTCAAGCGCTTTCAGGCGGCCGGCGACGCGCTCGCCAAGCAGTTCGACCAGTATGAAGCGCTCCCGGGCCTGCACGTGAACGGCAAACTGACGCTGAGCGAGAATATCGCGGACGTCGCCGGGCTCGGCGCCGCTTACGACGCGTACAAGGCGTCACTAAACGGCAAGGCGGCGCCGACCATCGGCGGCTTCACCGGCGACCAGCGCTTCTTCATCGCTTACGCCCAGGCGTGGGCGGTGAAGACGCGGCCCGAAGCGCTGCGCAACATCGTCCTGACCAACGGCCATGCACCCGAGCAGTTCAGGGCGCAGAGCGTGCGCAACCTCGATGCCTGGTACCCGGCGTTCAACGTCCAGCAGGGGCAGAAGCTGTACCTGGCGCCCGACAAGCGGGTGAAGATCTGGGGCTAGCCGCCGCCATTTGCCGCGACCACGCGACTGCACAGCTTCGAGCGTCCATGCTATGGCGATTCGCGGCAGAAGGAGGTCGGAAATGGCCTACTGGGAGTTCAGCGGGCGCGAGCTCATCAACTGCACCTGCGAATATGGCTGCAACTGCCAGTTCAACGCGCTTCCCGACAAAGGCCATTGCCATGCCGTCGCCGGGATCGAGATCGATGAGGGCCGCTACGGCGACACCTCGCTCGACGGGCTGAAGATCGGGGCACTGTTCAAATGGCCCGGGCCAATCCACGAAGGCCATGGCGAAGTGCTGGCCTTTGTCGACGAGCGCGCGGACCCGGCCCAGCGCGAGGCCTTGCTGAAGATCATGACCGGGCAGGACACCGACCCGTTCGCAACCATGTTCGCGGTATTCGCCTCGACCATCGAAACGATGCACGAGCCGGTCTTCACGAACATCGATTTCGAGGTCGACGTGGGCGGCCGGCGGGGCAGGCTGTCGATTCCCGGTTATGTCGAGATGACGGGGGAGCCGATCCGCAATCCGATCACGGGCGTCGAGCACCGCGCGCGCATCCACCTGCCCAACGGCTTCGAATATGAAATCGCGGAAATCGGCAGCGCATCGAGCCGGACGACCGGGGGTCCGATGGAGATCGAGATCGCAAGCAAATACGCCCAGTTTGCCGATATCCGGCTGAACAGCCACGGTGTCGTCCGCGCCGCCTGACCTCGCGGGCAGGATCCTGCGTCACGAGCGGCTGATCGTCCTGAGCGGCGTCGCGCTGCTGGCGCTGATCGGCTGGTGGTACATCGTGACCGGCGCCGGAATGGCTCAAGAAATGAGGGCGATGGCCGCACCGCCATTCGGCGCCATCGTGCTGATGTGGTGGTTGATGATGGTCGCGATGATGCTCCCCGCGGCGAGCCCGGCAATCCTGCTCTACGCCCGCGTGCGCGAGATGCGAGGCGGCGACTCCGCGATCGCGCAAAGCTGGGTGTTCCTCGCCGGCTATCTCGCAGTGTGGCTGCTGTTTTCGATCGCCGCCGCCCTCGCACAGCGCCTCGTCGCCGGTCCGTCGATGGGCCTCGACAACCGCATGGCGGAAGCGGCAGTGTTGATCGTGGCAGGCGCCTACCAGCTCTCGCCGCTCAAACTCGGCTGCCTCGCCCGCTGCCGCTCGCCGGCGCAGTTCCTGAGCCGCCACTGGCGGCCGGGGTGGGACGGCGCTGTGCGACTGGGCGTGCTGCACGGCGCTGACTGCGTCGGCTGCTGCTGGATGCTGATGGCGCTGCTGTTCGTCGGCGGTGTGATGAACCTGCTGTGGATCGTCGGCCTGACGGTGCTGGTCACGATCGAAAAGCTGGTGCCGCGCGGCGAGTGGATCGGGCGCGCGTCGGGCGTGGCGCTGATCGCGTGGGGAGCGGCGTTGCTGCTCTTCCGCTAGAGCCCGATCACCTCGCGGCCGATCAGCATCCGCCGAATCTCGTTCGTGCCCGCGCCGATGTCCAGCAGCTTGGCATCGCGATAATAGCGCTCGACCGGCCAATCCTTGGTGTAGCCCGCGCCGCCGAGCGCCTGGACGGCTTCGTTCGCGACCTTCACCGCATTCTCCGAGGCGTAGAGGATCGCGCCGGCGGCATCGAAGCGCGTCGTCTTGCCGGCGTCGCACGCCTTCGCGACGTTGTAGACGTAGGCGCGGGCGCTGTTGAGCGCGACGTACATGTCGGCGATTTTCGCCTGCATCAGCTGGAATGAGCCGATGGGTTTTCCGAACTGCTTGCGCTCGCGGACATAGGGCAGCACCGTGTCGAGGCAAGCCTGCATGATCCCGATCTGGATTCCGGCGAGCACGGTCCGCTCGTAGTCGAGCCCGCTCATCAGCACCTCCACGCCCTTATTCTCTTCGCCGAGGATGTTCTCCGGCGGGACGAAGCAATCGTCGAACACCAGTTCGTTGGTCGGCGAGCCGCGCATGCCGAGCTTGTCCATCTTCTGGCCGATCGAAAATCCTTCCATGCGTTTCTCGATCAGGAAGGCGGTGATCCCGCGGCTGCCCTCGCCGGTGCGCGCGTACACGACGAGGGTGTCCGCATAGCCGCCGTTGGTGATCCAGAACTTGGTGCCGTTGAGCCGATAGCCGTTGCCGCTCTTCTCGGCCTTGAGCTTCATTCCGACGACGTCGCTGCCCGCGCCGGCCTCGCTCATCGCGAGCGCGCCGACATGCTCGCCGCTGATCAGCTTTGGGAGGTATGTCCGCTTCTGTTCGTCATTCCCCCAGCGGCGGATCTGGTTGACGCAGAGATTGGAGTGCGCGCCGTAGCTGAGCCCGACGGACGCGGAGGCTCGCGCCACTTCCTCCTGCGCCACGACATGCTCGAGATAGCCGAGCCCGAGCCCGCCATATTCCTCCTCGACCGTGATCCCGTGAAGCCCGAGCTCGCCCATCTGCGGCCACAGCTGGCGCGGGAATTCGTCGGTTTCGTCGATTTCCGCAGCGATCGGCGCGATCCTGTCGCGGGCGAAGCGCCCGGTCGTTTCGCGGATCGTGTCCGCCATCTCGCCGAGCTGAAAATCGAGTCCGGTGTCGGACATGTCGCATCTCCTGGTCGCTCCGGCGCTAGCAGAGGGCCAAGCGTTTGAACAAGCGAGGCGCCGTGACTATGTGCGGCGCAACAATTCGTCATTGCGAGCGAAGCAAAGCAATCCAGCCGCTGGATCGCCGCGTCGCTTCGCTCCTCGCGATGACAACACCGAGGAGCACCCAATGGCCACCACCGCATCCGATCCGACCGTCATCCTTTCGATCGCCCGTACCCCCATGGGGTCGATGCAGGGCGCGCTTGCGGACGCTTCGGCGACCGATCTCGGCGCCACCGCGGTCAAGGCGGCGGTCGACCGCGCCGGCGTGGCGGGCGAGGACATCGACCGCATCTACATGGGCTGCGTGCTCCCCGCGGGCCTCGGCCAGGCGCCGGCGCGGCAGGCGGCGATCAAGGCCGGGCTGCCCAAGTCGGTCCAGGCGACCACCGTCAACAAGGTGTGCGGGTCGGGCATGCAGACGGTGATCATGGGCGACGAGGCCCTGCGCACCGGCAACGCCGACGTGATCGTCGCCGGCGGCATGGAGTCGATGACCAACGCGCCGTACCTGCTCAAGAAGCACCGCTCGGGCGCGCGCATCGGCCACGACACCGCCTACGATCACATGTTCCTCGACGGGCTCGAGGACGCCTATGAGGAAGGCCGTGCGATGGGCAGCTTCGCCCAGTGCACCGCCGACGAATATCAGCTGACGCGCGAGCAGATGGACGATTACGCGATCGAGAGCCTGCGCCGCGCCAAGGACGCGATCGACAACGGCGGGTTCAAGGACGAGGTGGTGCCCGTCACGATCAAGTCGCGCAAGGGCGAGACGGTGGTCGACACCGACGAGGCGCCGGGCCGCGGCCGCCCGGACAAGATTCCGCAGCTGAAGCCTGCCTTCGCCAAGGAAGGTACGATCACCGCGGCGACTTCCTCGTCAATTTCGGACGGCGCGGCCGCGGTCGTCCTGACACGCGAGTCCGTAGCTGAGGAAAAGGGCCTGCAGCCGGTCGCGCGCATCGTCGCCACCGCCGCTCACGCGCAGGAGCCGGCGCAGTTCACCGTCGCCCCGATCGGCGCGATCGAGAAGGTGCTCGCCAAGGCCGGTTGGAAGGCTTCCGAAGTCGACCTCTGGGAAGTCAACGAGGCGTTCGCCTGCGTCGCCATGTTCGCAATGAAGGACCTCGGCATTCCGCACGAGAAGATCAACGTCCACGGCGGCGCCACCGCCCTCGGCCACCCGATCGGCGCCAGCGGCACCCGCATCATCGTCACGCTGATCAATGCGCTCAAGCAGAAGGGCGCCAGGCGTGGCGTCGCGAGCCTCTGCATCGGCGGCGGCGAAGCGACCGCGGTCGCGGTGGAGCTCGTCTAGCTATTTCCCGGCGTACGCCTGGCATTCCAGCTCGAGCAGCGCGCCGAGTGCTAGCCCGTTCGCGCCGAACGCGCTTCGGGCGGGCATCTTTCCGGCGGGGAAGTAGGGCACATAGGCTTTGTTGAACGCGGGCCAGTCCTTCATGTCGGCGAGGAACGCGGTGCAGTGGAACACGTCCGCGTGGGTGAGGCCGGCGCGCTTCAGGACCGCGCCGATATTGTCGAGCGTCTGCCTCGTCTGCGCTTCGATTCCCTCGGGCAGCTTGCCGTCTGGGCCGATGCCGAGCTGCCCTGAGAGGTAGAGGACATCGCCGACGCGCACGGCGTCGGAGAAGGGCAGCGCCTGGCCGTTGAGCGCGGGTTTCCCGAAATGCTCGACGGGGGGGCGGGTCTGGGCGTCTGCGGCGCTCGTCATCATCAGGACTCCGGTTGCGATTGCGAGAATGCGGTTCATTGGCCCCTCCGCTCTTGTTCCCCGGCGACGGCCGGGGTCCAGCCCTAAAGAAAGAATCAGCCGCGTTTCGCGGCTCCTGGGCCCCGGCCTTCGCCGGGGGACAGCCTAATCCACCACCTCGTTGCCCGCGACGCCCCACAGGTCGGAGGTGCGGATATAACCTTCCTTCTTGCCGATCTCGATCCGGCACCAGCCGTCACCCTTGCAGTGGTCGATGCGGCCGACGACGCCCTGTTCCGCCATGTAGCGGATCTTCGCGCTGTCGTCCGGTTCGCCGCGGACCGGGCGCGGATCGCCGGGTCTGACGATCGCCGTTCGGCGGTCGCTGAGCAGCGTCACTAGCATCCAGCCTTCCGCGCCGTCAGGGTCGCGGATCAGCCGCCATGTCTCGTACTTCTTGATTACGCGGACCGGCAGGTCGCGCCGCTGGTAGAGCCACACGTTCGGATATTTCCGCCCCGGCCCGGTGTGGGTCATCGCCTGACCCGAAGCGATCGAGGCCCAGTAAGGCGGCTGCTTCTCTTGGGCCTCCACCGGCATCGAGACGGCCAACATCGTCATTCCCGCGAACGCGGGAATCCCGCTTTTCTTGAGCCACTTTAAGGGAAGCGGGACCCCCGCTTTCGCGGGGGTGACGAAGAAGTGATGCACTACGCCCCCGTCAGGATCCGATCGACCAGCTGCTTCACCGTCGGGACGAAGCCGTTGGAGTAGAAGGGGTCGTTCTTGAACCGGAACGCCGAGTGGCCCGCGAACATCAGGTTCTGATCGACGGGCCCGCCGTGCGCGATGTCCTGCAGGGTCTTCTGGATGCAGAAGCTGCGCGGATCGGCGAGGCGGCCGGTCGAGTTCTTCTCGTTGTCCGCCCACGACGAGAAGGCGCACTGCGACAAGCAGCCCATGCACTCGGCCTGGTCCTTGCGGATGTGCTTCTCTTCCTCCGGCGCCACGAAGATCAGCGTGTCATCGGGAGTCTTCATCGCATTGGTGAAGCCGCGCGCATACCATTCGCGCGCGTGGATCAGGTCGCCCTTGGTGACCCAGTAATTCTTCTTGGTGCCGATGCCGACGTCGAGCTCGAAATGGTGATCGCCGATCGGCTCCTTGGTGTAGGCGATCTGGCGCTCGCTGCGCGCTTCGAGGTTGCGCAGGAACGGGTTGCGCACCGCCGACGAATAGAAGCCCGTCGGCGAGAAGCGGTGCAGCAGGATGTCGCCTTCCTCGAGCGTCATCAGCCGTGCCTTCCACTCGGGCGGAATCGGGCTTTCCTGAGTCAGAAGCGGCCGGGTTCCGAACTGGAAGACGATCTGGCCGAGCTCGGGATTGTCGATCCAGTTCTCCCATTCGTCGAGCCGCCACACGCCGCCGGCCATGACGATCGGGACGCTGTCGGCGATGCCCTGCTCGCGCATCGTCGCGCGCAACGCCGCCACGCGCGGATAGGGGTCCTGCGGCTTGCGCGGGTCTTCCGCGTTGGACAGGCCATTGTGGCCGCCGGCTAGCCACGGGTCTTCGTAGACCACCGCGGCGAGCCATTCGGCGGCCTTGTGATAGGCGCGCTTCCACAATGCGCTGAACGCCCGCGCGGAACTGATGATCGGCAGGTAATTGACGCCATAGGAGGCGGCGATCTCGCTCAGCTTGTAGGGCATCCCGGCGCCGCAGGTGACTCCGGTGACGAGGCCCTTCGTCCGCTCGAGCACGCCGTGCAGCACGCGCTGCGCGCCGCCCATTTCCCACAGGACGTTGATGTTGATCGCGCCCTTGCCGCTCGCGATGTCGTAAGCGCGCTGGACCTGCGCGACCGCGCCGTCGATCGCATATTTGATCAGCTCTTCATGCCGGTCGCGCCGGGTCAATGCCTCATAGACCTGCGGGACGATCCGGCCTTCGGCGTCATAGCTGTCGGCGTTGACGGCGGAGACGGTGCCGATTCCGCCGGCCGCAGCCCACGCGCCCGAACTCGCATGGTTGGTCGCGCTGACGCCCTTGCCGCCTTCGATCAGCGGCCAGACTTCGCGCCCGCCATAGAGGATGGGCTGGAGGCCCTTGAACAACATCCGTCTCCCCGGCGCGTCGAGCGCCCTTCGGCGCTCATATAAGAGCCGTTGGTCAAATATGCCCGAAAAAAGTGCGCGGGGCCCCGGTTGTTCCGGGACCCCGCTCCATTTGGTTTCAAGGCTGCTGTTTAGTAGCAGCCGCCCGATGCGGCCGCGCCGCCGACGACTGCGCCGAGCGCGCCGCCGATTGCAACGCCTGCGCCGGTATTGTTGCGGCGGCCGTCGGTTCCCGCAATCACGCCGCCGAGCGCCGCGCCTGCGATGCCGCCCGCGACCG
This sequence comes from Sphingomicrobium sp., assembly GCA_035700945.1. Classification (GTDB taxonomy): domain Bacteria; phylum Pseudomonadota; class Alphaproteobacteria; order Sphingomonadales; family Sphingomonadaceae; genus Sphingomicrobium. Next base: position 94,356 of record DASSOE010000111.1, on the reverse strand, counting down.
CGCCCGCCGCCGGATCGCCGCAGCGATAGCCGTAACCGCTGTAGCCGTAACCCGGATAGCCGTAGCCCGAATAGCCATAAGCGGGAGCGCCATAGCCGTAGCTGTAGGCGGGATATCCGTAGCCATACGCCGGATAGCCATAGCCGTAAGGGGCGCCGTAGCCGTAGCCGCCGTAATAGCCGCCGTAGCCCGGATAGCCGTAGCCAACCGAAATCACGGTGCGGCTCCGCGGGTAATATCCATACGAATAGCGCGGATAGTAATTGTAATTGCGATAACTGTTGTTGCGATAGTGGTGGCGGCCGTCGTGACGGTCGCGGTTATACGAATGGCGGTCGCCGTCACGGTTGTGGTGCCGGTCGCGCGCATTGGCGGCAGACGGCAGGGCGATGACGGTGGTGGCGAGCGCGAGAGCAAGCAGCTTTTTCATCGAAATACTCCTCGATCTGGAACGCATCGGCTGCAAAGGACACGCAGACCGACTCATGATCGTTGGTGCGCCTCGATTCCTGTCGCGCAAATGAACAATGTTGCGCCGGCTCAACGACTCAGCGCGTAATCGAGGCCGATGTCGACCGCGGGGGCGGACTGCGTGATGCGCCCCACCGAGATGAAGTTGACCCCTGCTTCCGCAACGAAGCGGATCGTGTCGAGGGTCACGCCGCCGGACGCTTCGAGCGGCACGCGGCCGGCGACGAGGCGCACGGCCTCGCGCAGCTTCGCCGGGTCCATATTGTCTAGCAGCAGCCGGTCGGCGCCGGCTGCGAGCGCCGCCTCGATCTGATCGACGCGATCGACCTCAACCTGGACCTGCAGCCCGGTATTTGCCGCCTTGGCGCGGCGCACCGCCTCGGCAACACCCCCGCACACCGCGACGTGATTGTCCTTGATGAGCACGCCGTCGTCGAGCCGCATGCGATGATTGTGCGCGCCGCCCATCCGGGCGGCATATTTGTCGAGCAGGCGCAGCCCGGGAAGGGTTTTGCGGGTATCGAGAAGGACGGCGCCGGTGCCCTCGATCGCATCGACATAGCGCCGCGTCAGGGTCGCGATCCCGGAGAGGTGCTGGAGCGTGTTGAGCGCGGAGCGCTCGGCGGCGAGCATCGCACGCGCATTGCCGGCAAGGCGCATCAGCGCCGTGCGGTGCCCGGCGCGCTCGCCGTCTTCGACCAGCGGCTCGAGCTCGATGTCCGGATCGAGGGCTCGGAAGAAGGCGGCCGCCACCTCGAGTCCCGCGACCACGATCGCTTGCCGGCAATTCATCTCAGCCGTGAAGCGTGCATCCGCGGCGATCGTCGCGTTGGATGTCACGTCTCCCCCGCTGCCGAGATCTTCGGCAAGGACCTGCCGAACGAAACCGTCGACATCGAAACCGTTGGGGAGCGCCATGCGGGCGCTCTAGTCGCCGTGCAGCGGCGACGGCAAGGTCAGTGCGCGGGGGCCGGTTTCGAAGCAATCCGCCAGCGCCCTTCCTCCCACGCGTAGCGTTGCGCGTCGAGCGGCACGAAGCCTCCGCCCTTCCATGCGTTCACGGTGATTGTCACCGACGCGTCGGCGACGTCGATGGTATTGAAGCTCTGCTCCTGGTCGCGCACCCGGGTCGAAGTTGCGGTGCCCGCCTGGACGACCAGTGCACCTCCTGCCCGCGTCACGAGGTCGCTCGCGCTGTGGCTCGACGCATGGTGGTTGTGCCCGGCCAGCAGCATGTCGACTCCGGCATCCTGCACGGCGTCGAGGGCGAGCTCCTGTCGCCCGATCGCCGGCGTGATCTGGTCACCGACCGGAAGCGCGAACAACGGGTGGTGGGTGACGAGGATGCGAAAGCTGTCAGTGGGCGTGCGCGCGAACGTGTCGCGGATGTACGCGACCTGGTCCTGGTTGATGCGCCCGTCCTTGAAGGTCAGCGATCGAGCGGTGTTGATCCCGAGCACGGCAATTCCGGGCAGCTCGACGAAGGGGCACAGGCTGTCGTCGATGAAGCGCCGGTAGCGCGCAAGCGGCGAGAGAAACCGGCGCAGCACGTCGTAGAGCGGCACGTCATGGTTGCCGGGGACGCCCAGCACTTCGTGTCCTGCATGCTGCAGCCGCTCGAGGAAGCGGCAGGCATCGCGGAACTGTTCGGTTCGCGCGCGCTGCGTGAAGTCGCCGCTGATGACGACGAGGTCGGGCTCGAGCGCGTCGACGCGGGCTTCGACGGCGCTGACCAGGCGCTCGTCGTGCGCGCCGAAGTGCAGGTCCGAGAGCTGGACGAGGCGAGCCATGGGCGGAGAACGCGTCTCCGCCCGTATCGGTTCAGCTCAGTTTGTGGGGAAACCCCGCCGCTTCAGGAGCGCCGAGACGTCCGGATCGCGGCCGCGGAACTGCCGATAGGCATCAGCGCGGTCGGTCTCGTTCCCGGTCGACAGCAGGACCTTTTTGAAGCGCTCCGCCGTCGCCTTGTCCCAGACGTTTCCGGTCTCTTCGAATGCCGCCCAGGTGTCGGCGTCCATCGTCTCCGACCAGAGGTAGGAGTAATAGCCGGCCGAATAGGCATCGGACGAGAAGAGGTGATTGAACTGCGGCAGGCGGTGCCGCATCACAATTTCCTTCGGCATGCCGATCTCGGCCAGGGCCTTCTTCTCGAATGCATCGGGGTCAGCGACGCCGTTCGGGTCCATGTGCATCTTCATGTCGACGATCGCCGAGGAAAGATATTCGACCGTGGCGAAGCCTTGGTTGAACGTCTGCGCCTTCTGGATCTTGTCGACCAGCGCCTGCGGCATCGGCTGACCGGTCTTGTGGTGCTTGGCGAACCGCTGCAGCACCTCGGGCGTCAGCAGCCAGTTCTCATTCACCTGGCTGGGATACTCGACGAAGTCCCGCTGCGAGCCGCCGAGGCTCGGGTACTTCACGTCCGACAGGAAGTAGTGGATCGCGTGCCCGAACTCGTGGAACAGGGTTTCCGCGTCGTCGAGACTGATGAGCACCGGCTCGCCCGCTCCCGGCTTGACGAAATTGTTGTTGTTCGATCCGAGCACGATGTCGTCGTCGAGCAGGCTGGCGCGGCTTCGATAAGTCGTCGCCCAGGCGCCCGAACGCTTGCCCTCGGCGGCAAAATCGTCGCGGTAGAAGACGCCGAGTTGTTTGCCGCTCGCGCGATCCGTGACCGAATAGACGCGGATGTCGTCCTTCCACGTCGGGACCGTCCCGGTGATCTCCTTGAAGTCGAGGCCGTACAGCTCGCCCGCCGCCCAGTATGAGGCGTCGATGATGTTATCGAGCGAGAAATAGGGTTTGATCTCGTCCTGGCTGAGATCGTAGCGGTCCTTGCGGACCTTCTCCTGATAATAGCGATAGTCCCACGGCTCGATCGTGATCTTGTGGCCGAGCTTGCCGGCGAGCGCCTGCTGGTCGGCGACTTCCTCCTTCACCCGGGCAACGGCGGCGGGCCAGACGCGGTTCATCAGGTCCAGCGCCTGCGCCGGCGTCTTCGCCATCGTATCCTGCATCCGCCACTCGGCGTGGTTCGCGAAACCGAGGAGCTTCGCGCGATCGGCGCGCAGCTTGACGATTTTCGCGATCGTCGCGTTCGTATCGTTCGCCCCGCCATTGTCGCCGCGGTTGACGAACGCGCGCCAGACCTTCTCGCGCAGCGCTCGGTCGTCGGCGAAGGTGAGCACCGGATCGACCGCCGAGCGCGTGTTCTTGATGGCATAGGTGCCGGCCGGCTTGCCTTGCGCCTGCGCGGCGGCGGAGAGCGCGGCCTTCACGTCGGCCGGCACACCCTTCAGCTGCGCCTCGGTCGCGGTGATGTAGGTGCTCTCGTCGGCAAGAACCTTCTCAGAAAAGGTCGCGAACAGCTCCGCCAGCTGCTGGTTCATTGCCGACAACTGCTGCTTCTGCGCGTCGTTGAGGTTCGCGCCGCGGCGGACGAAGCTATCATAGGTGCGCGTCAGCAGCAGGTCCTGCTTCGCGTCGAGGCCGAGCGAAGCCTTGTTGTCGTGCAGCGTCTTGATGCGCTGGAACAGCTTCGGATTGAGGATGATCTCGTCGCTGGCGGCGGAGAGCCGGGGCGACCATTCCTTGTCGAGCGCCTGGTAAGCCGGCGTCGCCATGTTGCTGGTCATCACGCCGAAGACCGAAAGGACGCGGTCGAGCCGCTGCCCCACCTTCTCGAGCGCTTCGATCGTGTTCGCGAACGTTGGCGGCGCCGGGTTGTTGGCGATGGCGAGGACCTCGCGGCGCTGCTCGTCGATTCCGAACTGGATGGCCTCGGGGAACAGCGCCGGCTTCACCTTGTCGAACGGAGGAACGCCCGCGTACGGACCGGCCCAGTCGGCAAGCAGGACATTGTTCGAAACCGCGGCCTCCGCCGGTATCGCCGACGCCTGCGCAAACGCAGGAAGTTCGACACCCGCGGCAAGCGCCACTGCCGCGCTGCCGGTCAACAACATTCGAATCATCTGAATTCCCACCCTCGATTGGAAAAGTTTGCGGGAGCCGTAGCGAGAGCCCGACCCGACGCAAAGCGGACGTTCTACCAACGGCCGTTAGATACCCGCGAGTGAATGGCCGGTGACCCGCGCCGGGGTCAAAAGTTCAGGAACAGCAAGAGCTTGACGTCGACACCGAAACCTTCGGCGCGCTTCTGCTCGATGAAGTTCGCGATGTCCGCGCGTGCGACGAGGTGGACGTTGATATCCTCGTTCTCATCGCCGCCGCCCTCGCCGATCCGGCGCACGCCGTGTGCGCGCACCAGAGTAAAGCTCTCTGACAGCATGCCGGGCGAGGCATAGAATTCACCAAGGCGCTCCACCCGTTCCGCGGTGAAGCCGGTCTCCTCCTCCAGCTCCTTGATCGCTGTCGCTTCCGGCGTGGCGTCGGGGTCCTGGTCACCGACCAGCCCGGCGGGCAGCTCGACGCAGCGGCAGTCGGGCGGCACCCGCGGCTGATCGATCAGGATCATCTTGCCGTCATGTTCGGCGAGGATCACGACCGCGTTGATGTCGTTGGCGCGGCTGGCATATTCCCATTTTCCGCGCCTCAGCACGCGCACATACTTGCCCGCCCACATCACTTCGGGGAGCGGCAAATCGTCGAGCTTCATAGTTCGATCAGCTGGTCTGGGATTTCGTTGCGGTCCTGCGCGGAACGCGGGAAATGTTCGGAAAGCACCGCGCCGACGCGCTCGACCGCGGCGACGATCCCGTCGCCGATCCTGCCGGCTTTCACATCGGTCAGAAGGGCGGCCATCGCCTCGCCCCAGGTATGTTCGTCGGTAACCTTCAGGATCGCTTCGTCGGCGATGATCTCGGCACGCCGCTCGGCGAGCGACAGATAGATCAGAATTCCGGTACGACCGGTGGTCCGCCGCGCGGCGGCGGCCTGGAAGATCGCCAGCGCGCGGCGCCGGACGCGGCGGTGCTTGGTCGCGGCGGGGGTCAGCAACAGCCGCAGCGGCATCCATTTGAGGATCAGCAGCGCCACGGTGAACTTGAGCGCCGCGAACGCCATCAGAAGCGTCAGCAGCTGGCTCTGGGTGGGATCGGCCTGCCAGCCGCCGAACAGGAAATCGTACCACCAGGCAAGCGCCGTCGGGCGCCACGCCGCCCAGGCGAGCACGGCGAACAGCGGAACCAGCGCCCAGTGAAGCGCGACGTCGTGATACGGGTCGCTGAGCGGCGTCGCCACGACGACGATCTCACCGCTGCTGTTAGCCTCGGCCGCAGTGACCGCCGCGGAGACTTTGCGGTGATCCTCTTCCGTGAGCTGCTTCACCACGACCCGGATGCCCCGCCGCCGCCGCCGGAACCGCCGCCGAAACCGCCGAAGCCGCCCCCGCCGCCGAAGCCGCCCCCGCCTCCCCAGCCGCCGCCTCCTCCCCAGCCGCCGCCGCGCCGCGATGCCCGGCTGATCTCGTTCAGTCCCCACAGCACGACCCACGGGCTGATCCCGCCCGAACGCGAGCGGGATCGGTAGCGGCGGCCGACGGGCCTCCGCGCCATCGACAGCAGGACGAAGCCGATGATCATCACCCAGAAGATCACGGGGAGCGCGCCGCCGCTCGATTTTTGCCTGCTCTGCTGCGCCTGCTCCGCCTGAGCGACGTTCTTTTGCGCCTGGTCGGCAGGCAGGCTCATCTGCTGGAGGATCGCATCCGAACCGGCCATGATGCCGCCAGCCATGTCACCGGCCTTGAAGCGCGGCGTGATGGTGTCGCGGATGATGCGGCCGGCGAGGATGTCGGGGAGGAATCCCTCCGCCCCGTACCCGGTCTCGATCCGGACCTTTCTCTCGTTCGGGGCGACGAGCAGGATCACGCCGTCATCGCGCTTTTCGTCGCCGACTTTCCACGCGCGGATCAGCCGGTTGCCGTAATCCTCGATGGTCAGGCCATCGAGGCTGTTCACCGTCGCGACGACGAATGCGTGCCCGGTCTGGGCGTAGAGCGCTTCCGATTTCGACTTGAGGTCGATCTCCTGCTCGGGGCTGAGCAGGCCAGCCTGGTCGACCACGGGCGATCCGTCATTCTCCGGCAGGTTCTGCGCAAAGACGGGGCCGGACAGCGCGAGGAGGAGAGCCATCGCGAACAGCGCGAAGGCGTTCAGAATTCCTCTCCGGACAGTCACGCCGCCGCGCTTCTCGATATGGGCCCGACTGGTCAGCTCAACCAGCGTTGCCAAAATCGACCTTCGGCGCGGTCTCGGCACCCGGCGCGGCCTCGAACGGCACCTTCGGCTTCGCGCCATAGAAAATCTTCGCGCCGATCGCGTCGGGGAAGGTACGAATGCGCGTGTTATACTGGCGAACGGCCTCGTTGTAGTCGCGCCGCTGCGTGCGGATGCGGTTTTCGGTCCCTTCGAGCGCGACCATCAGGTCGGCGAAGCGCTGCTGGCTCTGGAGCTGCGGGTAGCGCTCCTGGATGACGGTGCCGAGCAGGCTGCGTGCGCTCGACAGGCCCGCCTGCGCGGCGTTGTAGCGCTGCACCGCCTGCGGGTCGTCGAGCTGGTCGGGAGTGAGCGTGACCGAGGTCGCGCGGGCGCGGGCCGCGGTGACTTCGGTGAGGATCTTTTCCTCGCTCCCGGCGGCGGCCTTCACCGTTTCGACGAGGTTGCCGATGAGGTCGTTGCGGCGCTGATATTCGGCCTGGAGGTTTGCGAACTCGGCATTGACCTGCTCTTCCGCCGTGGGGACGCTGTTGAGGCCGCAGCTCGACAGGCTGAACGCGACGAACAGGGCAAGAATGGCTCGTGTGATCACGGAGCCGGGCGCGGAACGGGCAAGCGCGGTCATATCGATGGTCCCCTTGGATCGCGTCAGTGGCGCGATAGGTAGACACGCCGCCGTTCCGATTCAACATGCCGCTTTATATCACCAACACAGCAGAGCAGATGCTGCAGCAGCCGCCGATTTCGGCTAAGGTCGGGAAATCGACACAAGGGGGAGCCGTCGAATGCTCAATGATTTCCGCGCTTTCATCGCCAAGGGGAACGTGCTCGACCTCGCGGTCGCTGTAATCATCGGCGCTGCGTTCGCGAAGATCACCACCAGTCTCACCGAAGACATCATCATGCCGGTGGTGGGCGCGATCTTCGGCGGGCTCGATTTCTCGAGCTATTTCACTTTGCTGGGGCCGGTGCCCGATGGCTATCGCGGCAGCATGAAGGACTATGCGGCGCTGAAAGCCGCCGGCGCGCCGGTGCTCGGCTGGGGCGAGTTCGTTACCGTCGTGATCAACTTCCTGATCCTCGCCTTCATCATTTTCCTGATGGTGCGCTGGGCGACGAAGGTGATGCGCAGGCGCGACGAAGCGGCGGCGGGGCCGACCGAGATCGAGCTGCTGGCCGAGATCAGGGACGAGCTGAAGAAGCGCTAGGCGGCGGCCGATTTCTCTGATGCCACACGCTGCTCCTGCGCTTGCACCATCTGCTCGAACCGCGGATCATCCCGCAAAGGGTCGAGGTCGGTATCCAGCCGCAGGTATTTGACCATGGCCGGCGGCGCGCGATCGATGAAAGTCGTCAGGAGCTCGATCGCCGCGTCTTTGTCATTCAAATAGCGTGACAGTGAGCAAACGAGATTCCAGCGCATCGTGAAATTGTCCGGATCCATCAGCAGCGCGCGCTTGATCCACTCCTTTGACCGGTCGCCGTCACCAAGAATGGCCAAGGCCACTGCGCCAAAACCGAGGGCGGAGCCGATCGCCGGATCCTGGGCGAGCACGCGCTGAGCGCGCTCCAGCGTCATTTCCGCTGCTCGCTTCAATCCCGCCGCATCGTCGACTGCCGCGTAACAGGTCTCCAGCATCCCGGTGGAATGATAATCGCTCTCGACCACCGAGGCGGCTTTCTCGAAATAAGGAATTGCCTCGCGCATCTGGCCGCTTCGGCTAAGCAGCCGGGCCGCTTCCTTGTTCACTTCCCACGATTCCGGATCGAGGCGCAATGCCGTCTGGATCTGCCTGTCCGCCTCTGCGGGCTTGCCGTCCTCGTCGGCAAGGTAGCGGGCCTTGACGCACAGCGCCTCCGGCAGGTTTGGGTCGAGCGCCAGCGCGCGCTCGGCCGCCGCCAGCGCATCCTCGTGCTTGTCGTGCCGGAAGCGCATTTCGGCCTGAGCGAGAGCGATCAGCGCCCATGCTTTGGCGTATTGGGGATCGATCTCCGTCGCCTGCCTGGCAATGCGGACCACGACTTCGTCACGGCGGATATCGCCGTCGTTGCCGCTGATCCAATGCTGCCGCGCCATCAGATAGAGGTTGTAGGCCTCCACGCTCGATGTACCGCGGCTCTCGATTGCCTTCTTCTCTTTCGGCAGCAGCTTCACCCGAAGAGCCGAAACGATCGCCTTGGAAATCTCGTCCTGTATCGCGAAAATGTCGGTCAGGTCGCGATCGTAGCGGTCGGCCCAGACGTGGTCGCCGGCTTCGGCGTCGATCAGCTGGGCGTTGATCCTGACGCGGTCGCCCGACTTGCGGATGCTGCCCTCGAGAACGTGGGTGACGTTGAGCTGGCGGCCGATCTGGCCGGCCTCGAGGGTCTGACCCTTCAGGGTGAAGGCAGTGTTCCGCGCCGTCACCGACAAGGCCGAGACCTTCGACAGATCGGTGATGATGTCGTCGGTGATCCCGTCGCTGAAATATTCCTGCTCGGCATCGCCGCTGAGGTTGATGAACGGCAGCACGCAGATCGCTACCCGCCTTGCGGGCGCGCCCTTGCGTCCGTCCTGTGTCGGCGTCTGGGCCGGGTTGCCGACCAGCAGCGCGATGCTGCCCAGGACTTTCTGCCAGCCGGGCGCATCGCTGTCCTCGCTCCAGCCATTGAGGTCTGCGCACTGAATCTGGCTGAACGGGATGGGCGGAAGAACACCATCGACGGTGACCTGGACGAGGGTCCCGGCCTCGCGCGCGATGTCCGCTTCCGCCCGCACCCACTGGGACCGTGCCGCTTCCGCGGACCACAGCACGACAACCGCCTTGGCCGAGCGCAGCCGTTCCTCGATCACGTCGCTGTAGGAACGGTGGGCCGGAAGCTCGTCATCGCGCCAGACGCTGTAGCCGGCCGACCGCAATCCCTCGGCCACTTGCCTGGCCTGACCTTCGGTAGATCGGCCATAGGAGACGAAAATGTCGGCCATCGGGCGGAAGCCCTCTCCCCTTCGGCAGAAGGGCACGGAAGTAAAGCAATTCACTTGCCGGTGAAAGGCGCACGTGCATTAGGCCCGCTGCTGAGGAGCGCGTCAGCAATTACGATGATTGCGCGGGAGCCGCGAAGAAGCGCAGCTCTATTTGGGCATGCCGCTTAGGCCGCTGGCTTCGCGCAGCGCCGCTCCCTCGAGCCGGTAGCCGTCGAGGAATACGGTCTCCACGTGGCGGAGATTGCGCAGGTCCTTCGACACGTCGCCGTCGACCAGGATGATGTCCGCGGTCTTGCCTGCGGCGATCGATCCGACTCGATCGTCCATGCCCGTCATCCTGGCGGGGACGATGGTCGCCGTCTGGAGCGCTTCGGCGTTGCTGAGCCCGGCCTCCTGGTACAGCTCGAGCTCGCGCACCAGTTCGAGGCCGTAGCCGTCGGTGCCGGCGACGATCCGCACGCCCGCATCGTGGAGCCTGCCGACGAGGCCGACCATCTTGTCGAAGCTCTTCCTGAAATCGGCGCGGGTGAGGCCGCCGAACAAGGGATAGCCGCCGATCTTCCAGCCGCGCGCGACCGCCGGCGGGGCGATGTCGGCGAACGGCGCATATTCGGGCGAGAGCGAGGTGCCGTCGGACGTCATCAGCGGCTCCCAAACGCTGAGCGTCGGGTCGATGATCGTGCCGCGCTTCGCGAGCTCGGCATAGAACGCCTTCATCGCCGGGGAATCGAGATCGACGTCCTTGCCGTACTTGGCGGGCCCTTCGAGCCGCTCGGCGGTGTTCGCCTTGTCGACGACCTCCTGCGGCATCGCCTGCATCATGATGAAGTTGATGTGCGTGACTTCGTCGTAGCCGGCGCGCACCGCGTCGAGCGGGCGCATGCCCGCGGGGACATGGCCGTGAACGTGAAGGCCGAGCTTGTGCGCCTCGGCCGCCGCCGGCGCGATCCACGCCGGATTCATCGAGGTGTAGAACTTGGCGCCCCACAGGCCGGCGGCCTTGATCTTGTCGACCGAGGCGATGGCTTCTTCGGCCGAGCTGACGGTCAGCGCGCCCTGGGCCGCCAGCGGGTCCTTGCGGTCGATGATCACCGAGATCTTGCCGTCGGGCGCGAGCAGGTCGCCCGCCGCGCGGCGCTTGTGGATGCTGAGCGCCTCATCGATGTCGGAGCCGGGGCTGCGGTAATTGGTCATGCCCGTCGCGACATTCTGAAGCAGGTTCCAGTCGTCGCCGACGTGCTGGTGCGCGTCCCACAGGCCCGGCAGCAGTGTCTTCCCGCGCCCGTCGATCACGGTTGCACCCGCGGGCGCCCCGATCGATCCAGCGGCGCCCACCGCGGCGACCTTGCCATCTGCAATCAGCACAGCGCGGTCCGGCAGGTACTTGCCGGCCACAGAGTCGAACATGAGGACGTGATCGACGAGCGTGGGCGTGCGATTGGCGGGAGCGAGGAACTTGTGCGCGACGTCGCGGACCATTGCGGCCGTCGCCTGGTTCTGGACTTCCGTCAGCTTCGGCCCGGCCTTCTCATAGCCTTGCGGAAGCAGCGAAATGACTCCCGCGAAACCGAAGTAGCGGTTATCGGCGTCGAGCCAGACGGGGCTCGGAGCGAAGCCGTAGCCTTTGATGAAGGCGAGCTTGACCGTCTTCGGCCCCTCCGGACCATCGATCTGCACCGGCTCGCCGATCGCGATGCTGGCATGGCCGTTGGGCAGAAGGTCGACGCCCTTGCTGCCCGCGGCGACCAGCGCCTCGATGTCCTTCTCGCCCGCGAGCCACGGCCCGCCATAAGTGTTGTAGCGCTTGTTCGCGAACGGTGCGGAACCCGAATCGACGGCCGTCTTCCAGTGCGCGACGCCGTTGCTGTCGACGTGGAAATCCTCGGTCGCGTCGCCGGAATCGGTGAAGCCGCGGATCGCGATCCTGATCGGGCGACCATCGGGTCCGGGCGTAATCAGCTGGTCGTCCTCGGTGATCCAGCCGCGCAGCGACATCGACATGCGGTAGGCGGACTTTCCGTCGGGCGTGGTCCACGACCAGATGTCGCCGTGCTTCCCGGCGGTCGAGCTGATCGTGTAGTGGCGCGCGCCAGCCGGCGGCTTCATCAGCTGGCCCTTGGTCGCAGGCGCGGCAACGGCGAGCGATGCGCTCGCAGCGAGCAGCGCGGCAAGAATCATTCGGCCCATGAAGTCCCCCGTGTTGGATGCAGCGAGCGTGGCAAGACGCCAGCGCAAACGCAACCGCCGCTTCGACCAAGCCGCGCCTAGAGGCGGATCAGCGTCTCCGGGATCTTGTTCGATCCGGGCGAGATGTCCCAGTGAACCGCCTGCCCCGCCGGATCGGGCGTGGGGCCGTCCTCGCTGTTGTTGGTGACGATCTGCCCGTCGGTGTGGACCGTGAAGCGCCCCTGCGCACGCGACGACGGTCCCTTCATGTCGCCGCCCATCTGGCTCGCCATCGGCCCGAACATGTTCATTCCGCCGGTGAGCGCCGGCGCGCTGACCAGCACCGATCCGTCCGCCCGGCGGCGGAGCGTGATGAACGGGATGACGATGCTGCTGTCAGGCATGATCGGGAACACGAAGTCCTGCGTCGCCAGGCCTTCGAGATGATAATCGACGTCGAACACGCCCTTCCCGCGGTAGGTGACTGACCGCCAGCCCGCATATTTCATCAGCTTCGCCGCGAAGGCGCGGTTGGATGCGTCGTCGGTGCCGGGAATGCCGAAGGCCTTGGCGCTTTCCTCGTCGCTCTTCTGCCTGGCTTCGTGGGCCGATTTCTGCTGAGCGAGCTCGTCTGCCGTGCACGGCCGCTCGCTCGCGTCCTCCGCCATGCAGTGAGCCATGCTCGCCTGCCACGGCTTTTTCGCCATCTGGTCCGCATTCTCGAGGACGATCTCGCCGCGATAGTCGAGCACGAAGGTGCCGTCCTTGCGCAGCGCCAGGTCGGACGCGAATTTCCCCGGCCCCCAAAGGCAGCCGGTGAGCAGCAGCGTCGTCGCGGCGACGAGCACACGCTTGAGCCAGTGATTCATGATGACCCCCTGGCGCGCAATTTACAGCCGTGCCGGCAACGCGGAAAGTGGGGAGCTTCTGTTGCCCGGTGCTCCGCGCCTTTTCGGAAGAGTCCGAGGGATTCTGTTGCCCGGCTCCCTCGGAGGCCGCTGGAATCCCCTTCTGTTGCCCGGTGGGGTCCAACCGCGCTTAAGCTTTGTAACGTCAGTCCGTTAGGACGTCAGTTACGCGGCAAGAGCGAGCGCCTCGTTATCGTTGGCACTTGTGTGAATGAGCCGTTGCGGTGGCTCAATCCGATCGGCAATCGGGCCTTTATTGCACTCGTCGATCCTATTTCGCCCCCATCAACAGCCCTCGCGAAAGCGGGGGTTGATGGTGGAGGCGCCGGGGTACTGCCCCCCGGGTCCGAAGTGCCTATTCCACCTGACAGTCTACCGACATAGCCGGTTGCCCGGCGGAACCTCAGATAGTGAATTTGCGGCGGAATCTCAAGGAGTCGGCGCAGCCCCCGAGTGTTCGCAAAATTGACCAGGGGGGTGGAATTGGCAGGCAAACTGCTGATATGGGTCGCCATTCCATTCCAGGATTTTGGGGATTCAACGACATGAAAAGACTGGTTTTTGTCATCGGCGGTGTCGCCGCGCTGGCGCTTTCGGCATGCAGCGGCGACAACCAGGACGCGGTCAATAATGCCGAGCTCAACCAGCCGGCGGCCGAGGATCTGAACGCGCTCGCGAACGAAGCGGCCAACAATGCCGCCGACTTGAATGCGGGCGCGAACGAGCAGGTCGCGAACGACATGAATGCGGTCGGCGACAATGGCGAGAACCCGACCGAGGCCGAAGAGCAGAACGTGAGCGGGATGTAGCACTGCAGGGGAGGGTTCCCGGAGGGGACTGTCCCCAAGCAGTGGACGAGCCGCCCGGCGCTCCCGGGCGGCTTTTTCTTTGCTCGCACAACGCCTAGGCCCGGGGCCATGTCCGACGAGGCGATCCCCGCCGCAACCCTGATCGTCGTGCGGGATCGCGACGCCGGCGCACCCGAGATTCTGATGGTCGAACGCGCGGCCGGAATGGCGTTCGCCGCCGGAGCGCTGGTCTTCCCCGGCGGGCGGATCGACGAGACGGATCGCGCGCTGGCGCGCGAGTTCGGGACCGATGCGACTGCCGTCGCTGCCGTGCGCGAAACCATCGAGGAGACAGCGATCCCGGTCGGCCTTGCACCCGTCCCCTCCGGGACAACCGCGGCCAAGCTTCAGCGCGCGCTGATCGCCGACGAGCCTTTCGGCGGGCTGCTGAGCGCCGGCTCACTTTCCATCGACGCTGCCTCCCTCACGCCGTTTGCACGCTGGGTCCCCCAGTTCCACGCCGTGCGCCGCTTCGACACTTTGTTCTTCGTCGCGCGCTGTCCGGCCGGCGAATGGCGCCCGCAGGTCATCGAAGGCGAATGTGCGGGCGCGGCATGGATGACGGCCGCGGACGTGCTCGAGCTCGAGCGGCGTGGCGAGGCGCGGCTGATCTTCCCGACCCGCCGTACGCTCGAACGGCTGGCGCTGCACGCCAGCTTCGAGGCGATCCGGTCCGACGCGCTCGCGCACAGGATCGAGCCGGTGACACCCTGGGTCGAGGAGCGCGATGGCGAGAAATTCATCACCATCCCGGCCGATCTCGGCTTCCCGGTGACTCAGGAGAGGCTCGACGGCCTGTGGCGCGGCTGATTCCTCTCTACCGAGTCGCGCCGCCACATACGAAAAAGGGGACCCGCCGGAGCGGATCCCCTCCTGATCCCCCGAAGGTCCGAGCCTACTTCAGGTGGTTCGACAGATGCTTGTTCATCTCGAACATGCTGACCCGGTCCTTGCCCCCGAAGACCTTCTTCAGCTTGTCATCAGCCACGATTTCCCGTTTGTTTTGAGGATTTTGCAGGTTATTCTTGCGGATGTGGTCCCAGATCTTGGAAACCACTTGGCTGCGCGGAAGCGGGGCGCTGCCCGTGATTGCAGCGAGATCCGCTGAAGGTTGAACCGGACGGGCCAGCCCGCCCCCCGCTTTACGACCAGTACCTTGTGCCATCAGGCCCTCCTGTTGTTCCTCTCTTGGTAGAGCGCAAAGCGCGGCTCTTTGCAATGCCGTTGCAGAGGGGAAATCAGCGATTTCCCGTGCCGAACGGAACGACGCGATTCCGGGCGTCGTGACCGATGTCGGCGCGGCCGCCGAAGGGGATGCCGGAGCGCGCGCACCAATGCTCGACGATCGCCGCTTCGTCGCTCCCGAAAGCGGGGTCGTTTTCAAGCACATCGGAGACGCGGCCAAGACGGAGTCTGCGGACCCGGCGGACGTTCTCGCTCGCGGTCACATGGAACATCGTGCGGTCGATCCGGTAGAGCTGCTCGCTGACCTCCTCGATCAACAGGTCGGCGCCCGTGAAGTCCGGCTCCAGCGCAGTCCCGAGGAGGGTTGACAGCACGGTCAGGTTGAACGCCATCGCCGGCGCTTCGAGCGCGGGCTCCAGCGCGGCAGCATCGCGCCGGACCAGCCAGTCGAGCGCGCGCGCCACGGCCGCCTCGCCGCCGCTGCGCAGCACGTCCTGCGGCATCGGTCCCCACGCGACCTCCAGTCCCGCCTTGCAGAAGCCGGCCAGGAGGAAGCCCGCGTCGCTGTAGCCCATGTAGGTCTTGCCGCGCGCGGCGTCAGCCACATCGGCAAGCGCCGCCTCGACGATGCGATTGGAGCCGTAGCCGCCGCGTGCGAACCAGACCGCGTCGACGGCGGGGTCGGCCATCACCTCGCTGAGCGCCGCGAGCCGCGCCTCGTCCGGCCCCGCGAAATGCCCGTCGGACAAAAAGCATTGGGGATGGATGACAAGCTCGCAGTCGCCGCGTCCGGCGACCAGGGCCTGCACACGCTCGGCGGCCTCGGCCTTGAGCGGGCAACTGGGAGCGACGACGGCGATGCGCATCGGCGCTTTAGACCCGCTCGGTAATCACTTCGCAAGCACTGCCGCTTACCCTCGCGGAGGCTCAATCAACGGGAGCGGATCAATGTCGGACGTCCTGGTCTATGAGCGGGCGCCAGCCTCGTTCGCGGCGGGGCTCGCGCAGCGCGGCCATCATATCGTCTATCGCGCGAACTCGTCGAACCACTGCCCGGGCTGCGGCCGTTCGCACTGGTACATCGGCCGGGTGAGCGCCGAGTGCGGCTTCTGCGGCACCGCAATCCCGCTCGCCGAGGCCCGGCACGACGAGACGGTAGCACCGGTGCGGCGGCGCCCGGCAGTCCGCTCCGCCGACCAGCGCCGACACCCGCGGGTCGCTGCCAAGGACCGCAAGCTGCAATTGCTGATCGACGGCTCGCCGAGCAGCTTTGCGCTCCATAACATCTCCGAAGGCGGGGCGATGGGCGACAATGTCGCCGACCTCCCGCCCGGCGCCAGGGTCCACGTCCGCTTCGAAGGCGGCATCGTCGTTCCGGCCGTCGTCAAATGGGCCGAGGACGGCCTTGTCGGCCTCGCCTTCGACGCGCCGCTGACGCTCGACCATTCGGAGAAGCCGGCGAACTGAACCGACGGCCTTCCGGGTAGCGCCTCCGGGCCCGATGGTGCAGCTTACCCCTGCGATTTGGGGGAAAGCGATGAACAGAAGGATTGCGCTCGGCCTGGCGGTTGCCGGGCTTTTCGTGACCTCGGCGGCGCCGCTGCCGGCGAGCTACAGCGTGCTGATCAGCGGCGGGACGATCTATGACGGCTCGGGCGGCGCGCCTTATGTCGGCGACGTCGCGGTGAAAGGCGACAAGATCGTCTTCGTCGGTCCGCATGCGCCCGGCCGCGCCGTGCGGACGATCAATGCGCGGGGCAAGGCAGTCTCTCCTGGCTTCATCAATATGCTGAGCTGGGCGAACGAGGATTTGATCGCCGATCCGCGCGGGATGAGCGACACCTACCAGGGCGTCACGCTCGAGGTGATGGGCGAAGGCAATTCGATGGGTCCGTGGAACCCCGCAATGAAAAAGCTCGAGCTCAAGCGCCAGGCGGACATCCGCTATCCGATCAAATGGACCACGCTCGGCGAATATCTCGAATGGCTGACGAAGAAGGGCATCACGCCGAACGTTACCTCGTTCGTCGGTGCCACGACGGTGCGCGCCCATGAGCTCGGCGAGAAGGACGTGGACCCGACGCCGGCGCAGCTGACCCGGATGCGCGCGCTGGTTCGGCAGGCGATGAAGGAAGGCGCAGTCGGCGTCGGCTCGTCGATGATCTACGCGCCGGCGACCTATGCGGAAACGCCCGAGCTGGTCGCGCTCGCGCACGAGGCGGCGCGCTGCGGCGGCATGTACATCAGCCACATCCGCGACGAGGGGCCGAAGCTGCTCGAGGCGATCGACGAGCTGATCGCCATTTCGCGCGAATCGGGCGCGCCGGCGGAAATCTACCATTACAAGCAGGCGGGCAAGGCAAACTGGGGCAAGATCGACGCGGCGATCGCGCGGGTGAACGAGGCGCGCGCGTCCGGGCTCAGGATCACCGCGGACATGTACACCTATGCCGCGAGCTCGACGGGCTTCGACGCCGCGTTCCCGTCGTGGATGCAGGACGGCGGCCTGGAGGCCTGGGTGAAGCGCCTCAAGGACCCTGCCCTTCGTGCGAAGGCGATCGCCGAAATGAAGGGGCCGAAGGGCACGGAGAACGCCAAGCTGGTCGTCGACGATCCCGACAAGGTGCTCCTGGTCGGCTTCAAGACCGCGAAGCTCAAGCCGCTGACGGGCAAGACACTCGGCGAGGTGGCGCGCGCCCGCGGCAAGCCGCCCGGCGAAGTCGCCGCCGACCTCATCGTCGCCGACGGCACCCGCATCCAGCTGGTCTATTTCTCGATGGACCCGGAGAACGTGAAGCGCGAGGTCGGCCTGCCGTGGATGAGCTTCGGCTCCGACGCCGGCAGCCAGGGGCCCGAGGGGGTGTTCCTGAAGTCGAGCACGCACCCGCGCGCGTACGGCAATGTCGCGCGGCTGCTCGGCCATTACGTGCGCGACGAGCGCGCGACGACGCTGCAGGACGCGATCCGCCGGCTGACCTCCCTCCCCGCGACCAACCTCGCGCTCAAGCAGCGCGGCTCGCTCAAGCCCGGATTTTATGCGGACGTGGTGGTATTCGACCCCGCCACGATCCGCGACAACGCCACCTACGAAAAGCCGCAGCAGCTCGCGAGCGGGGTCAGCCAAGTGTTCATCAACGGCGTGCAGGTGCTCAAGGACGGCAAGCACACCGGCGCGACGCCGGGCCGCTTCGTTCGCGGCCCGGGCTGGAGCGGATGGCCGGGCGGCGGGGCGTGCAAGGCGTGATCGGCCACTATCGAACCGCCACTGCGCTGCTGGCATTCACTTTGCTGGGCGCCGCGCCCGCTCCCAGGGTGATCCCGCATCCGGGCGGAGGACCTGCGCTCGTCGTTCCGAGCGACAGCCCCGTTCGATTCACAGGGTTCGACAAGGATGGCGCGGCGCATTTCAGCGGCCGCTTCGAGCTGAGCGGCGCCTTCACCTACGGCTGCGAACATGATTGCGAAGGGCCGGTCAGCGAGAATGAGCTCTCGCTTGAGCTGGTGCCGGACCAGGCACTGGCGGAACGGCTGCCGCACTGGCAAGAACGCGGCGACCGCATGGCCGTCTACATCGACGGGGCAGCTCGGCTCACCTCTTCCGTTATCGGGCGGCGGCAAAAGGCTGCGCTGCTTTCGGGTAGACTTGCCGACGTCCGCGGGCACATCACCATCACGGTCGATGACTACGCCGCGGATTTCGGCTGCGACTACAGCCCCTTCTATTCGGCGCGTTTCGTCGCATTGGCGATGCCGCCGAAGCTGGCGCAAATCGAGCTCGACGGCGCGTTCGGCTGCTGAAGGCGGACTAGCCAAGGCGGGCAGTCGCCAATAGGGCGCGGCCATGATCGATTCTCCGGTTTTCTTCAGCGGCATCGGCGGCAGCGGGATGCTTCCGCTGGCGAGCATCGTCCGCGCGTCCGGCGCGAAGGTCGCGGGCTCCGACCGTTCGCTCGATGCGGGGCGGACGCCGCACAAGTTCGATTACCTGCGCTCGCTCGGGATCCAGCTGTTCCCGCAGGACGGCTCCGGGCTTCAGGAGGGCATGACGCTCGTCACCTCGGCGGCGGTCGAAGACACGGTCCCCGACGTCGTCCGGGCGCGCGAGCTCAGGCTGACGCATCTCACCCGGCCCCAATTCCTGGCCAAGCTGCTCAACGGCGCCCAGCGCAGCATCGCCGTCGGCGGCACCAGCGGCAAGTCGACGGTGACCGGCATGATCGGCTGGATCCTCCACGCCTGCCATCGCCAGCCGACGGTGATGAACGGCGCGGTGATGAAGAATTTCGTGACCCCGTCCGCGCCGTTCGCGAGCGCGCTCGTCGGCGATCCCGAACTGTTCGTCAGCGAGGTCGACGAGAGCGACGGCTCGATCGCGCTCTACCGGCCCGAGATCGCGGTGCTGACCAACATCAGCCTCGACCACAAGGAGATGGACGAGCTTCGGCAGCTGTTCGCCCACTTCCTCAACGCATCGCGCAAGGCGGTGCTCAACCTCGACGATCCCGAAACGCGGGCGCTGTCGGCGACGGTGCCGGGCGACAAGGTGATCGGCTACGGCTTCGACAGCCCGGGCGCGGATTTCATGGGCAAGGGACTTCGGCTCGAGGCCGACGGGGTGAGCTTCGCCGTCGAGGCCGAGGGCGAGCGCCACGAGGTGAAGCTTCCGGTGCCGGGCCGGCACAATGCCTCGAACGCGCTTGCGGCGATCGCCGCGGCGCGCGCGGTCGGCGTGGCGGTCGAGGATTCTGCTTCCGCGATGGGGCGCTTCGAGGGGCTCCGGCGCAGGCTCGAGACGGTGGGCGAAGCGGGGGGCGTCAGAGTCATCGACGATTTCGCGCACAACCCCGACAAGATCGCCGCCACGCTGGCGACTCTGCGCGCGCACCCGGGAAGGCTGCTGATCATGTTCCAGCCGCACGGCTTCGGCCCGCTGACGAAGATGGGCGACCAGCTCGCGGACGCGTTCGCGGCCGGCATGGCGGCGGGCGACCGCCTCTATCTTCCGGACCCGGTCTACCAGGGGGGAACGGTGGAGCGCACCCGCGGCAGCGACTGGCTGGCGGAGCAGGTGAAGGAGCGCGGGTGCGACGCGGTCCACATTGCCGAACGGGCGATGGTCGGCGACGCCATTGTCGAGGAAGCGAAGACCGGCGACCGCATTCTGATCATGGGTGCGCGCGACGACACGTTGATCGACTTGGCGCGCGAGCTGGTGGAGCGGCTGGCCGCGCGGAACTGATTGCCCGCTGCCGCGTCGGGCGAACATGGCCAAACCTGGAACCGTAACCGGCTGGAAGCTGCCGGAGACCGAGCGCGAGCTGCTGCTCCGGCGCTTCCCGCCGAAATATGAGAATGTCGTGGCCGATCACGTCACCCTGCGGGTTGGCGCGGCGCCTGACACGCCGCTGCCAAACGAGCCGGAGAGCGCGAAGATCGTCGGGCGCGCCGACGATGGCGAGAGCCTCGAATGCCTCGTCGTCGAGCTCGACGGCACCACCGGCCGGCCGGACGGATCGACCTATCACATCACGTGGTCGCTCGGGCCCGGCCGCCGGGCCCGGGAGAGCAACGACGTGCTTCGCGACCAGGGGTGGGAGTTCATCGAAGCGCCGATCCCTGTCGAACTGGAGCCCGCGCGCTTCTGATGCCCGAGCCACGCCTGTTCCTCGACGCGGATGGGGTGCTTGCCGATTTCGATGAGGGTGTGCGGCGGCTGCTCGGCATGAGTCCGCGCGAATATGAGCGGAAGCACGGCCGCGGCGCCTTCTGGAAGCGGCTGGCGCAGGCGAAGAACTTCTACGGCACGCTGCCGGAAATGCCGGACGCCCGGGTGCTGTTCGACTCGGTGAAACACCTCGATCCGACGATCCTCACCGGGCTTCCGCTCGGCAAATGGGCCGCGCCGCAGAAGGTCGAGTGGGCGGCTGAGCATTTCCCCGGAGTTCCGATCATCACCTGCATGGCGCGCGACAAGCACAAGCACATGCATGCCGGCGACGTGCTGGTCGA
Organism: Sphingomicrobium sp.; assembly: GCA_035700945.1. Lineage (GTDB taxonomy): Bacteria > Pseudomonadota > Alphaproteobacteria > Sphingomonadales > Sphingomonadaceae > Sphingomicrobium. The sequence goes on along the minus strand of DASSOE010000111.1, from coordinate 73,628 downwards.
CGACCGGGAAAACCACCGCGCCGCGTACGAAACAGCGGGCGTGATCTTCGTGCACCACAAGAATGCCGAGGACAGCCTGAGGCAGCTGGCGGAAATTTTCCCGTCGGTGAAGGTGGCTCAGCCGTCACCCCGGCCTTGAGCCGGGGTCTGCCTGTCTGACGGCCGCAGAAGAAGCGGCGGGTCCCGGATCAACTCCGGGATGACGCAACAGCTTAAGCCGCCGCCTTCAGATCGACTTTCTCGACCCACTCGGGCCAGAACACCGGCTCGCGGCTCGACCAGCCGGGCGCGGTCGCGGCGCTCTCGCTGATTGACTGGAGCAGGATGCGGCGGCGGTCCGGGTGAAGGTGCGGGAGCGCGGCGGCGGCGCAGAAAGCCGCGGGCAGCCATGGCCGCGAGGCTGCGCCGATCAGCCGCTCGTAGAGAAAACGATAGGCAGCGAAGTTCGGCAGGCGGTCCTGGCCGAGGTCGAAAGCGGAAATGGTGATCAGCATGCCCAGGAAGGGCTCGATCATGTCGAGGCCGCTGTCGTCCGGCACCTGCATCCGCAGATGGTCGAGCTGCTTGTAGAGGCGGGCCTGGCCGCGGATCGACGCGGCTTCGCCTTCGTCGCGCGCCCAGCATTCGATGGCATCGCGGCGGCCGTAGGCGACGTCGAGCGAGCGGCGGATGTAGCGCTGCGTCGCTTTCGGGAAGCCTGCGAACTCCTTCATTTCGGAGATCAGCATCGCCCCGCTTGCCGGCTGGCTGGTCCGCGTAATCATGAACCCGACTCCTTTTGCCCGGGCGGGATCATGCGGCCGATATGGTTGCGAGATACTTAACCACAGTCCCACCCCCCGTTCAGATTGAATCAGAGGGGAGTCACCGCGTCTAGGCCAGAAATTGACCCGCGGGCTCAAAACTGTGGATTGTTGATTTATTGCAACGCCAGTGCTTTTTTGTAACGCTGCCGTACCTATTCCGGGAATCCCGACGAGGGCGCCGGTTCTTGTGAACCGGGTTGCGCTGCCGACGACGGATCGGACGCGTCCATCGATTCATCGCTCCCGACGTCCGCCTTGAGGTTAGGGTCGTTCGGGTTGAGCTTCAGCTTTTGCTCCAGATCCTTCTCCGGCGCGGCCGAATGCACGGCCGGCGGCGGCTTGCCCTTCTTGCGGTCGTTCACAGGAGCATCTCCATGGCTTAACATTGCCCGCGTGTAACGAGCAGGGCGCGCGAGGCGTTCCGCAAACCGTCCCTTTCGACGGGGTGCGCTGGCGCTTCTGCCAACGGGCAAGGGGCGGTTTGCGCGAAGCGGATTTTGCGACATGACGGAGCCAATGCTCATGATGCCCCATCCGGCGGCCCGAACGCGGCTTGGCGACTGGCCGCTCGCCGTCAAATCCATTCTCGGCTTCTGGCTCTTCTACGCCCTCACGGTTGTCGCGAGGGCGTTTCTGGGCTCGGACCCGTGGACGGTGATCTACAACCGATCGTTCACCGTCGGCTGCGGCATCGTGCTGACCTTCGGCATCTACCTCGCGGTGGATTTCCTCGCGCCGGCGGCGAGCCTGCGCCGCAAGGCGGTCATCGCCGGGGCCGCATCGGTCATTGCGGCGGCGATCCTGTCCGGACTGGCGATCTGGGCGGATCGCTTCCAGGACAAGCCGCAGGACGAAATCCACTACGTGTCGCGCGAGGGTTATCACGTCACCGACCTCGGCAACCAGACGATCATCGACCGGCCGAATGCCGAGCCGGTGGTGATTACCTGGCCGCGCGCGACCGAGCTGGCGCCTTACGAGCAGTTCCGCTCGCTGGCCGACATCATGGTCGTGTGGCTGTTCTTCTTCGCCGCATGGAGCGCCTTCTACATCGCGATGGTCGCGCAGTCCGAAGCGCACGGCGCCGAGCGGCGCGCGGCGGACGCCGAGGCCGCGGCCCAGGTCGCCCAGGTCCGCGCGCTCCGCTACCAGATCAACCCGCACTTCCTGTTCAACACGCTCAACTCGCTGTCGTCACTGGTGATGACGAACCGCACCGACCGCGCCGAAGCGATGCTGCTCGCGCTCTCCACCTTCTTCCGCACGAGCCTGTCGCTCGACCCGGGCGCCAACGTCACGCTGGCCGAGGAGATCGACCTCCAGCGCCTCTACCTCGACATCGAGAAGGCGCGCTTCCCGGACCGGCTTCACGTCGAGATCGACGTGCCGCAGGAGCTGGAGCAGGCGCGGCTTCCGGCGCTGCTGCTGCAGCCGATCGTCGAGAACGCGATCAAGTACGGGGTATCGAAGAGCCGCAAGGCGGTGGTGATCCGGATCGAGGCGCGCCACCTCGACGATCACCGGATGGTGGTCGAAATCAGCAACCGGCTGAAGAACGGCGGAAAAGAGGACCATCCCGCCGCCACGCACGAGGGGACGGGCCTCGGCCTCGCCAATGTCTGCCAGCGGCTCGACGCGCGCTTCGGAAGCCGCTCGAGCTGCCGCTTCGGGCCGATGAGCGGCGGCGGTTACAAGGTTTCCCTGACGATGCCGGTCGAGACCAATGCCTGAGGAAGCCCCGCTCCGCGTCCTGATCGCCGATGACGAGCCGCTCGCCGCGGAACGGCTGCAGCTGCTGCTCGCGCGCGCCGAGGGCGCCCAGCTCGTCGGCACCGCAAGCGACGGCGATTCCGCGATCAATCTCACCGACGCTTTGCACCCCGACGTGCTGCTGCTCGATATCGCGATGCCCGGTCTCGACGGCATCGGCGTGGCGCGCGCGCTCGCCGCCCAGGAGCCCTCCCCCGCCGTGGTGTTCGTGACCGCATTCGACCAGTTCGCGGTGGCGGCGTTCGAGGTCGAAGCGGTCGATTATCTGATGAAGCCGGTCGAGCCGGCGCGGCTGCAACGCGCGCTCGACCGCGCCCGGGCTTATTTGCGTCAACGGACCGGTCAACCGCAGCCGGGAAAGAGCTCGCAATGGCTCGAGGAATTCTGGGCGTCCGACCTGTCGGGCCTGGTGCGCATCGCCGCCCAGGACGTCGACCGGGTCTCGGCGGAGCGCGATTACATGCGGCTCCACGTCGGGCGGCGCAGCTGGCTGATCCACCATTCGATGGCGGCGCTCGAGGAAGGGCTCAACCCCGAGTTGTTCGTGCGCTTGCACCGCTCGGCAATCGTGCGCAGGGACTTCATCACCGGCTTCACCCGCAACCAGTCGGGACGCTGGATCGCCCGGCTCGGCGATGGCACCGAGCAGCCGGTCGGCCGCCTCTATTCGGACAGGGTCCGGGCGATCGCCGGCCGCTGACAAAAGAAAACCGCCGCGCGTGGGGAGACGCGCGGCGGCTTGAAGGCCCGCTACTCACCGGGCGGTGACGATCAGCGCCGCCGCGCCGCCGACGGTCACGGTCCCGTGCCTCGCGGCCGCGACTGCCTGCTCGTAGGCCGGCGTGGCGCCCTGGATCGCATCGTTGCGGCAGAGATTGGCCGCCTTCTCCAGCGGGATCTGCCGCGAATCCTCGAATTCGCAGACCACGCGCGCTGCGAAGGCGATGCGCCGCTGAAGAACGTTCGCCCCCGCGTCCGATGCGAGATTGAGATCGGCATAGGACACCCTGACGGAATTGGATTCCGCTGCCAGGCTGACCGTCGGCAGGACGAGCGTACCGGCGACGAGAAGCGCGGCAACGGCCGGAATGGTCTTCAACATCTCGCGTCTCCTTTTTTGCGACGCGGGACGGCTGGGGAAGATTGGGACTGACTCGGCCCCGCGTCGCAGCCTCCTTGTGCCGCACGCCAAGGGCCAGTTCACTTGCGCGTCGATGACCGTGAGCGGATTGTCGGCAGCGCGACAGAGGGCTTTCGTGTGTCGCCGAATCGACGAACGGCGGTCAGCCGGCGTTCAGCTTTCGGGCCGCTCCGGCGTGCGCCGATCGACGACCGCGGCGAGCGCGACGTCGAACGTGACGTTGCCGAGCGTGCGGAAGATATCCGGCACCATCTCCACCGCAACCAGGAGCGCCAGCGGGGCGATGGGGACGCCCAACGCCATCGCCACCGGTGCGATCGAGCTGATGTAGGTGATTTCGCCGGGCAGGCTGATCGAGCCGTAGCTCATCACTGCGCCGACGGCGACCGCCGCCAACATCTGCGCCGGAGTTGGCTCCAGACCAAGCCAGTGCGCGATGTAAAAGGCTACTCCGACGTTCATTCCGGGGCCTGTCGACCGGAACAGTGCGACGGCGAGCGGAAGCGACACATCGGCGACGCGCGGACGAATACCGAGCGACTGGGCGGCTGTCAGCATCGCCGGCAGCGACGCCAGCGAAGAACGGGTCGAAACCGCGACCGTCTGGGGGCCGATCATCGCTTTCGCGAACGCTCGCGGCCGCCTGGCGCCCCCGATGATGCCGAGCGGATAGGCGCCGAGGATCATCCACAGGAACCCGACGGCCGACACGAGCGCAATATAATGGCCAAGACCGGCGAACGCGGCGCCTCCGGCCTCGGACCCGACCGCGAAGGCAAGCGCGAAGACGCCGACCGGAGCGATCCAGAGCACCCAGCGGATGATCACGAGCAGGGCTTCCGCAATCGCTTCGAACAAGATGACGACGGTCCGGCGCGACGCCTCGCCGATGCGGGTCAGCGCAAGCGCGAACAGCAGCGCGAACACCACGAGCGGAAGCACGTCCCCGTTCGATGCGGCGGCGATCACGTTCGGCGGGATCACGTTCTTGAAGAAATCGGCGGCGCCCGGCAGCGGTCCCGTCGGCTTAGGCTCTATGCCGCCGAGCGCGCTCCGCAGCGCCTCGGCGGTCGAGGGCGCAAGCGGGAAGACATTCGTCAGCAGCAGCATGACGATCGCCCCGAAAACGGCCGAGACGGTGCAGACGATGACGATCCACATCACCGAGCGTGCCGCGACCTTTCCGGCGCGCGCCGCTTCCGCGCTCCTGGCGACTCCCGTGACGAGCAAGGTGACGACCAGCGGGATGACGGTCATCTTGAGGCCGTTCAGCCACAAGGTGCCGACGAACGAAGCGACGGACAGCGCCGGATCGTGCGCACTTGCGGGCCATGCGTCGGCAAAAAGCCCGAGCAGCAGGCCGAGGACGAGCGCCGCGAGAGCCCAGTAAGCGCGGAAGCTTCTTGCCGCCTTCTCGGTCGATGCGGCGGTCGTCTCGCTCAATGAGGCTTCCGGAACTTGAACACGAAACGATCGGTCTTGCCGCGGATGCTTTCGTCGAACGGGTCGGCGCTGTGCGGGTCGGCCGGATTGCGCAGCATGTCACTGCTTCCGGCGAAAACGAACCCGGCGCGCTTGAAGTCTGCCTTGACCACTTCGGGATCGATCCGGTGGTACTTCTCGACGGTGGCGCGCACGTCGTCGTTCGGCAACGCGACATGGTCGATCACCCCGATCACTGCACCGGGCTTCATCGCCGCGTAGACCGCCTTCAGGAAGGCGCTCGGGTCCATTTGCGGGATGCCGTATTTTTCGTTCTGCCAGTAGGTGTCGTGATAATTGTCATTGAGGATCACGAAGTCGGCGTAACTGCTGGGCAGCGCCGGAGCTTCGAACGGCGAGGTGACGATCGACACGTTCGGATGCCGGGCGGCGAAGGCCTCGAACGAGGCCTTGGTCTTCTCGCGATAGAATTGGGTCGGCTGCCAGACTGTCACGTGGCCCTTGGGTCCGACCACCGGCGCCTCGATTTCGGCCCAGTAGGCATTGGCGCCGAACAGGTCGAGCACCTGCATCCCCGGTTTGAGCCCGAGAAACTGCAGCAGCTGCGCGGGTTTGCGGCCGGCGTCGAGCTTGACGTTGTCCGCCGTGCGGTCCGGCGCCGCCACCGCAGCGGCGATCGTCGGCGGCTTGGCCGCCGCAATGACTGGAGCAGTGGAGGCGCAAAGCGCCAACGCGGCTGCAAGCATGGTCAGGTGGCGCATCGTCGGTCTCCCCTTGGCCGGAACGTCGGCGGTTCTATTGATGCGAAACAAGTTGCGCCAGCGTCACGTGACGGTCGTTGATCGGCCATAAGGTTTCGACCAAGATGCAGCCCAGCAGCATTTGCCGGGGACGGAAAAATGGCAACTGTCGTGATGTCGGGCACGGACCGCAAGGCGTCCGAGCGCAAATTCTATTCGCGCATGGCGCTGTTCCTCGTGTTCGTAGTCCTGCTCGGCTTCGGGCCGAGCTTCTACCTGAGAGGCATCGTCCCCGCTTATCCGCGGCCGAACCCGACGCTTCCGCCGGCCGTGGTTTTTCACGGTCTGGTGTTCACGTCATGGATGGCGCTGATCGTGGTCCAGACGCAGCTCATCGCCGCGCGCAGGCACGCGGTGCACATGCAACTCGGCAGGCTCGGCATGCTGCTTGCGATCCTGATCGTCCCCGTAATGTATCTGACCGCCGTGTGGCAGGTCGCACGCGCGAACCAGCCGCCGTTCACCGACCCCCTGACCTGGACGATCGTGCCGCTGTCGGTGATCGTCCCGTTCGCGATCGTCGTTTGGAGTGGGTGGAACAAGCGCCGCGACGTCCAGTCCCACAAACGGCTGATGCTGAGCGCGGCGATCATGGTGATGATGGGGCCAGCAATCGGACGATTGCCGATCGCTCCGCCGACGATGGGCGGAATAACATTCCAGCTGCTGCTCGGCCTCGCCTTGTTCATCCCGCTGTTCGTGTGGGACCGCAAGATCGTCGGCCACACGCATCCGGCGACACGGCTCGGCTTCGGCATGGCGGCGATCAGCGTTGCTATCCCGCTCGCCGTCTTCTGGCTGAACCTGCCCTGGTCGAAGGTCGCCGCGCAGCTGCCCGGCGTCGGCGCCTAACCGAACAGCGCTTTGCGCCGTTCGAGGCTTTCGGGCGGCCAGATCTCCTTGCTGTCGTAATAGGCCGCGACCGCAAGCGCGCCCTCGGGCAGCCGCACCCACGGCAGCTTCGAGCGCGTGTAGATATGGATGTCAGGCTCGACCTCGCCCGGGGAATCGAGCGTGCCCACGCGGACGAAGCGGAGGACGTCGTTCGCTCCGCCGTAATTGCTCCACAGGGCGACCTGGCATTCCGGGCAGCGCCAGACCTGCTGGCCGCGTCCGCTTTCCGACGGGGTCATCACCGGCTCGGGCGAGCCCTTCAGCGTCTCGACCTGGTCGCTTTCAACGAGCGCGTTGATCACGAACGCGGTGCCGGTCTCCGTCTGGCACGAGGTGCAGTGGCAGCAATGAACGAACATCGGCTCGCGGTTCAGGCGGTAGCGAACCGCACCACACGCGCATCCGCCCTCGCGGCTCACGCGGCCGCGCCCGCGAGTGCCCTCTCTTTCGCCATCGACTCGAGCAGCTTGAGCGCTTCGTGAGCGGACGTGGCGGCGCCTTCCTGCCAGGTTTGCTGATAACTCAGATGCTCGCCCGCGAAGAGGATCGGGCCTTCGGGCCTGATCAGCTCGCGGTACACGCTGCCCCGGTCGAGATTGCCGCCGAAATCGGCGTCGCCCCACAAGGGACCGACACCTTCGGAGTAAGGGGTGATACCCCAGGCGACCGTCACGCCCTTGCCCAACAGGCGTGAGCGGCCGGAATGCAGCGCCTCGATCGAGTCGCGGCTGATCCGGAAGCGCTCTTCATGAGAGAGAGCGGCGAAAGCGTCAGGATTTTCCTGCCGCGTCCAGCCGGCACAATAAGCGCCGACAATCACGCCTTTCGCGGTGCCGATCCCGCCCGACGGATACATCACGTTTTCATTGGCGCGATCGGTCCAGGCGAGCCCGCCAAAGATATTGTCGTCGGTTTCCCAGAAGCGCGGCGCCTCGAACGCGAGCTTGACACTGTGGAGGTAGGCCGGCGCGGCGGCGATCGCGGCCTTCTTCGCCGGCGAGAAGTCGCTGGGAATTCGCGCGAGCACAGGCAGCGGGATGGTGCAGAGACAATAGTCGGCCTCCGTAGCCCGATTGCCGGGGCCATGCTCGATGCGCACGCGGTCGCCGGCCCGCCGAATCGCCGACACTGGAGTGCTCAGCCGCACCGCCGGCCTCACCTTGTCGTAGATTGCGTGCGCGATCCTATCCATGCCGCCGACCGGCTGGAGCATGGTCGATTGCATGTCCCAAATATGCTCGAACAGGTACGGCAGGACGATCGCATCCGAAGGAGCGAGGTCTTTCGTGCCCAGCGCCGGAAGCGGCACGGGAGGGTGGTCGTAGCCGCCGCCGTCGACCGAATAGCCCGACCGGCCGGTGGGCCGATACACGCCGTCGCGGCCGACGTTCGCATAAGGCGCAAGGAATTGCCTGACGGCATCGATCTCGTCCTTCGGCACCACCCCGTCGAGCGCCTTGCGGTCGATGGCCTTGGCGAGCAGCTCGGCGAGGTGGCCCCGCATGTCCTCGACCATTCGCCGCTCCGGCTGGACCTTGCCGCCGAAGTCCCAGCCGGCGTTGCGGTTGACGTTGATGAACGGCTCGAGCGGGACTGCGAACTTCCGGGCATAGCCGAGGATGACCCGGTGGGTGCTCGGGATGCGGGCAGGGCCGGCGTTGAAATATTGGCCCGGAGTGAATGTCGCGAGCTGGTCTGGACGCCCGGTCTGGACGATGCGGTCGCCGCCGCGGATCGTCCACGAACGGCCGCCGATACGGTCGCGCGCTTCGAGGACGGTCACGCGGTACCCGGCCTCCTGGAGCTCATAGGCGGAGATCAGCCCCGCGATCCCGGCGCCGAGGATGACGACCGAGCGTCCGCGCCCGCTCGACGGCGGCAGCTTGAAATTCTCGGCCCCGGCCGGCGTCGGGATCGCCAGCCCAAGCGTCTCCATCGCCATGTAGGCGGCGCCGAGCCCCCCGGCCCGACCGACCTGTTCGAGCAGTGCGCGGCGCGTGAGTGCCATCGCTTTTCCCCCCTGCGGCGCCGACTCGCGCCGGCCGCGCGGCAGACTGACAGCAATTCGCGGCCAGCGCCTGCAAATTTTCAACCGCACGCATCGGCTCCACGGCTCAAGCGTTCTTGAACCGAACCCCCTGGAAAAATGGAGCAAGAACTATGACTGACCATGAACATTCGGCCGAGATCAGCACGCTGAACACGCTGATCGCGACCACCATCGACAGCATCACCGGCTATGAGAATTCGGCCAAGGACATCGAAAGCGAGCGCTTCCGCGAAATCTTCCGCCAGCGCGCCGACGAGCGCCAGCAGGTCGTCGAGCAGCTGCGCAGCGAAGTCCGCCGGCTCGGCGGCAACCCCGAGGATGACGGCTCCTTCATGGGCAAGACCCACCAGCGCTTCGAGGATCTCAAATCCGCGGTCACCGGTGGCGACGACAAGTCGATCATCAACGAGGTCGAGCGCGGCGAGGATTATCTCAAGGAGAAATTCGAGACGGCGCTGAACTCAGACACGCTGAGCGGCGACTCCCGCTCGGTCGTCGAGCGTTGCTATCAATCGGTCCGCCAGGGCCACGACCAGATCAGCCAGCTCAAGCACGGCATGGAAACCCACGCGTAACGAGAACCAAAAGGGACAGTCCCCATCCAGGGACTGTCCCTTTTCTACCCGATCAATAGCCCATCAGCGCGAGCACTTCGCGGCGGCTTCGTTCGTCCTCGCGGAAGGTGCCCATCATCCGGCTGGTGGTCATCATGACGCCCGGGGTGCGCACGCCGCGCGCCGTCATGCAGGCGTGAGTCGCTTCGATCACGACGGCGACCGCCTTCGGCTGCAGATGCTCCCAGATGGTGTCGGCGACCTGCGCGGTCAGCCGCTCCTGAACCTGTAGCCGCCGCGCAAAGCCGTGGAGCACGCGCGCGAGCTTGCTGATTCCGACCACCTTGTCGCGCGGGAGGTAGGCGATCGCGGCCTTGCCGATGATCGGCGCCATGTGGTGCTCGCAATGCGACTGGAACGGGATGTCCTTCAGAAGCACGATTTCGTCATAGCCGCCGACCTCCTCGAACGTGCGGCTGAGGTGGTGGGCCGGATCCTCCTGATAGCCGTGGGCATATTCCTTCCACGCGCGAGCGACCCGGCGCGGGGTATCGAGCAGGCCTTCCCGCTCGGGATCGTCGCCCGCCCAGCGGATCAGCGTCCGAACGGCTTCGGCAACTTCGGGCGGAATCTCGTAATCGGCGGGGGCCTCGACGAGGTCCCCGTTCTCGGGATCGCCCTGGTCCGTTGAAGTCATGCCTCCAGCTCCCGCGCCATGTCTGCGGCGACCGCTGCCGCCTGCTCCCGGATATCGGGAACCGCAACGATTTCCCAATATCGTCCTTTGGTTAGAGGCCCGAGCGCCCACAAACGTTCCCCGGCCCGCGACTGCGCATCGACCTGGAGGCCAATGCCGAGCTGGTCAGGCCGCGCCTCGCCTTTCTCGAGCAAAGAGCGCAGCAACGGATCGCGCGTCCGACCGATCGAATGGAGCGGACCGGTGCAGTTGAACGCGTAAGCGAAGGTCATGCGCCGGGATGCGTCGGCGCCGCGGCTGCGTAGCTCGACCTCGATGCCGTCGGGCGTTTCGGCGGCGCCTACTATCCGTCCGGCCATCACGCGCAGCCGCCCTTCGCCGATCGTTCGGGCAACAGTTGCGGCCACTTCGGGCGCGATCCGGTGGCGGTGGACGTCCCACCAGGGCCGCGCATGTCGCAGGAACCGTTCCTGCTCGCCCGTGTCGAGGCTTTGCCACAGCGCGTGGCTGTAGGGCCGCAGGCTGTCCACGGCAGCGCGCCAGCCCACTTCGGCGCTTCGCCGGCGAAGCCAGCGCCACATCGCCCGCAGGCTCGCCTGCGGCACCTCGTTTGCTTCGACCGGTGCCGGCACGAAGTCCGCATGGGCCCGAGGCGCCTGCCCGCGCCGCGATAGCGCGAGAATCGTGCCCTGGTGCCCGGCCGAGTCGAGCGACAGGACAAGATCGACCATGGTCAGGCCGGTGCCGACGAGCAAGGCATCGCCGCCGCTCGCCGCCAGATCTTCGACCGCCGCGCGGGCGTCGCCGCCCCACGGATTCGCGATGTACCGCTTACCCGCCGCCTCGAATGCCCTCAGCCCGCCTGGTTCCTGGTTGCCGGTCGCCAGTGCAACCGCGGCGGCGTCGATTACCGAACCATCGTTCAGCGCGATGCGCCACCTTCCGTCCGAGCGCTCGGCGCCGACTGCCGACGCATGCACCACATGCGTGTGCCCCGATGCTTCAGCATCCTTCAGGAGCTCGCCGAGATAGCGGCCGAAGAGCCGCCGCTGCGCAAAGCCGCGCGGCTCGCCGCCCTCGGCCGCGAAGCGGTTTGCGAAATGGTCCGGCTCCCCGGCCACCGCGCTCATCCCTTCGGCGCGGACATTGAGGAGGTGCACCGGCTCGGTCGTTGAATAAGCGACCCCGCGGCCGACGCGGCCGCTGCCGTCGATCAGCATGGAGCCGATGCCGCGGCGTGCCAGCTGCACGGCAAGGATCGTGCCCGATGCGCCGCCTCCGACAATCGCGACCGGGAGTGCCCGGTCAGATTTCGTAGTCAGGCCACTTCTCCGGGTTAGCCGCGCCGGCTTTGCGCTGCTGGATGTGGTCGTAGATGCGCGTGACGGTCTTGCCGGCGGTCTGCGTGAACCAGCCCGGCACCAGCGCGTGGACGAGGCAGGCGATCCCCGCCGCGACGAGCGTCGCGCCGATGGCGACCGCGCCGATCCCGTGCTCCGCCCAGCTCATCCCAAGCGAGCGGGGGTGCTCGACGAACAGCCGGCCGATCAGGCCAGGATTGCCCTGCGTCCGCGGCTGCATCGTCGCCATGTCCCTGCCCTTTCAAAGTTGGCGACCCCGACTGGATTCGAACCAGTGGCCCTCAGATTAGGAATCTGATGCTCTATCCTGCTGAGCTACGGGGTCGCTCCTTGTCCCGAATAGAGGCTGCGTCTCCGCCAATCAATTCGCCGCAGCCGGCTTGGCTTCGCGCCGGAACGGCGGCGGCAGAGCGCAGCAATTCCGAGGCGAGTCGAACGGCTATCCTATTCTCTAGTTTAACACTAGAGTATAATGTCAGCTCCATCGTCGACGTGCGTGATGCCCGGCAGCGTTCCCCGGCCGAATGCCCCACTCCCGGCGCTAGGCTATGCCGGGCATCACGTTTTCAGCCTCAATTGACCTGGTTCGGCGGCGTCACCGGCAGCGGCAGCGGGGCGACGGGCACGCCGTCCTCGACGAGCGATTTCGCCTGCTCCAGCGTGGCGCTGCCGTGCACCTGCTGCGGCGCCATCTCGCCGCTGTGGATGGCGCGCGCGGTGTCGGCGAAGCGGTCCCCGACCCAGCGCGAATCCTTGAGCATTTCCCCCTGCATCGCGGCGAGGCGCGCGAGCGGGTTGTCCGATCCCTTTCTCGGAACGCGCGGCGCCATCGGCGCCTTGGCGACGTTCGCGGACTGGCAGAACGGACATTCGACCAGCCCGGCCCCGCTCTGCTCCTCATAGTCGGCGTTGGACCGGAACCAGGCCTCGAACGTCTCGCCGCCGTCGCGGCATTGCAGGTCGAAAACAATCATAGGATCACGGCGTCGGGAATAGGCCGGCGGTGGTTAAGCGCCGGTATGCGCCCGCGCACGTCGGAGATTCGCCTGAGGTCGATATCCGCAAATCCAACGCCGCGCTCCTCGCCCATGTCGAGAAGCACCTCGCCCCACGGGTCCACCACCAGCGAATGACCGAAGGTCTGTCGCCCATCCTCGTGGCGCCCGACCTGCGCGGCGGCGGCAACGAACAGCCCCGCCTCGATCGCCCGGGCACGCAAGAGGATGTGCCAATGCGCCTTGCCGGTGGGGACGGTAAACGCCGCCGGCACCGCGATAATGTCGGCGTCCGCCTCAGCGAGCCGCGCGAACAATCCGGGGAAGCGCAGGTCATAGCAAATGGTGAGACCGAGCTTGCCGACCGGCGTGCCGTTGACCAGCACGACGCCGCTTCCGGCCGAATAGACGTTCGATTCGCGCCAGCTTTCCCCGGTCGGCAAGTCGACGTCGAACAGATGGAGCTTGTCGTAGCGGGCGCGAATCTCGCCTTCGCGGTCAATCACGAAGCCGCGGTTCGCGACCTTGCCGTCCTCGGCCAGCACCGCGAGCGAGCCGAGGTGAAGCCAGATGCGGTGGCGCCGCGCGGCTTCGCGGCACGCGGCCAGCACCTCGTCCTCGTCCTCATCGCGCAGGCTTGCCGCCGCGCGCGCCGAATCGCGGTCGAGCAGGCCCGACATCTCCGGCGTGAACAGCATTTCCGCGCCGCCCTGCGCCGCGGCGGCGATCGCCTGTTCGAGCGCGGCGCGGCTGGCCGCCGGGTCGATGCCGGTGGTCGACTGGAAAAGCGCGATGCGGGTCATGAGATCAAATCATCCAGCCGGCCGTCGCGTTCGAGGGCGAAGAGGTCGTCGCAGCCGCCGACATGGTGCTCACGAATGAAGATTTGCGGGACCGTGGTTCGGCCGCGTGCGCGCTGGATCATCTGCTCGCGCAGCTCGCCGCCATAATCGACTGAAATTTCGCGATACGCGATGCCCTTGGCCTCGAGCAGCGCCTTGGCCCGCCAGCAATAGGGACAAAAGGTCTTGGTATAGATTTCGATCGACACCGACCGCTCCTGTGAGACCGATATTTAGGCATGCGGCTCAACGCATCAATTGGGAAGGTTTCACCACCCGCGCCCAGCTGACGAGCTCGACGCGGGCTGCGCCGGCCCGTTTCAACGCCCGGGCGCAGGCCTCGGCGGTGCTGCCGGTGGTGAGCACGTCGTCCACCAGGATGACCGTCTTCCCGGCGACCGACGCCTTGTCCTTGACCTGAAAGGCGCCCGCCACGGTCTTGCGGCGCTGCAGCGGACTCATCCCCTTGAGCGGCGGGGTGCGCCGGGTGCGCCGCAGGAGCATCGGATCGGCATCGATCTTCAGCCGCCGCGACAGCTCGCGCGCGACCAGCGCCGACTGGTTGAAGCCGCGCGTCCACAACCGCGTGCGATGGAGCGGGACGGGAACAAGGATCGAGTCAGGCTGTGGGTTCACCAGCGGCGCCATATAATGCGCCATGGTCCTCGCGATCGCGACCTTGCGTCCGTATTTGAGGCGAATCGCGAGCATGCGCGACAGCTCGTCATATGCGACCGCGGCGCGGCTGCGCTCGACCCGCGGCGGGCTCGCCAGGCAGCGCGCGCAGGTCGTCTGCTCGGTCGCCTGGAGCGGGAGCCCGCAGGTGTCGCAGCCGCCGTCGCCGAGGAATTGAATGGTCTTCCAGCATTCGGCGCAGAAGCTGTGGACATGGGGGACGATCGTGCCGCATCCGGCGCAGCGCGGCGGCAGCGCGAAATCGAGCGCCGAATGCGCGCAGGTCCTGAGAATGGCTCCAATCCGGTCCATTGCTTCTTGTCGCTTGGCCCGGCGCATCGCACAAGCCGCTCCGATGCCCGAACTGTTCGACATAACGCGTCGCGCGATGCGCCGCGACCGCGCGGCTCGCGCCGGACCGGAGCTCTTCCTGTTCGAACGGGTGTTCGCCGATGCCCTCGAGCGGATCGCGCTGAACGATCGGCGCTTCGGGAAAGCGCTGCTGATCGGCTGTCCCGACCCCGAGTGGCCGCGGCGGCTCCGCGGCCTGGCCGAGCACGTCGACGTACGCGAGCCGGGGCCGCTGTTCGCCTCCCTGAGCGGAGGCTCACCGCTCGTGGAAGATGCCTGGGAGCCGCCCGCGCAAGCCTATGACCTGGTCCTGGCGATTGGCACGCTCGACACCGTCAACGAGCTCCCGCTCGCGCTCCGGCTGGTCCGCCATGCGATGCTCGCCGATGGACTGTTCATCGGAGCGATGTCGGGCGGTGACACGCTCCCGCGATTGCGTGCAGCGATGCGCGCCGCAGACGCCGCCGCGGGCGTTGCGGCGCCCCACGTCCATCCGCGCATCGAAGCCTCGGCGCTGGCGCCGTTGCTCGAACATGCGGGCTTCACAAGGCCGGTGGTCGACGTCGAGCGCGCGCGGGTTTCCTATCGGTCGCTCGAGCGGCTCGTCGCGGATCTGCGCGCGATGGGGGCGACCAGCATCCTTGCTGCCGCGGCGCCGCCGCTCACCCGCGCGCAGCGCGATGCTGCCGCTCGCGCCTTCGGAGAAGCCGCCGAAGATGGCCGGACCATCGAAACTTTCGAAATCCTCCACTTCGCCGCCTGGACGCCGGCACAGAGATGACGCCGCGTTAACTGTGCGCGGGTAAGAGTTGTTAACCGGCCTCGCTTTACACCCGCCGCGTGGACGTGGACCAGAGGAGGGTGGCGTGGTCGCTATCCGAAAGTGCTTGCGCATGCTCGGCACGAGCGAGCGCGGGGCAACTGCTATCGAATACGGGCTGATCGCCGCCCTCATCATCATTGCGATGATGGGCGGCCTTCAGGCGCTCGGCGGCGGCGCCAACGGAATGTGGGGCAGAATCAACTCGAACGTCGGCTCCGTGATGTGAGCCGCGCCGCTCAGGCCCGCCGCGGGCCGTAAACCACCAGCTTGACCTTTCGGCCGGGCAGCAGCCTGCTGTTGGCCGAAAGGTTGTTCAGCGTGAGGAAGCGCTCCAGCTGGAAATTGCGATAGGCCATCCGGCTCGCCAGCGATTGCGGGGTGTCGCCGGGCGCGACCGTCACCACATGGATGACCCGCGGACGGATCTCCGCCGCTTGCGCTCGCGTAAGCTTGCGCAGTGAATTGACCATCGGCGTGAAGGGCCCGAACCCTGTCCCCGCCTTCGTCAGCATCGCGAAATGATAGATGTGCTGCGGATCCCAGCGATAGGCCATCACGCTGACGTCGACCGCACCCGACTGGGTGTTGACGCGTGCCGTGGTATATCTGGCAGGCATGCCGTTTACATCGATGTGCCGCGGCCGCGGAACCGCGATCTCGCCCTGACCGCGGATGAGTTGCTGGAGTACCTTGAGCACGTAATCGTCGAGCGATCCGGAGGCGCGCCCGCCGCTGAACTGCGCCTTCCCCGCCGAGCCCGAGATCGTCACCGCATAAGTGCCGTTCGACATCAGATAGCCGGCCGGGACGCGGAACTGAATGCGCAGATCCGGGTGCGTGAACACCGGCCCGTCGATGATTCCCTGTGCCGGATCGTCGTCGACGTAGACGCCCTCGAGCTGGCTCAGGAACCTGTCGCGGTTGTGAAGTCCCGTGCCGAGGCGGCCCAGGGCGCGCGCCTCCCGGATGGCGCGCTGCATGCGGTTTTCGCTCAGCGGATGGGTTAGCGCCCATTCCGGGATGCGCCGGTTCTTGCGTCCCTGGACCCGCGACTGAAGCGCCGTTTCGCGGCTCAGCGACTGCAGCAGCTGCGCCGCCCCGGCCGGATCGTAGCCGGCGGCGATCATGTAGCGCATCCCGAGCGTGTCGGCCTCATATTCCTGCTCGCGCGAGAAGCTCAGCGTCTGCAGCTTGACCGCGAGCGCGCGCCGAAGCGCGATCTGGTTGCCGAACCCGCCCATCATCTGGCCGAGCAGGATCTCGGGAAGCGCGCGCCAGGTCAGCTCGCGTTCGACCGCCTCGCGCTGATGGGCATGGTCTGCGGCGATATGTCCGACCTCGTGGCCGAGCGCGAAGGCGAGCTGCGATTCGTCGTCCATGAGCGTCATCAGCTGGCGCGTGATGTAGACGTACCCGCCGGGCACCGAGAAAGCGTTCTCGACCGCCGAGTTGAGCGTCGTGAAATGCAACGCCTGGCCCGGCCTCGCGATGCCCGAATACGCGCCGACGCGGCGGCCGACCGATTCGACATAAGCGGCGCGCGGGCCGGTTTCGGCTCCGCCAAGCTCTTCGACGATCTGCGCATTGTCCCGTTGCGCTTCGGCGACGTCCCGCGGGTCGAGATAGCGGGCCTGCTGCGCGGCGGCGGGCGTGAGCGCCAGAGCACCGGCGAACAGCAATAGGACGCGATTTCGCATTTTCTGCCTCAATCCTCCGTATCGCGGCGAGAACAATGGCCCCGGCATTTGAACGGAGAATGACTGATGCGGTTGCGAAGCCGCTTCAGCCGATCGCGAGGTACTTCGCGCGGCGCTGCGCGCGGAGTTCCTTCGGCCCAAGCTTCCCGCAGCCGTCGAGTTCCTCGACCAGCGCCCCTTTCAGCGCACCGATTGCGGCGTCGGGATCGCGATGCGCTCCGCCGAGCGGCTCCTCGACCATGCGATCGACGACGCCCAGCGCCTGCAGGTCGGCCGCGGTGATCTTCATCGCCTCCGCCGCTTCCGCCGCTTTGTCCGCCGTCCGCCACAATATCGAAGCGCAGCCCTCCGGCGAGATGACCGAATAGACGGCATGCTCGAACATCAGCACGCGGTTGGCAGTCGCGATCGCAACCGCACCGCCGGAGCCGCCTTCCCCGACGATGGCCGCGACAATCGGCACGTTGAGCGCGAGGCACTCCGCGGTCGACCGGGCGATCGCCTCGGCCTGTCCCCGCTCTTCGGCCTCGACGCCGGGGAAAGCGCCCGGAGTGTCGACCAGCGTCACCACCGGGATTCCGAACTCATCCGCCAGCTTCATCAGGCGGATCGCCTTGCGATAGCCTTCCGGCTTGGCCATCCCGAAATTGTGCCTCAGGCGGGAGGCCGTATCAGCGCCCTTTTCGTGGCCGATCAGCATGACCCGGCGACCGTCGATCCGGCCGAGCCCGCCGACGATTGCCGGATCGTCCGCAAACGACCGGTCGCCGGCAAGCGGGAGGAAATCGTCGACGATGCCGGCGACATAATCCTTGAAGTGCGGCCGCTCGGGATGCCGCGCGACCTGGGCCTTCTGCCACGGCGTCAGCCTCGCGTAGGTGTCGCGCAGCAGCTTGTTGGCCTTGGTCTCGAGCCGCCCGACTTCGGCTTCGATATCGATGTCCGTGCCGCTCGCCGTCTCGCGAAGCTCGGCAACTTTGGCCTCGAGCTCGGCAATGGGCTTTTCGAAATCGAGGTACGTCAACATCCAGGCCGGCGCCTAGGCCGAAGCTGCTGTTGAGGTCAACGACCGCGCGTCGCCAGCGGGTGGCGGGCGTTCACCAGCTCGACCAAGCGCGCGCTGTCGACATGCGTGTAGATCTGTGTGGTGGCGATATCGGCATGGCCGAGCAGCGACTGCAGCACCCGCAAGTCCGCGCCGCCGGACAGCAAGTGCGTCGCGAAGGCGTGGCGCAGCACGTGCGGGCTCACGCGCTCGGGCGCCAACCCCGCATCGGTCGCCATCGCGCGCACGATCTGGAACAGCCGAACGCGGCTCAAATGCGATTTGCCGCTCGGGAACAGCCACAATGCGGCGCGCGGCACTTGCTCCATCCACTTGCCCACGGCCGCCTGCGCCCGGGTCGAGATGGGCACGAGCCGATCCTTGTCGCCTTTGCCACGGACCATCAGGAACGGCTGCTCGGGGCGGACGGCGCCGCGCGGCAGCCCGACGAGTTCGCTCGCGCGCAGGCCGGAACCGTAGAGCAGCTCCAGCAAGGCAAGGTTGCGAAGTGCGTTTGCCTCGCCGCTCGCGGCGCGGTCTTCCGCCGCCTCGAACATGCGCCGGACCTCTTCCTCGTCGAGGATTCGCGGCAGCGGCCGCTCGAAACGCGGGCGCGGCAGGGCCGACGACGGATCGTCCCGGCGCAGGCCTTCGTCGACCAGGAAGCCGAAGAAGCGCCTGAGCGCGGCCGAGCGCCGAGCGACCGTCGACGGGGCGAGCTCCGCCCAGCTGCTCCCGAGGCGCGAAACATCTCCGGCGGACGCCGAGCCGAGCCCACCGAGCGTTTCCGCCGCCCGCTCGAGGTCGTTGCGATAGGCAGCGATCGTGTGTTTTGACGCGCCGGCTTCTGCCGAAAGCATGTCGAGGAAACGATCGACGAGCGCGCGATCGTCGGCGATCACGTCCGCGACAGCGCCTCGGCCGCGATCATCCGCGCGGTGAAACCTTGACCGGTGCGCTCGAGCGCGGTGATCGCGTGATAGAGGTGGGCGGACGGCACCCTGTTCCAGCTCGGCGTCTGGAAGCCCGATCCGGCGAGCACGAGCACCGTGCCCGCCTGGCCGCGCCCGGCTGACGCATCGATGATCCGCGTCCAGCTGCTCGTGCGCCCGAGGCCGAGCCCGTGGCGCTGATTGATCGAGTTCGCGGTGTCGGTGCTGATGCGCCCCAAGCCGGCAAGCCCCGCCACCAGCAATGCACTGCGCACCTTGTTCGGGCTCTTGTCGCGGCGAATGAAGGCGTTGATCCGGCCGCTGCCGACGTCGGCGATGTTCGGCGCCGCAAGCGCCAGCATCGCCCAGCAGCGGTCGCCATTCTCGTCGTCCATCCCACCGACGGCAGGGATCCAGCGCGCCGCGGCGCGGTCGTACCCGGCGGCAAGCATGGCCGAGATGAGGTCCGGCGCATCCTTGGCGAGCGCGGCATCGGGAGTGATGAGAGTCGCCGCACGCGCGACGAGCGCCCTCGCCGCCTCTTTGCGCAGGCCATCCTTGCCGGTACCAAGCAGGTGACGGATGGCGGCAAGCCGCGTCGCTTCGTCCTTACCGAGGAAGGCCTCGCGGAGCTGCCATGCGTCGGTCGAAGGGAGATCGGCCGGGTCGGTCGTTTCGTAGATCGCAGAATAGAGATCGACGAGGCTCTGTGAGGAGAAAACGCCGAGCCCCGCCGCGATCAGCGCGGAGTCCAGCCGTTGCTGCGGCGACAGCAGCGGCGCCCGCGCCTGGAACGCGCGAAGCTGGGGCGACGCCGCCTTGATCAGCCGGTCCGGCGGGACCATGCCGGTGCCGACCGAAAGTCCGAAGCGCCACGCGCTGAGACTTTCGACCGGCTCCCACTCGATCGTGGCCGCGCGCCCGCTTCCGCCCGCTCCGACCACCTTCTCGGCGAGCGCGAGATCAACCCCGCCGATGCGGCCGTAACGGCGCGCATTGTCGATCTGGGCCGAGGCGCTGTCGGGGTCGCCAGCGAGCGATGCGCACATCGCCTGCACGAGCTGGCGGATCGCTGGATCGGACTTCCTGATGCCGCTCTGCAGCGGGCACAGCGCCGCCGCGTCGGCATTGGCGAGCGCGGACTGGACCGCGACCTGCACCATCTTGGGCGTGAAGCGGTCGGTGTCGACGGCGTCGACCAGCATTCGCGCCGCATCGGCTTCGCCCATGCGCAGGAGCAGCCACGAGCGCTCCGCCACCCAGTCGACCGGGTGTACGTCGCGCGGCGCGCGCGCCTTTGCGAGGAGCGCGTTGCGAAGCGCGATATGCGCCCAGCGCGACGCCATCGGCGTGTCCATCCGCCGCATCAGCGTCGAAAGGAATGCGCCGCTCGTGTCGCCCCACGGATCGGCGCCGAGCCCATACTCGGCCGGTTTGAGCTTCCCGACCACCCACGGGTCGCGTCGTGCCCATCCCGGATATTCGATCGGTGGCTCGATCGGCCGCGCCGGCAGCAGGTTGGTCGGCGTGACCACCTCCACCGCGCTCTCGTCGGCGCCGCCCCCAAGGTCGACAGTCGATGCGCCCGGCTGAGAGGAAGGCTGCGCCTGAGGCTGGGCCGCGCCGATTCCGCCACCGGGGTATTGGTTGGACGGCGGCGGTTGCGTCTGCGCCAGCTGCTGCGCGATAGCGGGCAGCGCGATCGCGACGGCAGCCGAGGCAATCAGCAGGGTCTTAATGCGCATTGCCTCCCGTCGTCCCTTGGGGCACCGCGACCTCGATCGTGTGGGTCGGCTGTTCCTCGGGAACGGTAGAAAGATAGAAGAGCGCGCCGACGATGACGACGAGCAGGATGATGAGCACCACTAACCGCGACATGCGGCCGCTTTTGCCGAGCGGGTGCGCCGCTGTATAGCCCCTTAAGCGTATGGATCTGGCGAAACGTCTCGACCGGCCGATCGTGCTGGTCGGGCTGATGGGAGTTGGCAAGTCGACGGTCGGACGGCGCCTCGCGCGGCGGCTCGGGCTGCCGTTCGTCGACAGCGACGCCGCTATCCAGGACGCCGCCGGCCTCACGCCCGCCGAGGTGTTCGAGCGCTACGGCGAGCACGATTTCCGCGACGGTGAGCGGCGGCTGGTGGCGCGCCTGGTCGATGAGGGAAATATGCGCGTCATCGCCACCGGCGGCGGCGCCTACGTCGATCCACGCACGCGCGAGCTGCTGAACGAGCGGGCCATCACCATCTGGCTCGATGCGCCGGTCGACATCCTCGCCGAACGAACGTCGCGCCGGGACACGCGCGCCCAGCTCAGGAACGGCGATCCCAAGGCGACTCTGGAACGGCTGTCGGGCGAGCGCCGCTCGGCGTACGAGCAGGCGCACATCCACGTGAAGAGCGGCGCCGGGGCGCACAAGGATGTCGTCGATTCGATCCTCCGCGCGCTTGACGATTTCCTCGCAGCAAAGCCTTAGGCCGGCGTCGCCTCCTTGTCGGGCAAGGGCCGCTCTTCGCCGAACGATGTTTCCCAGCCGGCGCGAATGTCCCCGGTCTGGCGCTGCCGCTCGAGCCGGTCACAGTCGCGCATCCGGTATTCGTGGTCGACGCGCTCCACCTCCGCGGCCGGGATTCCGCTCGCGCGAAGCGCAGCCTTGCCCATCACCACGGCGCTTTCGAACAGCTCGCGCTCGGCGAGGACGAGGTCGAGGCCGCGCAACTCGATCAGATGGCGCCGGTCGAAGGCGCGGACCATCACCGACGCCTGGGGAAATGCTTCGAGCACCGCCTTCACCGCGCTCCGCGACAGCTCGCCGCCTTCATTGTCGTTGCAGAAGGCGATGACCTTGGCGGTTTCCGCACCGGCCGCGCGCAACAGGTCGAGCCGCAAGCCGTCGCCGTAATAGACCTTGGTCCCGAATTCCCCCGACAGCTCGATCTGACTCGGCTTCTTGTCGATGATCGTGACGCCGATGCGCTTGGCCTGGAGCATTTGGGTCACGGTCTGGCCGAAGCGCCCGTAGCCAACCACGATCGCGCTGGTCTCCGGCGAAAGCTCCGGTCCGTCGAGATCGGCCGAGCCGCGTTCCTCGCGGCGCTCGAGCCAGTCGGTCAGGCGCATGAGGAAGGGCGTTGCCGCCATCGACAGCGTGACTACGGCTCCGAACAGCGCAGCGGCCTCGGGCGTGATCAGCAGGGCCGCGGTCGCCTGGGCGAAGAGCACGAATCCGAACTCGCCGGCCTGACTGAGCAGCAGCCCGAGACGGAAGCTCCGAGTCCAGCTCGACCTGAAGGCGCGGCTGAGCAACGTGATCAGGATCGTCTTCGTTGCGATGACGGCGACGGCGAGCCCGATCACGAACAAGGGCCGAGCGGCGACGACGGTCAGGTCGAGCAACATCCCGACGGAGAGGAAGAACAGCCCGAGAAGGATCGAGCGGAACGGCTCGACGTCGCTTTCGAGCTCGTGCCGATACGGCGATTCGGCGAGCATCACGCCGGCGACGAAGGCGCCGAGCGGCACCGAGAGGTGAAGCGCGTGCATGACCGCCGCGGCGCCGACCACGGTGAACAGGCCGGCGACGACGAACAGCTCGCGCTCGCCGAGACGCCCCACCAGCCGGAACAGGGGATTGAGGACGAAGCGGCCGACCAGCACCAGCCCGATCACCGCCAGCAATGTGTAGAGCGCCAGGGCGAGGCCGACGGGCGCGCTCGGATCGGGCGGAGTGCGCGCCATCGCCGCGATGATCGTGATCATCGGCACGATCGCGAGATCCTGGAACAGCAGGATCGAGAAAGCGCGCTCGCCCTGGGGCGTGTTCAGATCGTTGTCCGAGCGGAGCATCGGCAACACCTGCGCCGTCGACGAGAGCCCCAGGGGCAAGCCGATCGCCAGTGCGGCCTGGATCGAGATTCCGAGCGCCAGATAGGCAAGCGCGCTGATCGCGAGGCCACAGAGCACCACCTGCGCGAGGCCGAGGCCGAAAATGTCTTTCCGCAAGCGCCAAAGCCGCGCCGGCCGAAGCTCGAGCCCGACGATGAATAGCAGCAGCGCGATTCCGATCTCGGTGACGCTGGTCAGCTCCTCGGGGTCGCCGATCAGGCCGAGGACCTGCGGGCCGATCAGCGCGCCGGCGACGATATAGCCGAGCGTCGCGCCGAGCCTCAGCCGGCGGAACAAGGTGACGAAGACGAGCGCGGCGCCGAGCATGATGGCGCCGCTCTGGAGGATTGCGGCGGCCGCCTGTGCGGTGCCGTCCGCTGGGTTCACCGCGCCGACTCGATCGCCGCGGCAAGTGCACGGAAGGGCAGGAGGATGGCGCCGTGCCGCGACTTGCGATGCCGAGCGGGCGCGAGCTCAAGCAGCCCCGGCCAGTCCCCGGCTTCCTCCTGCTCCCGCGCCAGCCAGCGGCTGAGCAGGATCAGCGCATTGCCGACGTCGCCGTGCGCGCGGCCGACCGCGTGCCGTTCGAGCAGGGCGGCGGACGCCTGGCCGAAGGCGCAGGCATGCACCCACTGGGAAACGGCCTCGATTCGGCGCTCGCCGTCGAGCTGGACGGCGGTGCTTATCCGGCTGCCGCAGGTCGGCGAGCGCAGCTCGGCCCAGCCGTCGATCCGGTCGAGCTCGCGCGGCTCGCTGAGCGAGGCGGCGAGGCGCAGAATTTCGGTCGTGTAGAGCGGCTCCGTCATTCGCGGCGCCATGTGGTGCCGCCGGGCCCGTCCTCCAAGACGATGCCATCCGCCTTGAGCTCGTCACGGATCCGATCGGCGGTTGCGAAATCGCGCGTCTTCTTCGCGGCGGCGCGTTCGGCGATCCGATCCTCGATCGCACCGTCGTCCGCGCCGCCGCGGAACCAATCATTGGCTGTCACCGACAAGAGGCCGAGCAGGCTCGCGCTTGCCTTCAACGTGGCGGCGTCGTCGATTGCCTGCAGCCGGGCAAGCGCGGCGGGGGTGTTGAGATCATCAGAAAGCGCTTCAATCACTTCAGGATCGATTTGTCCGGGCACCGCATCACCGGCGGTACGGTACAGCCGGTCGAGAATCGCCTTCGATTGCTCGATCAGTGCGTCGGTCCAGGGCAACGGCGAACGGTAGTGCGCCGACAGCAAGGCGAGGCGGAGCGTCTCGCCGCGATGCCCCTGCGCCAGCAGCTCCGCGGGCGTGACGATGTTGCCGAGACTCTTGGACATCTTCTCGGCGCCCATGTCGACGAAGCCGTTGTGCACCCAGAAGCGCGCGAGCGGCAGCCCGCCGTGCGCGCAGCGGCTCTGCGCCATCTCGTTCTCGTGGTGCGGAAAGACCAGGTCGAGCCCGCCGCCGTGGATGTCGATGGTTTCGCCAAGATGCGCCTTGATCATCGCCGAGCACTCGATGTGCCATCCGGGCCGTCCTCGCCCCCATGGCGAGTCCCAGCCGATCACCCCCTCGCCGCTCGGCTTCCACAGCACGAAGTCGGCGGGATCGCGCTTATACGGCGCCACCTCGACGCGGGCGCCGGCGATCATCTGCTCCCGGTCGCGGCGGCTGAGCGCGCCGTAGCCGGGATCGCTAGGCACCGAGAAGAGCACGTGCCCCTGCGCTTCGTAGGCGTGGCCGAGCTCGACCAGCCGCGCGATCATCGCGACCATCGGGCCGATTTCCTGAGTCGCATGCGGCGCGATCGTCGGCGGCGCGACGCCGAGCGCGCCCATGTCCTCGAGATAGTGGCGCTCGTAGCGTTCCGTGATCACGGACGGGTCGACGCCCTCCGCTTCCGCCGCGGCGATGATCTTGTCGTCGACGTCGGTGACGTTGCGGGCATAGACGAGGCTGTTCTCGCCGAATTCGTGGCGGATCAGCCGCGCAAGCGTGTCGAACACCACCGCCGGCCGCGCATTGCCGATGTGCGCGCGGCCGTACACCGTGGGGCCACAGACATACATGGTGATGCGGTTGCGGTTGGCGGGCACGAACGGCCGCTTCTCGCGCGCCATCGTATCGTAAAGGCGGATCATTCCTCCTCGACCTTGGGGTGGCCACGCCGTGCCTCGACCCAGTCGACGATCGAGCGGCCGCTGGCGTTGAGCAGCGAATAGGTGCGGGATTTGGTCATCCACTGCGGTCGGTCGGCCTGCGGCCCGTACACCATGTCCGTGGCGAGGTTCGCGAGGAGGAAGAAGAGCGTCGCGCCGAGCAGCCCCTTGAGCAGGCCGAACCCGCCGCCAAGCGTGCGGTCGAATGGCCCGAGCACCGCATGACGCCGCGTCCGCCCACCGATCGAGCGGGCGAGCAGCTTGACCAGCAGGAAGCTGGGGATGAACAGCAGCGCGAAGGCGAGCACGGCGCCGGCGGCGGGGCTCGTGTCGAACGAATTGTCGAGGCCGGTCCACAGCTGGGTGTGGAACAGCTTGAGCATGGCGATGCCGACCACCCAGGCGAGAAGCGACACGACCTCATGGACGAAGCCGCGCACGAAGCCGACGGCTGCGCCGCCGATCAGCAGCAGGAACACGAAGACGTCCAGCGCGGTCATGCCAAGGCGCTAGCGAAGGGGCCGACGCGATGAAAGCCCTTGCCGCGCCGCAAGCGACCTCCCGAAGGGCACGGCCCGTCGACATTGATCCGTTTCCAATTGCAATCCACCGCCTCTTGGCCATTGTCGAGATGGTTGGCTGACCGGCCTGCATCCCCCTGGAGAATGAAGTTGAAACGGCACATGCGCTCGCTTGTCCTTGCGGTCTCCGCACTAACAATCTCGGCGCAAGCGGCGGCGACGGCGGTTCCGGCGCCCGGACCCGACGTGCCCACCGAAGAAGCCCGACGCTATTTCACCGAAGATCCGGACGCGCCGATGATCGCGCCCCAAGGCTACGACGTCACCATCGTCCAGTACATGGACTATCAGTGCCCGGCCTGCCGAGCGACTCATGGGCCGCTCAAGAAGCTGCTCGCCGAGGACAAGAAGGTCCGCGTGATTTTCCGCGACTGGCCGATCTTCGGCGCCGCGTCGGAGCACGCGGCGCTGATCGCGATCGCAAGCAAGTTCCAGGGTAAGTATTTCGCGGTCCACGACGCGCTGTTCGAGACTGAGCGCCCGCTCACCAACGAAAAAGTCGATGCCGCCGCGCGCAAGGCCGGCGTGGATTGGGAGCGGCTCAAGAAGGACATGGTCGATCACTCCGAGGACATCGAGGATCTGCTCGCGCGCAACGACCAGCAGGCGCAGCTGCTCGGCCTAGACGGCACGCCGGGCTTCATCATCGGCGAGGTCCAGAGCTTCGGCGGAATGACGCTCGACCAGCTTCGGGAGTCGGTGAAGGAGGCGCGCCCCGGTATCCTCGCGAAGGAGAGCGGGTCCGGCCAATAGCCGATGCTGCGCCGACTTGCCCTGTTCGTGCTGGTGCTGCTGGCGCCCGCCATCGCTTCGGCCGCGGCCGACCCGGCGCGCTACATGCCCGCCGAGTTGATCGCCGAGACACTCGAGCCCGCACCCGGCAGCACTGTCCTGGTCGGAATCCGTATGACGCCCCGCGCCGGTTGGCATGGGTACTGGAGCAACCCGGGAGACAGCGGAATTGCGACAACCGTCCGGTGGAGCGCCCCCGGCGGCGTCAGCTTCGGTCCACTCCTGCACCCCGCGCCTTCGCTGCTGAGCGAGGAGGGAATCGACAGTTACGTTCACGAGGGCGACCATATCCTGCTCGCGCGGATGAGCATGCCCGAGTCGCTCCCCGAAGGCACAGCCATTCCGCTCGTCGCCGACCTGAGCTGGGCGGCGTGCACCGCCACCCAGTGCGTCCCGCTCCGCGCCAGGCTGCGCCTCGACCTGACCGCCGGCCAAGGTGCGAAGGGCGCCGAGTGGGCCTCGCTGGATCGCGCGGCGGACAAGCTGCCTCGCGCCGCGTCGGGGGGAAGTTTCGTGCGCGACGGCAACTCGATTCGCCTCCTGTTGCCCGGATCCCTGAGGCTACGCGCTCAAACCACCCGCTTCTTCGCCGAGCAGCCTGGAGCATTCGACACCGCGAGCGGGCAAGTTGAACAGTCCAATGGAGCCTTGGTGATCAGCGGACTCGGCACCGCCGCCGCGGGCCAGCCGATCAGCGGCGTCGTGACCGATGGCCGTGCCGCCTACCGGCTGACCCTCCGCGAGTCCAAAGAGCCGCTGCAAGCGGCCGCGGCGAGGCCGCGCGACGCACACAAGCCGATGCCAGGCCATGACGAGAGGGAACCGGAGGTAAAGCCGCCCCCTACCACCGGGACCGCGTCTCGGGTGCCCGAAAGCGCGCACCAGGATCGCCGCAGTCCCTGGCTGCCGCTCGCGGGCTCAGCGGCTCTTATGGCCATCGCCCTGACGATCGTCGGCCGTCGGCGGTCTCGCGGCTAGTCCAGGATGGGCCGGTAGACCGCGATGCGTCCCGGAGGCTCCACGCGAAGCCGCAGCATGCTGACCCCGGCGGCGACGAGCGCGACGATCGAGGCGGCGAGCAGCAGCGTCGGGGTGACCCGCACGCCGGCGAGATGGAACGCGAGCCCGACGGCGACCGTGCCCGTGGTCTGACCGAGCAGCCGCGCCGTCGCCAGCATCCCGCCGGCGGCGCCGGAGCGCGGCTTTGGCGCGGCGCTGAGCATGGTGCGGTTATTGGGTGACTGGAACAGGCCGAAGCCGAGACCGCACACCGCCATTCGCCAGGCGATGTCGAAATTTCCCGGCGATGCGCCGAGGCGAGAGAGGAAGAACAAGCCGACGGCGAAGACGGCGAGGCCGATCCCGCCGAGCAGGCCGGAGGGCACGCGATCGGCGAGCCGACCCGCGAACGGCGCGGCGATCCCGACCGCGATCGGCCACGGAGTCATCAGCAGCCCGGTCGCGAAGACGCTTCGCCCGAGCACCGACTGCATCAGGAACGGGATCGCGACATAGGCCAGCATCTGCGCAGCAAAGCTCACGATCGACGTTGCGATCGAGAGTGTGAAGATGGGGATGCGCAGCAGATCCAGCGGCATCATCGGATTGGGAACACCCCACTCGCGCCAAACCAGGGCTGCGCCGGAGCCAAGTCCGGCGAGTACCAGCGCAAGGCCCAGACCCGCGCCCTCCCGCGCGAACATCTCGGCGCCGAACACAAGGCAGCCCATCATTGCCGCGCTGAGCAATGCCGATGCCCAGTCGAACGGCTCGCCGTGCCCGCGCGGATCGGGAAGCGCCTTCCTGCCGACGGCCAGCGCCGCGACCCCTATCGGCAGGTTGATGAGGAACAGCCAGTGCCACGAGGCGACGCTAAGGATCAGCGCCGCGAGCGTCGGTCCCGTCGCCGCGGACATCGACAGGACCATCGCGTTGTAGCCGATGCCGCGCCCGAGCATGTTCGCCGGGTAGGTCGCGCGCACCAGCGCGGCATTCATGCTCATGATGCACGCGGCGCCAATGCCCTGGAACACCCGTGCCGCGATCAGCAGCGGCAGGGTGCCCGACGCCGCGCATGCCACCGACCCGAGGGTGAACAGTGCCAGGCCGGGGATGTAGATGCACTTGTAGCCGATCCGGTCGCCAAGCGCGGCGAGCGGCAGCAGCAGCACGGTGATCGTCAGCTGGTAGCCGTTGATGATCCACACCGACGCGGACGGCGAAGCGCCGAGTTGGTGCGCGATCACCGGCAGCGCGACATTGGCGATCGCGCCGTCGAGCACCGCCATGGTCAGCGCAAGCCAGATGCTGACCACCGACCAGTACCGGCGCGGGAGGGGAAGCCCGTCTTCGGCGTGCTGCGCAACGATCTGCTGCGGGTACGATTGGATGTTCATGCGAGTGAGGCGAACGATCCGTGCTCAGAAACGATGCCGGTCTACTCGCTTTCAGACGAGCGATGCCCAATCGCTGCGCTCATGAGCGATGCGCAGCACTCGGACCTCGTCTGCGACGATTGCGTAGAGCACCACATAGGGAGAGACCGACTTCTTCCGAACACCGGGCGAGGTCAAAACAGCCGAGATGCACGCGGGAGCGCTCCCACTCACCTCGTCGCTGCTCGCAATGCTCTGACAGTGAGTCGCGCCCGTTCCGGATCAATTTGAGCAAGATAATCTGAAATGTGCTCGAGATCGGCTTCGGCCGACGCGGTGAGGCGAACCCTCACCCGCGGCGCTGTGCCATTGCCGCGTACTTCGCTTCGAGACGATCGAACACCTCGTCAGCGTTCTTGAGCCGCCCGGCCTCCATGTCGTCGATGCCTTTTTGGATTTCAGCATCGAACTTGGCCCAGATTGCCCGCTCCTCGTCGGTCATTTGGTCGCGGCTCCTGGGCTTTGCGGTCATCGGGCGCTCCTATCCACCTTCCTGAAATAGGCTGTTCCGATGCGTGTGAGAAGGACTACCTGCCAAGCAGCTGTTCGACGAGCTGGCGCAGGCTCGCAAATTCGGCGAGCCTCAGTCCCTCGCCGCCCTTGATGTCCTTCGGCACCCAGCCGGCGTCGAAGCCGAGCTTGGCTGCCTCCTTCAGCCGCAAGCCGGCGTGTGCCACCGGCCGGATTTCGCCGGACAAAGCGATCTCGCCGAGGACCACGACGTCGCTCGGCACCGGCCGCTCGGACAGGGCCGACACCAGTGCCGCCGCGACTGCCAGGTCCGCAGCGGGGTCGCTCAGGCGATACCCGCCGGCGACGTTCAGATAGACTTCCGCGGTCGCGAAGCTGAGGCCGCAGCGTGCCTCCAGCACCGCGAGGACCATCGCCAGCCGGCCGCTGTCCCAGCCGACCGCAGCCCGCCGCGGAGTCGCTCCGGTCGCCAGCCGCACCACCAGCGCCTGGATTTCGACCAGCACCGGACGCGTGCCTTCCATCGCCGGGAACACGCTCGTCCCGCTGACCGGCTCACCGCGGTGGGTGAGGAACAGCGCCGACGGATTTGGCACTTCGCTCAGCCCGGCGCCCTCCATCGCGAACACGCCGATCTCGTCGGTTCCGCCGAAGCGGTTCTTCATCGCGCGCAGGATCCGGTACTGGTGGCTGCGCTCTCCTTCGAAGCTCAGCACCGTGTCGACCATATGCTCGAGCACGCGCGGCCCGGCGATGGTGCCGTCTTTGGTGACATGGCCGACGAGGACGACGGCGGTGCCATGCTCCTTCGCAAAGCGCACCAGTTCCTGCGCCGAGGCGCGGACCTGGCTGACTGTGCCGGGCGCTCCCTCGATCAGGTCGGAATGCATGGTCTGGATGGAGTCGATCACGAGCAGCGCCGGCGGCTCGCCCCCCGGTTCATTGGCGCCCATCGTGGTCAGGATGTCACGAACCGATGTCGCGGCCGCGAGCCGCACCGGCGCAGCCCCGAGCCCGAGCCGCACCGCCCGCAACCGCACCTGCTCCGCCGATTCCTCGCCGGAGACGTAGACGACCTTGTTGCCCTCGCTCGCCAGACGCGCGGCGACCTGGAGCAGAAGCGTCGACTTGCCGATCCCCGGATCGCCGCCGACAAGCATGGCCGACCCCGCGACGATCCCGCCGCCGATCGCGCGGTCGAACTCGGCGATCCCGCTGGGCAATCGCTCGGGCAGCGTCGCCGGCGTTTCCAGCCCGACCAGCGGGATTACCCGGCCGCCTCCCTGCAAATTGTGCTTCGCCGCGAAGATGCTCGACACTTCCGCCGCTTCCTGCACCAGCGTGTTCCATTCGGCGCAGTCGGGGCATTGACCCTGCCAGCGGCTGCTGACGGAGCCGCATGCCTGGCACACGTATCGGGATTTGGGCTTGGGCATCGCTGCGCAACCTAGCCTCGCCGGGACGCTTCGCAAGCGGTACAAGGGCGCATTCGGGGGTGCGTGCTTGGCCGACGTCTTCCTCTCCTACGCGAGGCCCGACGCCGCTGCGGCGGAGCGCATTGCGCGCGAGCTCGGCAAAGCGGGCTGGTCGGTCTGGTACGACCGCGATCTTCCCGCCCACCGAGCCTATGCCGACGTGATTGCGAGCGAGCTCGAATCCGCGCCGGCGGTGCTTGTCCTGTGGTCCGAGGCGGCGGCGGGCTCGGAATGGGTGCGGTCGGAGGCGAACCGTGCCCGCGAATTGCACAAGCTCGTCCAGGCGCGGCTCGACGGCGCCCGCCTGCCGATGCCCTTCGACCAGATCCAGTGCGCTGACTTTCGCGGCTGGCGCGGTGCCCGGCGCCACGCCGGCTGGTCGCAGGCCCGCAAAAGCATCGATGCGCTCGTCGCCGGCGAGCGGCACGATGAGGGTCGAACGTCGTTGACGCAGGAACGCGGCACGACCCGGCGCACCCTGTTCATCGGGGCAGGAGCGGCGGTAGTCGCGGCCGCCGCAGGAGCCTTGTGGCTGCGCGGCGAACGCGAGCATCAGCCCAACTCCCAAGCCGCGCTCCTGTTTCAAAAGGGCACCGACGCGCTTCAAAACAACGACGTCTTCGCCGCGGACAATCCGGGGTCGCTCGCCAATGCGATCGCGCTGCTGACGGAAGCGACACAGGCCGATCCACATTATGCCAAGGCCTGGGGCTCGCTCGCGCTTGCCTACGCGGGTTTGAAGCGCGTGTCGCCGGTTTCGCAAAGACCCGGACTGGACTCGCGCAGCCGGTCGGCCGCTGCGCGGGCATTCAAGCTCGAGCCGGGTGAGCCCCGTGCAACCTCGGCGCTGCTCCTCCTCGACCCGTTGTATCGTCATTGGCTCGCCGCCGAGCGGGCCGATCGCGCTGCGCTCAAGAATTCGAGGCCCGTGCCGCTCCTCCAGTTCCTGCTCTCCGAGACCCTGGGCAGCGTCGGCCGCTGGAAGGAGGCAGCAGCGGTTTCGGCCATGGCCGACCGCAAGCATTTCATCATCCCGGGTGCAGATCGCAGGATTGTCGTCGACCTGTGGGCGGCGGGGGACCTCCAAGCCGCCGACGAGGCGCTCAAGCAGGCCGTCGATCACTGGCCGCAGCAGCCGCAGGTATGGCGGACCCGGCTCGAGTATCTGATGTACAGCGGACGGCCTCTGGATGCGCTTGCGATCCTCGGGAACGAGGCGGAACGGCCAACCGGCACGTCCGCGGAGCTGGTGAAAGCCATCGATGCGACCGGGCGAGCGCTGGCGGCGCGAGGCAGCCCGAGCGGGGCAGTGAACCGCAGTCTCGACTATCTGAAGTCACATCCGTCTGAGGGCCTGGCCGTGGCCCAGGCCGCTGCTGCCGTCGGTGACCTCAACACGAGCTTCGAGATCCTGCAGGGTTACTATTTCCGCGAGGGCGAGTGGAACAATGTCGCACCCGAGGCCGGCGACGAGGACCGCGCAACCAGCCAGCTATTCCTGCCCTCGATGCGAAAGGCCTGGACCGACCCGCGTTTCGCGCAGCTGCTCCAACGCATAGGCCTCGAGCAATATTGGCAGGAAAGCGGCACCGTGCCGGACTTCCGCCGCCCCTGAGTCGCATCAGCAGCAGCAGGGCAGACCTCTGCGTTTTCGGCGGATATAGAATCGCGGATGACTGCGCTCTCCGGGTTACCTGTCCCGCTGGAATTCGTGCTGTTCGGTGCGATGCTGCTCGGCGTCGCGCTGTTCCACAAGCGCGCGCTGCCGATCAGCCTGATGGGCCTCGGCGCAATCCTGGCGTTCGAAGCGCTGGTGACCCAATTCCCTACCGGCCGCGGGGCTTCCGCCCTGCTCGCCCATGCGCGGCACGAATGGGTGATCATCGCTAACCTGGCCCTGCTCCTCACCGGTTTCGAGCTGCTCTCGAGCCAGTTCGAGCGAAGCAGGATTTCAGATCATCTGCCGAACGTGCTTCCCGACGACTGGACCGGAGGCGTGGCGGTCCTCGGCATCGTCTTCGTGCTCTCGGGCTTTCTCGACAATATCGCCGCAGCGGTGCTCGGCGGCATCGTCGCCCGGCACGTCTACGAGAGACGGGTGACGGTAGGCTTCCTGGCAGGCATCGTCGCCGCGGCGAATGCGGGCGGCGCCGGAAGCGTCATCGGCGACACCACGACTACGATCATGTGGCTGCACGGCGTTTCGCCGCTGACGGTCCTCCCCGCCTATGTCGGTGCAGCAGCCTCTTTCGTCGTGATCGCACCGTTCGCGGCACTCGCGCAGCACCGGCACCAGCCGATCATGGCCCATGACCGGCCCGGGAGCGCGCTCGAGTGGCGGCGTATCTGGATCGTGGCGTTCATCCTGGCTTGCGCGGTGGGTGCCAACATCCTCGCCAACACGCTGAGCGAAGGCGAGGAAAGCGCGCCGTGGCTGGGACTGGCGCTGTGGGGCGCGATCCTGCTGACGAGCCCGATCGCGCGTCCGGACTGGTCCAGCCTGCGCCACGGCGCGCAAGGCGCGCTGTTTCTGGTTGCGCTCGTGGCGGCTGCGTCGCTGATGCCGCTCAAAGCGCTTCCCGATCCGTCGTGGCAGAGCGCGTTCGGCCTCGGTGTGCTTTCGTCGGTATTCGACAATATCCCGCTCACCGCGCTGGCCCTGCGCCAGGGCGGTTACGACTGGGCGCTGCTCGCGTTCGCGGTTGGCTTTGGGGGTTCGATGGTGTGGTTCGGGTCGTCGGCGGGCGTCGCGCTGACCAACAACTATCCGGAGGGCCGCTCGTTCGTCCGCTGGCTGAGAGAGGGCTGGTTCGTTCCAATCGCTTATGCAGCGGGATTCTTCGCCATGCTCCTGGCGTTCGGCTGGCATCCGTCGCCGAGCCATTGATGATGGCGTCGTCCGGCGCGGTTGATATGGAGCGTGCATGAACGGCATCTCGCTGGCGCCGATCGGCGTGCTCCTGCTCGTCGCCTGCCTGATTGCGATGGTGTCGCGGCGAATCGGCCTGCCCTACAGCGTCGGCCTGGTCGCGGCAGGGCTGGCGATCGCCTTCATTCCGGACACGCCGACGCTTCCGCTGTCGCGCGACCTCATTTTCAACATCCTGCTGCCGCCTTTGGTCTTCGAGGCAGCGCTCCAGCTGCCATGGCGCAGCTTCCGCAGGGAGCTGCCGATCGTCCTCACACTCGCATTTTTCGGGGTCGCGCTCGCCGCGCTGATCGTCGCGGCCGGCATGCACTTCGGCCTTGGCTGGAGCTGGCTCGGCGCCGCGCTATTCGGCGTCCTGATCGCCGCGACGGATCCCGTCGCCGTCATCGCCGCGTTCAAGGAAATGAAAGCGGAAGAGCGGCTGTCGATGCTGGTCGAATCGGAAAGCCTGCTGAACGACGGAGTTGTCGCCGTCGCGTTCGCCGTGCTGGTCGGGATTGCGACCGGCGCATCGGCCGGGATCGGAAGCATCGTCCCGTCATTCCTGTGGACGCTGTTCGGCGGCGCGCTGATCGGCGGCGCCGTGAGCGGAGCGATCCTGCTGCTCGCCGGCCGCACAAATGATCATCTGGTTGAAATCGCGCTGACGACGCTCGCTGCCTACGGCTCGTTCCTGATGGCTGAACGCGTCCATGCCTCGGGCGTGCTCGCTTCGCTGACCGCCGGCCTGATGATCGGCAATCTCGGCCGCATGGGCTCCATTTCCGACGAGGGCCGGCCCCACGTCCTCTCTGCCTGGGAGTTCTTCGCCTTTCTCGCCAATTCCTTCGTCTTCCTGCTGATCGGCATCCAGGAGGCCGGGGTGCCCATCAATCGCCTCGGCTATGTGACCGCGGCCTCGGCGATCCTCTTGGTGCTGGTCGGCCGCGCGGCGGCAATCTACCCGCTTTCGCTGTTGTTCCGGGCCACGAAGCTGAAGGTCTCCTTCCCCTACCAGCACGTGCTCTTCTGGGGCGGGCTTCGCGGAGCGCTCGCTCTGGCGCTCGCCCTCACCGTCCCGGCGTCCGTTCCGGAGCGCGCGCCGATCATTATCACGGCCTTCGTGGTGGTCGCCTTTTCGATCTTCGTGCAGGGGCTGACGATGCCATGGCTCGTGAAAAGCTTCGGCCTCACCGAGAAGCGGCACGCGAAGTGAGTTGCCGCTGCCCGGCGAGGCCCCTACTTCGCCGCGCGTGAGCCTGGTCCCCGAACCGCTTCGAATTCCGGCGTTCCGCTACTTCTGGCTCGCGCGCCTCGCGACGACCGTCGCGCAGATGGCGATGGTCATCGTGATCGGGTGGCAGGTCTACGACATGGCCCGGCAGACGATGAGCATCCGCGAGGCTGCCTTCTGGCTCGGGCTCATCGGCCTCGTGCAATTCATCCCGCTGTTCGTGCTGACTCCATTCAGCGGCTGGACCGCCGACCGGCTCGATCGCCGCTACATCGCCCGCGCCGTGGTCTCGCTCGAGCTGCTTTGCGCGCTGATCCTGTTCGTCTCGACCTGGGAAGGGTTCATCAACCTTCCCATCCTGTTCGCGGTCGCCGCGCTGCTCGGCGTTGCCAGGGCCTTTGCCGGCCCCGCGCTCGGGGCGCTCGCGCCCAACCTCGTCCCGCGCGAGATGCTGCCCAACGCTATCGCGCTCAGCTCCGCGGCGTGGCAGGCCGGCGCGATCGTCGGCCCCGCGCTCGGCGGCATTCTCTACGATGTGACGCCACACCTGCCCTACGGCTTGAGCGCGCTGCTTTTCGCCGTATCGGTGCTGTGCCTCTTCACCATTCCGCCGATCGCGCGAACGCCGCTGAAACCGGGCACTCCCTTGAGCCAGATGATCGACGGGCTTGCCTACGTGCGGCGCAACCGGCTGGTGCTCGGCGCGATTACGCTCGACCTGTTCGCGGTGCTTCTCGGCGGCGTCACCGCGATGCTGCCGATCTATGCGCGCGACATCCTGCACGTCGGCCCGCAGGGACTGGGCCCGTTGCGCGCCGCGCCCGCGGTCGGCGCGACCCTGACGGCCATCATCTTTTCCGTCCGGCCGCTCAAAGCCCATGTCGGAGTGAAGATGCTCGCGGCGGTCGTGCTGTTCGGCGCAGCAACCGCCGTGTTCGGATTTTCGACCTGGTTCCCGCTTTCGCTGGCGATGCTGGCGGTGCTCGGGGCCGCCGACATGTTCTCCGTCTACATCCGCCAGTCGCTAATCCAGCTGCACACGCCGGACGAGATGCGCGGGCGGGTCGGCGCCGTCTCGACACTCGCTGTCTCGGCTTCCAATGAGCTCGGTGAGACTCGCAGCGGCTTCGTTGCCGCCTTGCTGGGGCCCATCACGGCGACCGTCGCGGGCGGAGTAGCTGCTGTCTGCGTCACTCTCATCTGGGCGGGCCTGTTCCCGGAACTGCGCAACGCGCAAAGCTTCGAGCCGGCCGCTTCCCGGCCCGAAGAAGCGGACGTGGTCGCAAGCGGCGTATAGCGCCGCCTTGCAAAAAGCTTCGAGGCATCCGATTTGCCCCCTGCACCACCGGAGGAGCCCGCTTGATGAAAGCCGCCAACGTCCTCGAGACCATCGGCAACACCCCGCACATCCGGATCAACCGCCTGTTCGGCGACCGCGCCGAAGTGTGGATGAAATCGGAGCGGGCGAACCCGGGCGGATCGATCAAGGACCGCATCGCGCTCGCGATGATCGAAGACGCGGAACGGACGGGCAAGCTCAAGCCCGGCGGCACGATCATCGAACCGACCTCGGGCAACACCGGCATCGGTCTTTCGATGGTCGCGGCGGTCAAAGGCTATAAATTGATCCTGGTCATGCCGGAGAGCATGAGCCTCGAGCGCCGCCGCCTCATGCTGGCTTACGGCGCGAAATTCGACCTGACGGCCAAGGAGAAGGGCATGTCGGGCGCGGTCGACCGGGCGAGGGAGCTGGTCGAGCAGACCCCAAACAGCTGGATGCCGCAGCAGTTCGACAATCCCGCGAACGTCGAGGCGCACCGGCGCGGCACCGCGGCGGAGATCCTGCGCGACTTCGCCGACACGCCGCTCGACGCGATCATCACCGGCGTCGGGACCGGCGGGCACATCACCGCCTGCGCCGAAGTGCTCAAGGCCGCCTGGCCCAACCTCAAGGTCTTCGCCGTAGAACCGGCGCTTGCACCCCTGCTCAGCGGCGGCAAGGCGGGACCGCACCCAATCCAGGGCCTTGGCGCCAACTTCATTCCGAGCATTCTCAATACCGACATTCTCGACGGCATCATCGACGTCGACGCGGGCGAGGCGAAGGAGATGGCGCGCCGCGCGGCCCGAGAGGAAGGGCTGCTGATCGGGATATCGTCCGGCGCGGCGCTGGCCGGAGTCGCGCAGAAGCTGCCGGAGCTCGGCGATCACCCGCGCATCCTCACGTTCAACTACGATACGGGCGAGCGCTATTTGTCGGTCGCCGATTTCCTTCCGGAAGAAGCTTAAGCCGCCGATAACCGAGTTCGTTCGCGGCCCGGTTAACTCGCATGCCTTAAGTTCCCCGCATCGGGACCGCCGCATTCTGCTGCGGCCCTTGTTCGCGGGGTACCATGCGGCGTTCACGGTTCGTGAAAGCAATCGACGCGAAGGACGACCTTCGCCCGCGCTCCTCAGTGCGCGACGCGTTGTGGTTCGACCTGCACAGCCCTGACAGCAGTGACGAGCTCTCGCTGGCGGAATGGCGCCTCGCCGGCCTCGACCTCATCGCTCTCCTGCTTGGCTTCACGCACCTGATCTTCCTTGCTGCCTATGTGCTGCTGGCCTCCGATGTCCCGAGCACCTTCAACCTCGACAATCCGCTGATCCCGTCTGCGCTCGCGATCCTGCTCGACGCCGCTGCCGGCGTTGCGATGCTGATGCGCCGAAAGTTCGATGTGCCGCCCCACAGCGTGATCCGGGCGTTGTGCGTCTATGTCGCGGTGAGCGGGTTGCTGTGGACCTGGTTCGGCCAGACCGTCCAGGACGACGGCTTCCTCGTCCCGATCGCCGCGGCGCAGATCATTCTCTGCGCCGGCATTTCGATAGGCACGATCGTGTCGATCAGCTCGCCGCCGCTTGCAGTCGTCAATGCGATCGTCGCCACCATCGCCGCGGCAGTGCTAGCCAACTCACCCATCATTTGCAGCGGGGTCGCGATCCTTTCGCTCGCCCTCGTCGGCTACAGTATCGCCGGAACGCGCCAGATCATCGCCACGGGAAGGATCCGGCTCAACCTCGAAGCCCAGGCACGCAAGGCGCTCCACTTCGTCGATGAGTTCGAGAACAGCGGGCGCGGATGGTTCTGGGAAACGGATTCGCTCGGCACGCTTTCCTACGTTTCGCAGCAGCTCGCCGACGATTTCCAGAGCGAGCCGGACGCACTCCTCGGCCGGCCGTTCACAGACCTCCTCTCGGTCGACCACGCCTCGGACTCGATGGAAGAGCGCAAGACGCTCGGCTTCCATCTGTCGGCGCGCTTCCCCTTTTCCGACGTGGTCGTCCGGCCGGCGAGCGAGGAAGACGTGCACTGGTCGCTGTCGGGCAACCCGATCTTCGACGAGCGCGGCCGCTTCCTCGGATTTCGCGGGATCGGCACGGACCTC
The DNA here is from genome assembly GCA_035700945.1 of Sphingomicrobium sp. Classification (GTDB taxonomy): domain Bacteria; phylum Pseudomonadota; class Alphaproteobacteria; order Sphingomonadales; family Sphingomonadaceae; genus Sphingomicrobium. Next base: position 35,418 of record DASSOE010000111.1, on the reverse strand, counting down.
ACCGAGCAGCGCAAGGCCGACCGCGAGATCAGCCGTCTCGCCCGCTTCGATTCGCTGACCGGCCTGCCGAACCGCGCAATGATGCGCCAGACGCTCGACGACGCGCTGCGCAACTCGGCCCATCGCCAGAAGGGCCTTGCGCTGTTCATGATCGACCTCGACCGGTTCAAGAACGTCAACGACACGCTCGGCCACCCAATCGGCGATGCGCTGCTCCGGCAGGTTGCCGACCGGTTGAAGTCGGTGATGGGCAACCACGGCCAGGTAGGGCGGCTCGGGGGCGACGAGTTCCAGGCGGTGCTGCCCGGTGCCGTCGATATCGGTCTGCTCGAATCACTCGCGCGGACCTTGATCGAGCAGGTCTCACGGCCGTACGTGATCGAAGGACACAAGGTGACGATCGGTGCGTCGCTTGGGATTGCGATCGGCGACCCGGGGCGGGCCAGCGCCGATGCGCTCGTCCGCAATGCCGACCTCGCTCTTTACGCCGCCAAGGCAGCGGGCCGCGGCAAGCATTGCATCTATGAGCCTTCGATGCACAGCGAGGCGGCCGAGCGCCAGCTGCTCGAGAACGACCTCCGCCAGGCGATCGAGCGGGGCGAGCTTGCGGTGCACTACCAGCCGATCGTCCGCGCCGCCGGCGAGGAGATTTCGGGCTTCGAAGCGCTGGTGCGGTGGCAGCATCCGACGCGCGGCCCCGTGCCGCCGGCCAAATTCGTCCCGCTTGCGGAAGAAGCGGGCCTGATCGGCAAGATCGGCGAATGGGTGCTTCGCACGGCGCTGGAGGAGGCCGCCAACTGGCCGGATCAGGTCCGCGTCGCAGTCAATCTATCGCCGCTCCAGTTCAACGACCCCAACGTCGCCGCAATGGTCGGCAAGCACCTCGGCGAAACCGGCGTTGCCCCCGAGCGGCTCGAGCTCGAGATCACCGAAGGCGTGTTCCTCGCCGAAGGCGATTCGACCGACGAAACCTTCGCGAAGCTCAAGAAGCTCGGAGTGCGCCTCGCGCTCGATGATTTCGGGACTGGCTACAGTTCATTGGGTTATTTGAAGAAGGCGCCATTCGACAAGATCAAGATTGACCAAAGCTTCGTCCGCGGCGCCGCCTCGACGACCGTCCGCAATGCGGCGATCATCCGCGCCATCGTCACACTGGCGGAAACCCTCGGCATGGACACCTGCGCCGAGGGCGTCGAGACGCATGACGACCTGCACCTGATCCGCGAACTCGGCGTCAGCATGGTCCAAGGCTACATCTTCGGGAAGCCGAGCGAATCGTCCATCGCCCGCGAGCTCGCGAACAGCGTCAGGGTCGAGGCGGCGGGCTTCGCCTGCAGCCGCGAGCCGCGGCATCGGCTGATGAGGCGCGCGCTCACCTGCATCGACGGGGTCATGGTCGAGCTCAAGCTGCGCAACATCTCCTCGATGGGTGCGCTGGTCGAGTGCCATCTCCCGGTCTCTCCGGGAACTGAGCTGGGAATCGACGTTCTCGGCGTCGGGCCGGTGCGCGGGATCGTGCGTTGGGCCCAGGCCGGCAAGTTCGGCGTCCAGTTCGAGCAGCAGTTCGATCTCACGCGGCTCGCGCCAAAGAAAGACCGGCGGCCCGACGTGCAGATGCTGACTCCTTCGTACCTGAGCCAGCGCCAGGCAAGCTAGCAGCTAGAGCGCCGCGAGGCGGCGCGCTTCCGCCCGGTCCTTCCCGTAGAAATCGTCGAAATAGACGATCGAGGTGCCGCTCGGCACCGCGGTAAGATAGGTGATGTAGATCGGAACCGGCTCCGGCAGGTTCACTTTCTGCTCGGGCCTCGCGCCCTGCGCCTTGGGCGCATGGCCGTTGAACAGCCAGCGGGCAAAGCGCGGCGCATCCTCGAGCCTGACGCAGCCGTTGCTCTGCAGCCGCGCTGCTTCCTCGATCTTTTCCTTCTCGGGCGTGTCGTGGAGCCAGATTCCCTGCTTGTTCGGGAACATGAACTTCATCCGGCCCATTGAGTTGGCCGGGCCGGGCTTCTGCCGCATCCGTACCTCGACCCGCCCGGCGGCGACCGCGCGCCAGTCAATCGACATCGGATCAATCACGTGCGCGTGGTCCGACCAGTCGGACAGGACCTCGTAACCTCTCTTCTTGAAGTAAGCGCGGCCTTCCGTGAGGATGGTGGGCGCGAGGCGCCTCGAGGTGATGTCCGGGGGCGAGTTCCAATATGGGTTCAGCGCGACGTAGCGGATGAACGCGTTCATCATCGGCGTCTGCGCGATCGCATCCGACCGGCCGGCAACGACCCGCATCGAATCAACCACCTGCCCGTTCTCGTACATGTACAGCCGCGCCGCGGGCGGGTTGACGATCACGTAGCGGCCGGTGCCCGCCGGAAGAGCGCGCGCGCGTTCCATGTTGAGCTCGAGCAGCCGCCGCTCGGCGTCGCTTCGGTACATGCGGCTGGCGATAGCGGCGCGCAGCTTGGCATAGATCGGGTTCATCCAGCCCATGTTCTGGACATAATCGGATAGCGAGCGCGCACGCGCAGCCCCGCGGAGCAGGTCGCTGGCCGAAGGCGGAGTCGGCCGAAGCTGCGGATCGACATAGATGATTCCGCCCGGATCGTGCCTCTGGTCGCGCGCGTATGCGACGAAGGCCTCGCTCAGCATGGTCTCGGCACGCTGCACGGCACCCGGACCTCCGCCACGAGCCCGCTCGACGGCGCGGCGTAGCGCTTTCAGGTTGTAGCGCTTCGGGTTCAGCCGGTCGGCCTCAGCCGTCGCGAGGAGCGAGATCAGCTGCTGTTCCGCGGCTCCGGCGCCCGGGGAAAACCACAGCGGCGCTCCGCCGCGCGCGCGATAGAAAGCTGCGACCTCCGCGCCTTGAGACGAGCGCGACGAAGCCGCTGCCGCTGTTGTCGGCGCTGCGGCGCCCGCCAGCGGCAACGCCAGCGCTGCGGCAAGCCCGAGTGCGAGAAACCCATTCAGCGGCTGAGCGCCGCGCAGAAGCTTACCCATTGATCCCTTCGCTTCCAGAGGACGCGGCATTTGCATCCGCTGACGTCATGAACGCACAAGTCGCGTCACTGTTTATCCGCCCCGCTGCTGAACCTGCAATGTCCGATTCTCATTTCATCGCAGCAGCTTGGCCCGTGGGCACAAAAAGAGCGCCGGCGATGCCGGCGCTCTCCTTGCGAAATCTCGCCTGTTAGTAGCGGCGATTGATATCCACGTCACGGACGTAACCGCGGGAGTCGACATCGCACCTGAATGACAGGTCGGCCGCCGCAGCATAGCCGTAGCCGAGCGATCCGTAGGCGCCCACACCATAGGGACCATAATTATTGTAGGCGGTGCGGCCGCTGGACGCGAGGCCGGTGATGCGCATTCCGCCGGACCGGGTCCGAACCTCGCGGTTCACGCTCAGCACGCGCCCGTAGCTGTTGGTCGGGATGCCGATGAGCGAGCCGAGGATGCTGGCCAGGCTCGTCCGGTTGTAGAGGCGGCTCTGCACTGCGGCGGTGCACTGCTGCGCCGCAACAGCCGGGTTCACCGCATAGGGGGTGTAGCCGCTATAAGCGCCATAGACGCTGCCGTAGGGGTTATAGTTGCTGTAGCCGTAAGGATAATATTGGGCCGCCGCGGGCGCCGCACTCGCGATCGCCGCGAGACCGGCAGCACCGGCGAACATTTTCGTGATCATACGCATGGCTCTTTTCCTCCTTCCAATACGGTTGGAGCCTTTGCAGTAAGAACGATTTCGGAGAGCGGATGGGGCGGCGCTCGTCGTGCCAGCCGGGCGGCCTGTCCCGGCAAGGTGAACCACGGTTGAACATCGCATCGCCGGCCGATCGCTAAGTTGCTGAGCCGTCAGCATTTCACATCGGCGTTCCTGCATTCTGTGTTATTGTCACTCCTCGGGGAGCAGAGGGGAGGTTCTCATGGAGAGCACGTTCGGAAACTGGCGCAGCGCGGCGGTCGGGCTGGGCCTGACGGCAGTCGTCCTTGGCGCGGGGCTGGCGCTCGCCTTCTTGTAGACGCCCGGCGTCTCCCGTCCGCAGCCTGAGCGTCGAAACCTCAGGCTCGTAGAACCGCGGCGCGATTTCGTCGAAAACCGCTTCGCGTCCACGGGTGACTGCACGATGGGACCTGCTGCCTCACGCAGGAGCAGCCGCATGCACCGCTTCGCCTTCTTCCTGGCCCCGCTCGTCTTCGCCCTGCCCGCCTGCCACGGACCGCAGCCAAGCCAGGCCGAGATCATCGCGCAGGCGGTCGCCGACCCGGCACGTCCGGCGGGCTACCGCGCAGCCGACGAGTTCCGCAAGCCGGCCGAGACTCTCGCTTTCGCCGGCGTCCGCCCGGGCATGGTGGTCGGCGAATTCTACCCTGCGGGCGGCTATTTCACGCGTATGCTGAGCGACGTGGTCGGCTCGGGGGGCCACATTTACGCGATTGAGAACAAGGGCTGGAACGATTCCGTCAAGGACGACCGCGCAATGCTCGCCGAGGGCAAGTGGAAGAATGTCTCGCTGGACGTGCAGCCGTTCGGCACCGTAACCTTCCCGAGGCCGCTCGACATCGCGTGGGTCACGCAAAACTATCACGACTTGAAGATCCCGAAATATGGGCCGGTCGACACGGTCGCATTGGATCGCGCGGTTTACGAGGCGCTCAAGCCCGGCGGCATCTTCTTGATCCTCGACCATCAAGGCTGGCCCGGAATGACCGACGCCGATATCGAGAAGGTCCACCGGATCGACAAGGCACAGGTGATCCGCGAAGTCACCTCCGCCGGATTCAAGCTGGCGGGCGAAGGGACTTTCCTTCAGCGCCCGTCGGACGACCACCATCTGTCGATCTTCGACCCGAAGGTGCGCGGCCACACGGACCAATATGCGCTGAAGTTCGTGAAGCCTGAGTAGCAGCGGCTAGAAGGCGTCCGCCGGGATTTTCATCAGGGTCTCCGCACCCGCTTCGATCTTGCGCCGCAGGGCCATCGAAAGCGGCAGCTCGCGTGTCGCATAGAAGCGGCCTGTCACGAGCTTCGCCTCGTAGAATTCCCGGCCTTCCTTGCCGCCGCCTTCCGCGAGCGCTTCGGCCGCGGCGCGGGCCATTCTGAGCCACATCAAGCCGAGCGTCACCAGCCCCATCAGGTCCATGTAGGCATAGGCGCCGGCGCCGGCATTGTCGGGATCGGCAGGAGCGTTTTGCGCGAGCCACACCGTCGCCGCTTGCAGGTCCTGCAGGGCGGCCTCAAGTGCCGCGGCAATGGCCGCGGGGTCCCCGGCCTGCTTCGACTCGGCGATCTCGCTGCCGACCAGCTGGAGGAATGTGCGGATGCCGCGGCCGCCGTCGCGCGGGAGCTTGCGGCCGACGAGGTCCATCGCCTGGATGCCGTTGGTGCCCTCATAAATCTGGGTGATCCGGGCGTCGCGGACGAACTGCTCGATGCCGTGTTCGCGGATGTAGCCGTGACCGCCAAAGACCTGCTGCGCGTGGACCGCGGCCTGGAAGCCCTTGTCGGTCAGATAGCCCTTGATCACCGGGGTGACGATGCCGAGGAGGTCGTCCGCCTCTTGCCGCTCCGCCTCGTCGGGCGAACGGCGGACCAGATCGACGAGCAGCGAGCCCCACAGGCAGAGCGCGCGCCCCGCCTCGTTCCACGCGCGCGATTCCATCAGCATGCGGCGGACGTCGGGATGGACGATGATCGGGTCGGCCTTGGCGCCGGGCTCCCGCTCGGCTGGGTCGAGCGCTTTCCCCTGCCGCCGCTCGCGCGCGTAGGCGACCGCGTTCTGATAGGCGACTTCGCCCTGCGCGAGCCCTTGGAGCCCGACGCCAAGCCGCGCCGCGTTCATCATGATGAACATCGCCTGGAGGCCCTTCTCGCCCTCGCCGACCAGCCAGCCCCTGGCGCCGTCATAGTTCATCACGCAGGTCGCGTTGCCGTGGATGCCCATCTTCTTCTCGAGCGCGCCGCACGAGACGGCGTTGCGCTCGCCAAGGCTGCCGTCGTCGTTGATGAGGAACTTGGGCACGACGAACAGGCTGATCCCCTTGACGTTGTCCGGCGCTCCGGCACGCTTCGCGAGGACCAGGTGGATGATGTTCTCGCTGAGGTCATGCTCGCCCGACGAGATGAAGATCTTGGTGCCCGTGATCGAATAGCTGCCGTCGTCGTTCGGGTCGGCGCGCGTCTTCAACAGACCGAGGTCCGTGCCGCAATGCGGCTCGGTGAGGTTCATGGTGCCGGTCCACTTTCCGGTGACCATGTTCGGGACGAAGCGCTGCTTGAGCTCGTCGGACGCCTTGACGAGCAGCGACGCGATCGCTCCCGCGGTCAGCCCTTGGTACATCTCGAAGCTGTGGTTCGCCGAAAGGACATATTCGCCGATCGCCGTACCGATGACCTGCGGCAGCCCCTGGCCGCCATATTCTTCCGGGGCGGTGAGCGTCGGCCAGCCCGCCTCGCACCATTGCTGGTAGGCTTCCTTGAACCCGGGCGGAGTGGTCACCGACCCGTCGTCCGCCCGCTTGCAGCCGACTTCGTCGCCCACGCGGTTGAGCGGCTGGAGCACTTCCTCACAGAAGCGGCCCGCTTCCTCGAGGATGGCTTCGACCACGTCAGGCGAGGCATTGGTGAAGCCCGGCAAGTTGGAATAGCGGCTGAGCCCAAGCACCTCGTCGAGGATGAAACGCGTTTCCCGAACGGGCGCGTGGTAGATCGGCATGCGAACTTACTCCTTTGTCAGTATAGTCCTATTGAGCAACCCAACCGCCGTCCAGCATGTGCATCCGATGTTCAGCCGATTTCGCATAGTGAGGCGCTTTGGAGGAGAGGACCGATGAGCCGCACCGCCGCTTTGCTTGCCGGAGCCTTGCTGACCCTTCCGCTCGGCGGTGCGACCGCTGCGCCGACGCGCGCGGAGACGGCGGTGCTCGCCGGCGGCTGCTTCTGGGGCATGGAATGGGTGTTCGAGCATGTGAAGGGCGTCACCGCAGTCACCTCGGGATATGCCGGCGGAAGCGCCAAAGATGCGCGCTACGACAAGGTCAGCTCCGAGAGAACCGGCCATGCCGAAGCAGTAAAGATCAGCTACGATCCGTCGCAAATCAGCTACGGCAAGCTTCTCCAGATCTATTTCACCGTCGCGCACGACCCGACGCAGGTGAACCGGCAAGGGCCCGACACCGGGCCGAGCTATCGCTCCGCAATCTATCCGCAGAATGCCGCGCAGGAGAAGTTCGCCCGGGCGTACATCCAGCACCTCAACGCTGCCCGCATCTGGCGAGAGCCGATCGCCACCCGGATCGAGCATGGCGGCTTTTACCCCGCCGAATCCTATCACCAGGGCTTCGCCGAGAAGCACCCCAACTTCCCTTATATCGTCGTCAACGACCGGCCGAAGATCGCCGCATTGCGGCAAAAATTCCCGGCTCTTTACAAGGGCTAAGCCCGCTAAGCAGTTAAGATTTCACGATTTATTCAGGCGAGGGGCGACAAAGGCGAGCCTGCCGCCTATATGGCGCGCGTGAGTTTCATGGATAGTCCCTCATGAGGGACTGCCCTCTTGGGAAGCGGGAACCCAGACGATGCTGACCACGAATCCGTTCGATGACGACAAGCTGCGCGAGGAGTGCGGCGTGTTCGGCATCTGGGGCGCCGACAATGCGGCGAGCTTCGTCGCTCTCGGGCTTCACGCGCTGCAGCACCGCGGCCAGGAAGCGGCGGGAATCACCAGCTTCGACGGCCAATATTTCCATTCGCATCGGGCGATGGGCCACGTCGCAGGGAATTTCGACCGCGACGATGTGATCCGCCGCCTCGCCGGCCGCTCGGCCATCGGTCATGTCCGTTATTCCACGACCGGCGAAACGGCATTGCGCAACGTGCAGCCTTTGTTCGCCGAGCTCGCCGAAGGCGGGTTCGCGGTCGCGCACAACGGCAATCTCTCCAACGCGATGAAGCTCCGGCGGACTCTCAACCGCCGCGGATCGATCTTCCAGTCGACCAGCGACACCGAAGTGATCATCCATCTCGTCGCCACGTCGCACTTCACCAACACGCTCGATCGGCTGACTGACGCTTTGAAGCAGGTCGAAGGCGCTTACTCGCTCGTGGTGCTGACCGAGGAGGGTCTGATCGCCTGCCGCGATCCGCTCGGCATTCGGCCGCTGGTCATGGGCAAGCTCGGCGAAGCGACGATTTTCGCCAGCGAGACTGTGGCGCTCGACGTGATCGGCGCGAGCTTTCTGCGCGACGTCGACCCGGGCGAGGTCGTAATCGTCAACGATGGCGGCATCCGCTCCTTCCGGCCGTTCGAGATTATGAAGCCGCGGCCGTGCATCTTCGAGCATGTCTATTTCTCGCGCCCCGACAGCATCGCCGAGGGCGTTTCGGTCTACGAAGTCCGCAAGAACATCGGCGCGGAGCTTGCGCGCGAGGCGCCGGTGGAGGCCGATTACGTCGTCCCGGTGCCCGACAGTGGCGTTCCGGCTGCGCTCGGCTTTTCGCAGGAAAGCGGAATCCCGTTCGAGCTCGGGATCATCCGTTCGCACTACGTCGGGCGGACCTTCATCCAGCCGAGCCAGGAAGTCCGGCACCTCGGCGTCAAGCTCAAGCACAATGCCAATTCAGCGCTGGTCGACGGCAAGAGCATCGTGCTGGTCGACGATTCGATCGTGCGCGGCACGACGAGCGTGAAGCTGGTCCAGATGATGCGCGACGCAGGCGCCCGCGAGGTCCACATGCGGATCGCTTCTCCGCCGACCAGGCACAGCTGCTTTTATGGAGTCGACACGCCCGAGCGGGCCAAGCTGCTCGCGGCGCAGATGAATGTCGATCAGATGCGTGATTACATCAACGCCGACAGCCTTGCCTTCATTTCGATCGAGGGGCTGTATCGGGCGCTCGGGCAGGAGCGCGATGCGGCGCAGCCGCAGCGCTGCGACGCCTGCTTCACGGGCGTCTATCCGACCACCCTCACCGACGTGTCGGAGAAGGAGAAAGGCGCGCCCCTGGCTTTGGTGGCGAGCCGCTAGGGCGCTACAGGCGGCGCGCATGACCGATTCGAAACCGCTCGAGGGCAAGCTCGCCCTTGTCACCGGAGCATCGCGCGGCATCGGTGCCGCGACCGCGGAAGCGCTTGCAGCCGAAGGGGCGCACGTGGTTCTCGTCGCGCGCACTGCGTCGGCGCTCGAGGAGGTCGAGGAACGCATTCACCAGGCCGGCGGCACCGCGACGATCGCTCCGCTCGACCTCACCGACGGCGAAAGCATCGGCAAGATCGCCGTCGCGATCGGCGAACGCTGGGACAAGCTCGACGTCCTCGTGCTGAATGCCGCGATGCTCGGCTCGCTGACGCCGGTGCAGGATATCGATCCCAAGGAATATTCACGCCTGCTGAGCCTCAACCTGCTCGCCAACCAGGCGCTGATCGCCGCGTTCGACCCGCTGCTCAAGCGCGCCGACAGGGCCGATGTCGTCGCGCTCACCTCATCCGTCGGCGCCGATCCGCGCGCCTTTTGGGGGGCATACGGATCGTCGAAGGCCGCGCTCGAAGCGCTGCTCGGTGCTTATGCCGACGAGACCGAATATACCGGCCGGCTGCGCGTCCACATCATCGACCCCGGCGCCACGCGAACCCGCATGCGCGCGCTCGCTTTCCCCGGCGAGGAGCCCGAGAGCGTGAAACCGCCGGAGGTGGTAGCAGGCGCGATCGTCGAGCGCCTGACCGCCGACGCGCCGACCGGCGAGAAGATGCGCGTCGACGCCTGAACCCCTTCCCCCAGCTATGCTATATTTGCGGCGGGCGCGATTCGCCCTCGTTCTGAAGGGGGAGTGAGATGGTCGGTACAATTGCTGCGCTCCTGATGAGCGCCGGTGCAAGCCTTCCCGCGGCGAACCTGGCGGCGGCCGAATTGCCAAAAGTGTTCGAAGCGGCGTGCCTCGACGGCGAGGCGAAGCTGTCGCCAGGCTCGGCTGCCCAAATCAGCTTCGACGCGCTTCCGGGCGCGCTGCAGCAGAGCCTCGGCAGACCCGCGTCTGGGCAGGTGTGGCGGCTGAACGGCCCCGGCCGCGCCTTCCTTTACTTGCTGACCTACGAGCCCGGCCCGAACAACAATCCGCGGATCTGCGGCCTGGCTTCGGACGAAATGGATTACGGACCGGCGGCCGACGCGGTGGAGCTTCGAGTCACTGGGGTGGTGCGTCCGCGCACCACGCGCTCGATCGAGTGGCTGAGCCTGGAGGGCGGCTACAACGCGCTCGCCACCACGACCGGCGACTTCAAGGTTCTGCAGGTCAACTGGCTCAGCGACGAGCAACGCGCTGCGGCACAAAGAGCGTTGCAGCCGGTCGTCCCGTAAACTGTCGCCCCGCGCCGTCGCTTTTAATTCGACCAATCTCGGGAACCTTGCTCCCGACGGTGTCATCAAAGTCTCCGTAGAACATCGGGAGACTTTCCATGACAAGAGCTGCTCTCTTCATTGCGGCCGCCGCCGGCGCGCTCGCCATTTCTGCTCCGGCGCAGGCAGCCGCCGGGCCGACCGACCCGCAGATCGCCCACATCGCCTACACCGCCGGGACCATCGACGTTGAAGCGGGCAAGCAGGCGCTGAAGATGTCGCACAACGCGACGGTCCGCGAGTTCGCGCAGCAAATGGTGCGTGACCACCAGGCGGTGAACGCCAAGGCTCTCGCACTCGTCAAGAAACTCAAGGTTACGCCGGAAGCGAACGCGACCAGCGCCAGCCTCACCAAGGCGGCCGATGCGGAAAGCGCTAAGCTCAGCAAGCTCAAGGGCGCGGACTTCGATCGCGAATACATGAGGAACGAAGTCGCTTTCCACAAGACGGTCAACGGCGCCCTCGCCTCGACGCTCATCCCGTCGGCGCACAACGCCGAGCTCAAGTCGCTGCTCGAAACCGGGCTGACGCTCTTCAAAGAGCACCAGGCCCATGCCGAGCAGGTTGCGGCGAAGCTGAAATGAGGTTGTTCCCGCGGCGTCTACCCCTGTGCGCCGTGGTCGTCGGCGCGCTGCTGCCGGTTGCCCCCCCGATGCCGGCAGCAGCCGCTACGCACGTAGTGGTGATCGACAAGATGAAATATGCACCGGTGCCGCCGCTGAAGGTCGGCGACACCGTGGTGTTCCTCAACAGGGACATGTTCCGGCACACGGTCACCGAGACGAAGAACCGCTTCAATCTGGACTTGATGCCGGGCGCGAAGGGCAGTCTGACGGTCAACTCCGCCGGCAAGGCGGACTTTTACTGCAAGTATCATCCAGGAATGCGTGGGAGTATGATCGCGAAATGAGCACGAAGCGGCCACTTGCGCTCGATTATGCTGGCATGAGCGACGCCGATCTGGCGCGCTGCTGCGCCGCGGGGGATGGCGAAGCCGTGCGGCACCTGGTCACCGCCAACAACCAGCGCCTGTTTCGCACGGCGTGGAGCATCCTCAAGAACCGGCAGGAAGCGGAGGACGTGCTGCAATCCGCTTATGCCAGCGCGCTGCGCGCGATCGGCTCCTTCGAAGCGCGGTCGACGCTCACCACCTGGCTGACTCGCATCACGATCAACGAAGCGCTGGCGCGGCGGCGCGTCCGGGAGCGGCGGCGCAAGCATCTCGAAGCGGAAGGAGTACAGATGCTTGAAACCTACCGTGAGCAGTTGGCCAAGGGATCGCAGGCGCCGAGCCCGGAAGCGGAAGCGGCGCGCGAGCAACTGCGGTCGATCCTCGAGCGGGCAATCGGCGCTTTGCCGGAAAGCTTCAGGACGGTGTTCGTGCTCCACGAGATCGAGGGCGTGTCGGTCGAGGATACGGCATACACACTCGATATCCCCACCGGCACGGTGAAGACACGGCTGATGCGTGCCCGAAAGAAGCTGCAGCAGGCGCTCGCGCCCGAAGTGCGCTCGGCGCTGACCGGCACCTTCCCGTTCGCAGGCGCCGACTGCGCGCGCCTGACCGAGCAGGTGATGCGGTCGTACGTCGAGCCCGGGCGCGACGCTAGCTCCTGATCATCGTCACCTGGGCGACGTCGATCGCGCCCCCGCGAAAGCCGCCTTCGCAATACATGAGATAATAGCGCCACAGGTCGTGGAAGGGCTCAGCGAAGCCTTTCAGCGCGCCGCGCGCAACCGCCTGATTGTAGCGCTCGCGCCAGAGCTTCAGCGTCTCGGCATAATCGCGGCCGAACCCGTCGCGATCCTCCCAGGACAGACCCCGCTCGCTCGCCAGCCCGGCGAACTGCGGTTCGTCGAGCAGGCAGCCACCGGGGAAGATGTAGGTCTGGATGAAATCGGCGTTGCGGGCGTAGCCCTCGAACATGTGATGGCGGATGCTGATGAACTGCAGCGCGGCGCGGCCGCCGCTTTTGAGATTGCGCGCGATACTGTCGAGATAGGCACCCCACCAGCGCTGTCCGACGGCTTCGACCATTTCGACCGATGCGACCGCGTCGAACTGCTCGGCGGTGTCGCGATAATCCTGGAGGCGGATTTCGATTTGGCCGCTCAGGCCCGCTTCGCCGATCTTGCGCTCCGCCCATGCCTTTTGCTCCGCGGAAAGCGTGAGGCCGACCACCGACGCGCCGCGCCTGGCAGCCTCGATCGCCAGCGTCCCCCAGCCGCAGCCGATGTCCAGCAGCCGGTGGCCAGGCCTGAGATCGACGCGGTCGAGGAGCGTGTGGATCTTGCGCAGCTGTGCGGCTTCCAGCCCGTCGTCGGGGCTCGCAAAGCGCGCCGAGCTGTAGGTCATGGTCGCATCGAGCCAGGCGGAATAGAAGTCATTGCCGAGGTCGTAATGGGCGGCGATGTTCTGCCGCGCCTTGCGCGGGGCGTTGTCGCGCATCCGGTGCGCGAGCGCGTTGACCCAGCGGAACGCCCCTTTCGCACGGCCGATGTCGCCAAGCGGCGCTGCATTCGCAGAGAAGATTTCGAACAGCGCGACCGGATCTGGGCTCGACCACTCACCGAGTGCCCACGCCTTGTACCAGCCGACCGAGCCGGAGGTCGCGAGCCGCACGAGCGCCATCCACCTCGAGATGTGGACGACCGCATGGGCTCCCCTGGCGCGGAAGCCGAGGCGACGCTTCGACCCGTCCGGGAGCATCGTCTCGAGCCCGCCGCATTCAAGTCGCCGGTCGATCTGGTCGAGCACGCGCGTGATCGCCGGCGCGCTGAGGCGCGCAACCAGGCCGCCGCCGGTGGCGAACCGCCGGTCCGCGCGCACCAGATGCTCGCCGCGCGTGCTCATGACGGGCGAGTTATGAACTCGGTCCCGGATTGTCGAGGCGGATGAAGAAATTGCCGCCGCCCTCGCGGTCGGGATCGAAGAAGCGCTGATCGGTCAGCCAGGCACGCCGGCCCTGGACATGGACCATCGGCATGCGCGACCAGTAGAGGAAGGCGCGGACATGGGCGTCACGCTTCGCCGCGGCGGCGAGCCGCGGGTCGCCAAGGCGCAGCGGGACGATCCAGGGGTCGAACGAGGCATGGTTGAGCCCGGCGAGCGGATTGTAGGTGCCGGTGCCCCCGACGTCGTCGCCGCGCCAGATCATCCTTCGCTTCCAGAAGGCGAGCGGGACCTCACCCGCGACGACCATGCGCGCCGGCGCGATGCGCTCGACGAGCGGACGCGTCAGCGCCACCGCCCGTGCCGAGATCGCGGCGTTGAGGCCGATGTACAGCAGCATGGCGGTGAACGCCCAGGCAGCCGGGCGCTGCCAGTCGCGCCCGAGCCGCTCGGCGCGCCATGACATCTCCAGCCCGAGGATCAGCGCGATCCAGATCCACGGGTCCATGATGAACAGCGTGTCGGCGTAGAACCAGCGGTGCGAGAATGGCTCGAGCACACGCGTGCCATAGGTGTTCATCAGGTCGAGCAAAGGATGGCTGAGCGCAGCGAGATAGCAGGCGAGGAACAACCCGCCGAGCTTCAGCGGCCCTTCCTTGCCTGGACGAAACCTTTCCCATAGCCAAACGATTGCAACAGCCAACAATGCCATCAAGGGCGATCCGAGCAGCCCATGGGTGAAACCGCGATGGGCGGCGATCGGCTCGCAGCCGGCGGCCCCTGCGACGAAGCTGTCGATGTCGGGAAGGTTGGCCGCGAGGATCATCGCCGGCATCGCGCGCGGGCTGACGCGCTTGAGGCCCATGCGCCCCATCACCGCTGCGACGAGGCTGTGGGTGAGGTTGTCTATCGGGGGCCCCCGTCATTGCGAGCGAAGCGACGCAATCCATTGACGCGACTGGAATGCCTCGTCGCTATTCGCTCCTCGCAATGACGAAACCGCATCAAACCCGGTGCGGCTCCTTTTCGACCTGCCAGGTCTGGCCCTTGGCGACGAGCGCCTGGAGGTCGGGAGTCTTGCCCGATGCGGCGGCCTTGTTCTGCTCGACCACGACGCTTTCGTAGGTCGGCGCGGGGTTCTCGTAGATGACGCCGAGCGCGATCGGATAGCCGTCGACGGGCATCAGGATCAGCATCGCGGCAAGCGAGCGGTTGGCCGGGTCGTGGATCAGCACCTCGGGATCGTCGCCTGCGACGACCTTCAGCGCGAGCCGCTCGCGGTCGAGGGCGATGCCCTTGGTGCCGCCGGCGAACAGCATTTTTTCCCCCGGCTGCAGCCAAAGCTGCTTCTCCGCCGCGGCCTGCTTCTCGGTGAAGCTCGCGAAGACGTCGTCGTTGTAGACGATGCAATTCTGGAAAATCTCGACGAAGCTGGCGCCGCGGTGCGCGTGCGCCGCCTTGAGCACGTCGGGAAGATTCTTGTGGACGTCGATGCCCCGCGCGATGAAGCGCGCGCCCGAGCCGAGCGCGAAGGCGCAAGGGGTAACCGGGCGGTCGACCGAACCGAAGGGCGTCGACGGCGAGCGCGTGCCGACGCGGCTGGTTGGAGAATATTGGCCTTTGGTCAGGCCGTAGATTTCGTTGTTGAACAGCAGGATCTGGCAGTCGAGGTTGCGGCGCAGCACGTGCATCGTGTGGTTGCCGCCGATCGACAGCGCGTCGCCATCGCCGGTGATGATCCACACGTCGAGCCCGGGATTGGCGAGCTTGACGCCGGTGGCGATCGCCGCGGCGCGGCCGTGGATGGTGTGGAAGCCGTAGCTCGCCATGTAATAAGGGAAGCGGCTCGAGCAGCCGATGCCGCTGATGAACACCGTCTTTTCGCGCGCGACGCCGAGATCCGGCATCGTCCGCTGCACGGCCTTGAGCACCGCGTAATCGCCGCAGCCCGGACACCAGCGGACCTCCTGGTCCGATGCCCAGTCCTTGGCGGTGGTGGTAGCGATCGGGGTGCTGTCGTTCATCAGTGCGGCCTCAGGTAAATCACAAGCAGAATGACGACGATGAGCATGATCGCCAGCGGGAAGACGTTGAGGGGCTTCATGGCGCCACCGTCACCCCGGACTGGACCCGGGGCCTGCGTGTCTTCGTCGCCGCTGAAGAAAAGGCGGATCCCGGTTCAAGGCCGGGATGACGATGTGGCGCGAAACGCAGCAAACGCAGCACTCCTACGCGCGCGCGCGCGAGTCCGACGCCAGAGCGGCGTCGATCGCGGCTTCGATTTCGGCGATGCGGAACGGGTGGCCGCTGACCTTGGTGAGCGACTTGGCGTCGACCAGGAACTGGTCGCGCAGCACGGTCTTGAACTGGCCCATGTTCATCTCGGGCACGAGGATATGTTTGAAGCCCTTCAGTAGGACAGCCATATTTTTCGGCATCGGCCAGATGTGCCGCACGTGGACGTGGGCGACGTCCTGTCCCTTGGCGAGCGCGCGGCGCACCGCTTGGTGGATCGGGCCGAAGGTCGACCCCCAGCCGACGACCGCGAGCTCGGCGCCTTCGCGGCCGAGGCAGATTTCCTGGTCGGGAATGGAGTTGGCGACGCCCAGCACCTTGCCGATGCGCGTATTCGTCATCTCCTGGTGGACCGCGGGCGAATAATCGATGTTGCCGGTGCCCGGCGCCTTCTCGATGCCGCCGATGCGGTGCTCGAGCCCGGGCGTGCCGGGCCTGATCCACGGCCTAGCCAGGTCGTCGTTCCGAGCATAGGGCATGACACCCTCGCCTTCCGCCGGCGGCGTCTCGAAGAAGCTGACCGGGAACGGTTGGTAGTTGTTCATGTCGGGCACGCGCCACGGCTCGGCCGCGTTGGCGATGTAGCCGTCGGTCAGCAGGATCACGGGAGTCATGTAGCGGGTGGCGATTCGGCACGCCTCGATCGCGCAGTCGAACGCGTCGGACGGCGACCGGGCGGCGATCACCGGCACCTGCGCATCGCCGTTGCGGCCATAGACGGCCTGATAGAGGTCGGATTGCTCGGTCTTCGTCGGAAGGCCGGTCGACGGGCCGCCGCGCTGCGAATTGACGACGACCAGCGGGAGCTCGGTCATCACCGCCAGGCCGACTGCCTCCATCTTGAGCGCAATGCCCGGTCCCGACGAGGAGGTAATCCCGAGCTGGCCGGCGTAGCTCGCGCCGATCGCGGCGCAAACCGCGGCGATCTCATCCTCCGCCTGGAAGGTCGTGATCCCGAATTCCTTGAGCCGCGCCAGATGGTGGAGCAGCGGGCTTGCCGGGGTGATCGGGTAGGAACCGAAGAACATGTTGAGGCCGGCCAGCTGGCAACCCGCGACGAGCCCGAGCGCCAGCGCCTCGGCGCCGGTGACGGTGCGGTAGAGGCCGGGCTCCGCCGGCGCGGCGGCGATGTGGTGCTGCTTGAACGGCGCGCCCATCTCGGCCGTCTCGCCGTAGGCGTGGCCCGCGTTGAGCGCGGCGATATTGGCTTCGGCGAGCTCGGGCGCCTTGGCGAATTTCTTCGCGAGCCAATCCACGATCGGCTGGCGGTCGCGATCGAACATCCACAGCGCCAGACCCAGCGTCCACATGTTCTTGCAGCGGAGCGCCTCCTTGTTGCCGAGGCCGAACGGCTTCACGGCATCGAGCGTCAGCTGCGAAATGTTGAAGTGGACGACCTGCCACCTGTTGAGGCTGCCGTCCTCGAACGGGCTGGCGTCGTAACCCGCCTTCGACAGGTTCCTTGCGGTGAACTCGCCCTCGTCGGCAATAATGAGGCCGCCGTCGCGCAGCGCCTCGGCGTTCACCTTGAGCGCCGCGGGGTTCATCGCGATCAGCACGTCGGGCTGGTCGCCCGCGGTATCGATCGCCGCCGAGCCGAAGTTGATCTGGAACGCGGAGACCCCGAAGGTCGTGCCCTGCGGCGCGCGGATCTCGGCCGGAAAGTCGGGGAAGGTCGCCAGGTCGTTGCCGGCGAGCGCCGTGGAAAGCGTGAACTGCCCGCCCGTCAGTTGCATGCCATCGCCGCTATCGCCGGCAAAGCGGACGACGACCGCTTCGATCGGCGGATGGGCGGTGGCTTCGTTTTCGGTGACGCGGTGCGAGGCAGTGGCCATGGCCGCAATCTAAGCGGGTGCGTTGTGTTGCGCTACCGTCTTCGTCACTGCATCGCGCGACCGCTTCCCATCGCCAGATCGACGGAGCAATATGCCGGCAGGGGGAACGTCTATGATCCTGCGCCGTCTAACCGCGAACCTGCGTGCCCAGAACTGGACGGCCATCGCGATCGAATTCGTCATCGTCGTTCTCGGCGTGTTCATCGGAACGCAGGTCGCCAA
Source organism: Sphingomicrobium sp. (assembly GCA_035700945.1). Taxonomy (GTDB): domain Bacteria; phylum Pseudomonadota; class Alphaproteobacteria; order Sphingomonadales; family Sphingomonadaceae; genus Sphingomicrobium. Next base: position 17,793 of record DASSOE010000111.1, on the reverse strand, counting down.
CTGGAACCAGGCGCGGCTGGAGAAGCAATCGACGCGGCGCATGCTCCTGCAACTCGTCCCCGAGCTTCAGGCGGAGCTGCAATTCTTCGCGAACATCGAGGATTATTATCGCACGACCCGTCGCTACGCCGACCAGGCGGCCGCCGGCTGGAACGGCGGCCGAATGACCGATAGCGAGTTCGTCATCGCCGTCTATCAGTCGAGCCAGATCAATGGAATCGGCATCAATCCGGATAGCTGGTCGCTGACGTTCGGCGGCGAGCAACTGCGCAATATCCAAGACCCGAATGTGCGGCGAAATCTGGAGGTAGTGCTGACCTCAGACTATGGCCCGGTCGAATTCAATGCCGTTGCGACGCCCTACCGCGAACAGGTGAGGCACATCATTCCGATCGAGATTCAGGATGAAATCCGTCGGGCCTGCGGCGACCACAACATGAAAAGCAATTACGGCATCTATCTTCCCGTCCTGCCACGAAGCTGTGCGCTGAAGCTCGATCCCGTCAAGGCCGCCGCGACCGCCGCTGCATTGCGGGCGCAGCCGCAGCTCGCCGGCGAGCTTCGCTGGCACCTGGCGGAGATCGCGACATTCCTCTCCAATGCAGAAACTCTTGCTCTGCCGATGCGCGCGTTGCAGCGCCAATTATCAATCGCATCGTGAACACGGACGACCATCTTTATCGCCGCGGCGTCGGCGTGATGCTGCTCAACGCCGAGGGCAAGGTGTTCGTCGGGGCGCGGATCGATAATCCCGAGGACGCGTGGCAAATGCCGCAGGGCGGGATCGACACGGGCGAGGAGCCGTGGGCGACCGCGCTGCGCGAGCTCGAGGAAGAGACCGGCATCGCGTCCAGTCTTGTGGAGCGGATCACCTGCTGCCCGGAGCGGCTGCGTTACGAGCTGCCCGAGGAATGGCGACCGCGACTGTGGGGCGGAAATTGGCTCGGGCAGGAGCAGGACTGGTTCCTCGCCCGATTTCTTGGCCGTGACGAGGACGTGAACATCGCGACCGGGCACCCCGAGTTCCGCGCGTGGAAATGGGTGGAACCGGCGCGGCTCCCCGAACTCATCGTGCCATTCAAGCGCGACCTCTACCGACGCTTGCTTGACGAATTTTCGGACTATCTTTGAACGCCGGAACTCATCTCCGCCGCTCGGCGGTGAAATAGCCGATGCCGCCGCCGACGATCGCGCCGAGGATCGGTCCCACGAAGGGAAGGGGGATGGCTACGACAGCACCGATCGCGGCTGCAATCGCGCTCCGCTTGGCGACTGGATTTTCGAACATCGGCATGACTCCTTCAGGTGTATTATAGTGGTGATACACGTGAACTTCAACGGGGCCTGACCGGAGTCGCCCGCCGGATTCGACGCAATCGCAAGGTATAAGGGCGTTTACGCCCGCCGCTGTGCTTGCAGGTTAACTTGCTTCGGCGCAGAGTGACGTGGCCTTCGGGGGAGAATGATTGGCCCGGATATTTCTCAGTTACGCGCGCGACGATGTCGAGGCTGCCAGGAGCCTGGCGAGCTGCATCTCCGAAGCGGGCCACGACGTGTGGTGGGACCGGCACCTCCACGGCGGATCGCGGTTCGCGTCTGAGATCGATCGCGCGCTGAAGGAAGCGGAGGCGGTCGTGGTGATCTGGTCGCCGCAGTCGATCGATTCCGCCTGGGTGCAGGACGAAGCGGGCGAAGGGCGCGATTCAGGGCGGCTGGTGCCGGTTTCGCTCGGCTCGGCAAAGCCGCCGCTCGGCTTCCGCCAATTCCAGACGATCGACCTCGGCGCGTGGGACGGGTCCGGCAAGCCGAAGGCGATCGGCGAGCTTCTCGAAGCGGTCGAGCGCACCTGCGGCACTCAGGTGCAGCCGGACAGCGCCGCGCGCGCGGACAAGCCCGCGAAGAAGCAGAAGCGCGCCTCGGTCTGCGTGCTTCCGTTCATCAACATGAGCGGCGACCCCGAGCAGGAATATTTCAGCGACGGCATTTCCGAGGACATCATCACCGACTTGTCGAAGGTCTCCGCGCTCTCGGTCATCGCGCGCAACACCGCTTTCACCTTCAAGGGCCAGACGGTCGACGTGAAGGACGTCGCGAAGACGCTTGGCGTCACCTACGTCCTCGAAGGCAGCGTTCGGAAGGCCGGCAACCGCGTCCGAATCACGGCGCAGCTGATCGACGGCGCCGAGGGCGACCACGTCTGGGCCGACCGCTACGACCGCGACCTCAACGACATTTTCGAAATACAGGACGAGATTTCGAAGGAAATCGTGCGCGCGCTTCGGCTCAAGCTGATGCCGTCGGAGGAGCAGGCGATCGACAAGCGCGGGACCCAGAACCCGCAGGCCTACAACCTCTATCTGATGGGCCGGCAGCAGTGGATCTGGGGAACCTGGGGCAACGAGCGCCGCGACGAGGCGATCATGCGCATCTGCAAGCAGGCGATTACGCTCGACCCCAATTATGCGGAAGCGTGGACGCTGATGGCGCTGGCGCAGGCAGAGCTGCTCTATTGGCACGGCAAGGACCAGGACCCGCTGCCGGCCGCCGAGCGCGCGCTCGAAATCAACCCGCGGCTCGCGGAGCCGCACTGTGTCAAGGTCCGCTACCTCGAGCAGCAAGGGCGCAGGGAAGAGGCTGACAAGGAGCTTGCGCAAGCGCTGCGGCTTGGCCCTGAGTCGTGGGAAGTGAATCGCGAGGCGGCGCGGATCATGTTCCGGCGCGACAGGATGACCGACGCGATCCGATATTTCGAGAAAGCGTCGCAGCTGCTCGATACCGATTTCCACAGCTGTCTGATGCTGCAGACCTGCTATTTGGAGACCGGCAACGACGAAGCGATGATGAACTCGGCGCGGCGGACGCTGGAACGCGCCGAGAAGGCGCTCGCGAAGGACCCGACGAACGGCGCCGCGCTGTCGGCCGGGGCAAGCTCTCTGATCATCCTGGGCGAGATCGAGCGCGGCAAGGAATGGGTCGAGCGGGCGCTGCTGCTCGACCCCGACAATCTGCTGGTCCGGTACAATGCCGCCTGCGCGCTGACCTTCCGCGATGCCGACCTGGAGGGGGCGCTGGACCTGCTGCAGGAATATTTCGACCGGATCGAAAGTCCCGGAAACATCCACCATCCCGAGATCGATCCCGACATGGATCCCGTCCGCGAGCACCCGCGGTTCAAGGAGATGGTCGCTTCCGCAAGGCAGCGGTTGGGCATGACCGAATCCGCGGCCCATGCCTGACACGCGCGACGTCTTCATCTCCTACGCTCGCCCAAGCGAGGACGAAGCGCATCGGATCGCCGAGCTTCTGCGCGAGCAGGGATTCAGCGTGTGGCGCGACGACGAGCTGCCGGCGCACCGCGCTTATTCGGACGTCATCGAGGAGCGGCTGAAGTCCGCCAAGGCGGTCGTCGTCCTGTGGTCGGGTGAATCGGCGAAGTCTCATTGGGTCCGAGCGGAGGCCGACAGCGCGCGCGAGGCCGGGACTTTGGTCCAGGCGAAGCTCGACGGCGCATTGCCGCCGATGCCGTTCAACCAGATCCAGTGCGCCGATCTCAGCGGCTGGGGCGGAGACACGGGCTCGGCGGGCTGGCGCAAGCTCGAGGGCAGCGTCGCCGCGCTGGTCCGCGGACCGGGCGAAGACGCCTCTTCCCCGGAACCTTCTGCTCCGCGGGCACAGGCGGTGCGCGCGTCTATCTGCGTGCTTCCGTTCGTGAACATGAGCGGCGAGCCGGAGCAGGAATATTTCAGCGACGGAATCAGCGAGGACATCACCACCGATTTGTCGAAGGTCTCCGCGCTCGAGGTCGTCGCGCGCAACACCGCCTTCGGCTTCAAGGGCCAGAACCCCAATGTCGAGGAGGTCGCGAAGCAGCTCGGAGTCAGCCACGTGCTCGAAGGGAGCGTCCGCAAGGCGGGGAGCCGGGTGCGGATCAACGCCCAGCTGATCGACGGCTCGACCGGCAAGCATCTCTGGGCCGACCGCTTCGACCGGGACCTCACCGATATATTCGAAATTCAGGACGAAATTTCCAAAGCGATCGTCGACGCGCTGAAGGTCAAGCTGCTGCCCACCGAGAAGAAGGCGATCGAGAAACGCGGCACGTCCGACGTCGAAGCATACAACCTCTACCTCATGGCTCGGCAGCAGTGGATACAAGGGTCCTATGGCGACCTCGCCCGCGACAAGGCGATCGTCCGCTTCTGCGAGCAGGCGGTCGCGCTCGATCCGAATTACGCGCAGGCCTGGGCCCTGCTTGGACTCGCCCAACTGGAGCTCCGCTTCGTGCACGGCCTCGACCAGAACGGCCTTCCGGCGGCCGAACGGGCAATCGAGCTCAACCCCAACCTGCCGGAAGGCCATTGCATCAAGGCGCGCTACCTGGAGGAAGGCGGCCATGCGAAGGATGCGGAAGAGCAGATTCGAAGCGCACTCAAGCTCGATCCGGAATCGTGGGAGGTGAACCGGGAGGCGGCGCGCATCCTTTTCCGCTCGGGCCACATCCGTGAATCCATTCCGTTTTTCGAGAAGGCCGCATCCCTGATGGAAACGGACTGGCGCAATTCGGCGATGCTCATCACCTGCTACGACGCCATCGGCGATACCGCGAATGCACGGAAGGCGGCGCAACGGGCGGTCGCGCGCATGGAGGTCGTGATCGCGAGGGACCCGACGAACTGCTCGGCTCTTGCAATGGGCGCCGGCGCCCTGGCAGCATTGGGCGAGCAGGAGCGGGCGCGCGACTGGGCGCGACGTGCGCTACTGCTCGATCCGGACAACCTGCTCGGCCGGTACAATATCGCCTGCGCGCTCGCCCACGATCTCGGCGATCGCGAAGGCGCAATCGAGGCCTTGCAGCCCTATTTCGAGAATACGGGCAGCACCACCGAGGTCCGCCATCTAGAAGTCGATCCGGACCTCGATTCGATCCGCGACGATCCGCGCTTCAAGGCAATGCTTGCATCGGCCAAACAGCGGCTGGGGATGGCCGAAGCGGCGGAGTAGAGCCGCCGTTCCGATCGCTACTCCAGCGGTGTGGCCTTCCTGAAGGGGCTTGGCTAGGAGCGGCCCGATGGGGCACTTGTCGTCCAGCGAACGCGATGCGGTGGAACGGGCTTCGGCGGAGCCGATGCTCGATCAGGTGCTCGCCTGGGCGGCGGTCAACAGCGGCTCGCGCAACCTTGCGGGACTGGAGCGGATGGCGGAGCTGCTCGCCGACGCGTTCTCCGCGCTGCCGGGCGTGCTCCGGCTGGAGCAGCCGCAGCCGGTCGAAGCGGTTGGCGCGGACGGCAGGACGGTGCAGATCAAGCACGGTCGGCACCTCCATTTGACGGTGCGGCCGACGGCCCGCCTGCAACTGCTCCTCACCGGCCACATGGACACGGTGTTCGGCGTGGATCACGCGTTCCAGCAGACGCGCTGGCTCGAGGACGGGGTGCTGGGTGGCCCCGGCGTCGCCGACATGAAGGGCGGCCTTGCGGTCATGCTCGCGGCGTTGAAAGCGGTGGAGCGGAGCCCTGCCCCCGACCGGATCGGTTACGAGGTCGTGATCAACAGCGACGAGGAAGTGGGCTCGCTCGGCTCGGCGGCGCTGCTCGGGCAGGCGGCGCAGGGCAAGCGCGCGGCGCTGACGTACGAACCGGCGGCGCTGCCCGACGGCACGCTGGCAGGCGCGCGGCCGGGAAGCGGCAATTTCGCGATCGTCGTGCGCGGCCGCTCGGCGCACGCGGGGCGCAATCCCGAGGACGGGCGCAACGCGCTGCTCGCCGCCGCCGATCTCGCGCTGCGGCTCGACCGACTGAAGCGCGACGGGCTGACGGTGAACCCCTCGCGCATAGAGGGTGGCGGCCCCAGCAATGTCGTCCCGGACCTCGCCATCCTACGCGTCAACATGCGCCCGCGCACACCGGAGATCGAAGCGGCGACAAAACAGGAGATTGAGGAAGCAGTCGCCGCTGTGCGCGCCGGGCGCGAAGTCGAGATCGAGCTGAGCGGCGGCTTCGGACGCCCGCCCAAGCCGCTCACGACCGAAGCCGAGGCCTTGTTCAACCTCGTCAAGCAGGCCGGCGCCGATCTCGGCCAGTCGATCGCCTGGCAGCCCTCCGGCGGCGTTTGCGACGGCAACAACATCGCCGCGTGCGGCGTGCCCGTGGTCGACACGATGGGGGTTCGCGGGGGCAAGATCCACAGCATGGAGGAGTATCTGATCACCGAAAGCCTCGGCGAGCGAGCCGCTTTGTCGGCCGTCACGATCCTGCGCCTGGCGGAGGCAGCATGACTTATCGTGTGCGGCCGGCGACGGGCGATGACTATAGGGCCATCTATCAGATGGCGAAGCTGACCGGCGGCGGCTTCACCAACCTTCCGCCCGACCGGCAGACTCTCGTCGCCAAGCTCGACCGGTCGATGCGAAGCTTCGAGCGCGAAGAGGAAAGCCAGACCGGAGACCTCTACGTTTTCGTCCTCGAGGACCCGAAGACGAACCGGATCCGCGGCACCTGCCAGGTGTTCGGGCAGGTCGGTGTCACCCAGCCCTTCTATTCCTACCACCTGAGCACGCTGACCCAGTCGAGCCCCGAGCTCGGCAAGACGTTCCGCAACCAGCTGCTCACGCTGACCACCGACCTCGAAGGCTCGTCGGAGGTCGGCGGTCTGTTCCTCCATCCCGAACTGCGCGCCGGCGGCTGGGGTTCGCTGCTGGCGCGCAGCCGCTATCTGTTCATGAAGCTGCACCGGCAGCGGTTCGGCGACCGAACGCTGGCGGAGCTTCGCGGCGTGATGGACGAGGCAGGGAACGCGCCCTTCTGGGACGCGCTCGCCGGCAAGTTCTTCGGCATGACCTTCCCCGAGGCGGACGAGTTCAATGCAGTCCACGGCACCCAGTTCATCGCCGACCTGATGCCGCGCTCGCCCGTCTATGTCGCGCTGCTGACCGACGGAGCAAAGGCGGTGATGGGGCAGCCGCACCCGAGCGGCAAGGCGGCGCTGCGGATGCTCGAGGAGGAAGGCTTTTACTTCGACCGCTATGTCGACATTTTCGACGGCGGCCCGACGGTCACTGCCGACACCGACGACATCCGCAGCGTGCGCGAGTCGACGCTCGAGAAGGTGTGCGAAATCGGCGAGGGAGGAAAGGCGACGGCGCTCGTCGCGGCCGGAAGACTCAAGGATTTCCGCTGCTGCTACACGAGCGTGAAGAGGTTTCCAAAGAAGGGCGTCTGCATCGACGCCGAAGCCGCCGAGCTGCTCGAGGTCGGCGTCGGCGACGAAATCCTGATGGTTGCGCGCTGATGCTTCCCCTTCGTCATTGCGAGCGCAGCGAAGCAATCCAGTGAAGCAGCCGACGGCGTACATCATGGCTAGCCGGCGGAACGGCACGCTCTACACAGGCGTGACCTCGAGTTTGCTGCATCGTGCCTGGCAACATCGCGAGGGTCTGATCGAGGACTTTACGAAGCGGTACGGCTGCAAGCTTCTGGTGTGGTTCGAAGTCCACGCGACAATGCACGAGGCAATCACTCGCGAGAAGCAGATCAAGGCCGGCTTCCGTGCCAAAAAGCTCGCACTCATCGAAGCGATGAACCCGGACTGGCGCGATCTATTTCCGGACGTCGCGCACCCGTAACGCCGCTGAACTGGATTGCTTCGTCGCTGCACTCCTCGCAATGACGGAGAAAGGACATCTAATGCCGCTCATTGAAATCAATTTCGACGGGGTCGTCGGCCCGAGCCACAATTATGCGGGACTGAGCTTCGGCAATGTCGCGTCGATGCGCCACGGGGGCCAGGTGTCACGGCCGCGCGCGGCTGCGCTGGAAGGCATCGACAAGATGCGCGCCAATCTGGCGCTCGGGCTGGCCCAGGGCATCTTCCTTCCCCACCAGCGGCCGCACCGCGGCTGGCTGGCGCGGCTCGGCACGAGCATCGAAGAGGCCGAGACGACAATTGCCGCGAACGCGATGTCGGCATCGCCGATGTGGGCGGCCAATGCGGCGACCGTATCGCCGGCGCCGGACACCGCCGACCGCAAGTGCCACCTGACGGTCGCGAACCTTCGGACCATGCCGCACCGGAGCCTCGAGTGGCGCTCGACCCTGAGCCAGCTGCTCGTCGCGTTCCGGGACGGAGCTTACTTCCAGGTCCATCCGCCTGTGCCGCCGGCGTTCGGCGACGAAGGCGCCGCGAACCATATGCGCCTGGCGAGCGGCCACGCCCAGCCCGGGCTCGAGATCTTCGTCTACGGCGTATCGGGGAGCGCCTTCCCGGCGCGCCAGCATGTCGAAGCGTCCAAGGCGATCGCCAGGCTGCACCTGCTCGATCCGGGACGAACGGTCTTCGTCCAGCAGTCCGAGGCAGCGATCGCGGCCGGCGCGTTCCACAACGATGTCGTCGCGGTCTCCAACCAGCGCGTCCTCTTCGCGCACGAGCAAGCCTTCGCGGACAAGCAGCGGCTGCTCGATGCCTGCCAGGCGAAGGTTTCCGGCTTCGAATATGTCGAGGTTGCCGCGGCAGAAGTCCCGCTCGAGGATGCCGTCAAGTCTTACCTGTTCAACGCGCAGCTGGTGAGTCCTCCGGACGGCGAGATGACGCTGATCGTCCCCGCCGAAGCGCGCGAGACGGCGTCGGTGTGGCGCTGGATCGAGCGGCACCTTGCCGGCAACGGACCTATCCGCCGGGTCGAAGTGGTCGACGTGCGCGAGTCGATGGCGAACGGCGGCGGCCCGGCGTGCCTCAGGCTACGGGTGGTCGCCGATCCGGCCACCGTCGACCCGCGCTTCCTTGTCGACGAGGCAAAGCTCGACCGCATCGCGGACGTGGTGGGCCAGCACTGGCCCGAGCAAATCGCCCACCACGAGCTGCAGCGGCCCGAACTGATCGCCGAGGTCGAACGCGCCCGCTCGGCGCTGCTCGACACCCTGGGGCTGTCCGAGCTCGCTTCCGCCTAGTCCCGCAGCGGGACAAATGGTCAGGTGTTACCGTCACTTTAACCCTGTTCTTTAGCATCCGAACGGCGCAAAACAGCCATTCAGGCGTTCATGCGTTAACGATGGTGATGCTCAGGAAACTCGGCCGGCTGTTCACGATCAAGACGCGCCTCGAGGCGTGGCTGGTGATCTATGCCATCGCGCTCGGCGCGGTCGAGCGCGGCCGGCTCTACCTCGAAACCTATCCCGGTTGGGGCGGCGTTCTGCTGGCGCTTGCCTGCACCGGGGTGGTGTTCATTGCCGGCGCCAAGCTGCTCGATTCGGTAAAGCCGCAGCCGGCGCTCGCCGGCGTTGCCTATCGGGCGCCATTACGGCGCCGGGTGCTCACTGATCGTAGTCGACCCACGCGCCAGCCGCTTCGTCACGCTTCAGAACTACCGATTTCACGTCGCACAGATTGACACCGGCCCAGGTGATGGGCTGCTTCCCGGCGACCTCCGCGCGGATGTCGAACGCGCAATCGGGATTGTCGAACTTGATCGGCGCGCGGGCGCCCGGCGCAGGCGCCGCCGCGAGCGGCTTCCACTCCTCTGTCCCGGCGCGCCGGATCGAGAGGTCGGCAAGCGGCGTGCCGGTCGCGTTGACCAGGGTGAAATTGGACGCGCCGGCATGAGCCGTCGAGGCGGTCGCGAGCATGGCGATCAGGAGGGCGAGTCTCTTCGTCATGGGCGCCACCATAGTATGATGGCGCCCACGGAGAAATATGGAGATTTGCCTAGAGGCTAAGCCGCGTCGAGCTCGGCATAGCTGGGGCGGCGCCCGCTCCAGAACACCGGTGCCGCCGCAGGCCCCTGCGTCGCCGCGTCGGTGAGCGGAAGCGCGGTCGAGCAGAAGGCGCACTCGGCCGAGATGCGGCCGATCAGCCAGTGCGTCCGCCCGCATCCCGGACAGTGGTTGACTTCGCCGTCGTGATAAACGGCGTGATAGCCGCGCACAGCCGGGTTGAAGGCTTTGCGGCGGGACTCGATCGAACTCAGCATGGTGCGTTCCTTCGAAACCATTTCACCGGTCAACGAGCGGCGAGTCGTTAGGTTTCAAGGATGATCTGCCTGGCCGCCGTCCGTGTCATTGCGGGGCACGAAGGCTGTTCCAGTGTGGCACATCCGCCGCCGCGGATTTGATTTGTTGCAGAAGCGGCATCCCCGCCTGTGGATATTTACCATCTCTTAGGCATTCCGGGTGGATGGTCGGCGGGTTCTCTAGCGGAGGGGGACCCAGTGGAGTCGAACGAGCGTTACTACCGGCGCCGCGCAGTCGAGGAACGGATGGCCGCGCAACGGGCCATGACCGACACCGCGCGCGCATGGCATGCCAAGCTTGCGGAGGATTTCGCCCAGCGCGCCATCGCCAGCACCGCCTGCATCCAGAGCGCCGTCGCAAGTTAATCTTGCTTCCATCGGAAATTCATCCAATCCACCGTGGACGTGGAGGATTGGGAACAGTTTTTCGCTGAAAAGAGCCGCCGCCGCTTCGAAGTGGAGCGGGAGGAAATGCGCCGCGACCGGCTCAGGCTGGCGCTCGCAGCCGGGGTCATCGGGCTGCTCGTGATCGTGGCGATCCTCGGTCTCGCGATCGTCGCCTGATCGGATCACATGAAGGCCCGCCCTCGCGCCAGAGAGGGCGGACCCCCCTTTGCCGTCGGGCTGAACCCGAACCGGCCGACGGATGCTACCATTTCAGCTAACGAAAGTTAACGAGAATTTTACAGCGCGCTTCAGCGGGATTCCGTTTCGGGTTCCTCGATCGCGTCGAGCACCGCCTCCGGCGCGACCCGTTGCTTCATTTCGTCGATTTCGTGCTGCTCGGAGGCCGGAACCTCCATCCGCTCTGCGATCATCGAAACCAGCTCGACGAGCTTGGTGATTTCGGCCTCGGCGAGAAGCCCCACCTGGAGGTCGAGCTCCGCCCGCTGGTCGGCCGCGGCCGCCATGCGGTTCTGCGTGATGAGGATGAAGGTCGAGAGGAAAATCGCCTCGACCGAAGCGATCATCGCCAGCACGACGAAGCTCGGATCCCACGCCCGGACGCCGGGGATCCAGCCAAGGTTGGCAAGGATCCAGGCTCCGTAGACGAAGCCATGGACATAGACGAATCGCATGCTGCCGGCGAAGCGCGTCATGGCGCGCGCGAGCTTCTCGTCGAGCGCCGCCCGCTCCTCCTTGACGACGCGGCGACGGCGAAGCGCGTCGATGTTGCGCTTCAAGGCGCTGTTGAGGCTCCGATCGTCGCTCATGCGCGGCGCAAACGAAGGCGCTTCGGCAGCGTTCCGGAAGGCTTGCGCCATGCGGCCGCCGCCCCTATGTCGCGCCCCTGCCAATTCGGCAATCCGCGCGCCCGTAGCTCAGCTGGATAGAGCACCAGACTACGAATCTGGGGGCCGGAGGTTCGAATCCTTCCGGGCGCGCCATTTTCCCCTTACAGGCGCAGCGATGCGTCAGCCGCTGATCCTGCCGGTGCTTTTGCTTGCCGCGTGCTCGACTTCAGGCGGGCCCTACCCGTCGCTTCAGCCGCGTGCGGCGGAGTCGATCGATCCGCGGCTGGAGCCCGTCAGGCCGGTCAATGACCGGCCGGTTGCTCCGGCGCTTGCGGCGCGGCTCGACGCGCTGGTCGCGCAGGCGCGGGCGGGCGACGCGGAATTCGCGCCCGCAATCGCCGAGGCAGAGCGGCTTGCGGCGGCCGCCGGTGCGCCGCAGAGCGAGAGCTGGATCGCCGCCGAGCAGGCGCTTTCGGCGGCGATTGCGGCGCGGCGCGCGACCGCCGTCGCCCTCGGCGATGTCGATGCCCTCGGCGCGAACGCGCTGCAGACCCAGGGGGGCATCGCGCCCAACGATCTCGATGCGATCCAGAGCGCGGCGGCGGAGGTGTTGGCGATCGCCCGCGGGCAAACCAGCCGGATCGACGCGATCCAACGTCGGATCGGGGGCTAGCCGCCGATCAGGCGGGCGGCGTCCAGCGCGTGATAGGTGAGGACGCCGGTCGCGCCGGCGCGCTTGAAGGCGAGCAAGGTCTCGAGGATCAACGCTTCGCGGTCGCCGGCGCCCGCGGCGGCGGCATGCTCGATCATCGCATACTCGCCACTCACCTGGTAAACGAAGGTGGGAACGCCGAACGCCTGCCTGACCCGCGCGACGACGTCGAGGTACGGCAGGCCGGGTTTCACCATCACGAAGTCCGCTCCTTCGGCAAGGTCGAGCTCGACCTCGCGCAGCGCTTCCTCGGCGTTGGCCGGGTTCATCTGGTAGCCGCGCTTGTCGCCCTTGAGCCGTCCGAGCGAGCCCACCGCCTCGCGGAACGGGCCGTAGAAGGCGGACGCATATTTCGCCGCATAAGCCATGATCGCGACGTTCTGGTGCCCTTCGCGCGCGAGCGCTTCGCGGATCGCGCCGACGCGGCCATCCATCATGTCCGAGGGGGCGACGATGTCGGCGCCGGCTTCGGCCTGGACCAGCGCCTGCTGCACGAGAATCTCGACAGTCTCGTCGTTGACGACGTTGCCCTCGCTGTCGATCAGCCCGTCGTGGCCGTGCGCGGTATAGGGGTCGAGCGCGACGTCGGTGAGGACGCCGATGTCCGGCACCGCGTCCTTGATCGCCTTGATCGCCGAGCAAATGAGGTTCTCGCGGTTGAGCGCCTCGCGGGCGTCGTCGGTGCGCAGCGGCTCTGGGGTGTTCGGGAAGAGCGCGATGCAGGGGATGCCGAGGTTCGCGGCCTCACGCGCATTCGCACCGAGGCGGTCGATGCTCCAGCGGCTGACGCCGGGAAGCGCGGCAATCGGCTGCTCGCAATCGTCGCCGTCGCAGACGAACAGGGGCCAGATGAAATCGGACGGGTGAAGGCGGTTCTCGGCCAGCATCGAGCGCATCCACGCGCTCGATCGCCCGCGGCGCATGCGGAGGGCGGGGAAGGAAGCTGTCATAGCGGCCCCTATACCGTCATTGCGACCCCGGGCCAGAGCCGGGGGAAGCAATCCAGCCGCGGTGACTGGATTGCCGCGTCGCTACGCTCCTCGCAATGACGGCTTATCCCGCGGGCTTGAGCGCGCCGCCGGGTTCGCGGGTGGCGAGGGCTTCCTCGATGCATTCCTCTTCATCGGGGCGCTCGCCGACGGTCATCCGCGCCTTCTTCCAGCCGCCGTGGACGTAGAAGCCGATGGCGAGCGCGAGGTTGATGGCGGAGGTGACCGGGAAGCTGGTCCAGATCGCGTCCGCGCCGAGCCAGGAGTAGGTCGCGAATATGTAGCCGAAGCGGACCGGGACCAGCCCGACCGTGAGCACGATCAGCGGGATCCACACCGCGCCGTTCGCGCGCACCGTCCCGAACAGCACCATCATCACGCCGAACAGCAGGAAGTTCCAGGTCGCGACGGCATGGATGTGCTCCGCTATCGGAAGCGCCGGGCTGTCGCCGCCCATGAACAGGGCGAGCACGGGTTTGTCGGCCAGCGTCAGCGCGACGATCATCGCCGCGGTGATCACCAGCGTCTGGACGATGCCGACGCGCGTGATCCGGCCGACGCGGTGCCACAGGCCCGCGCCGATGTTTTGCGCCGCCATCGCGCTGACGGCCGCGCCGAGCGCCATCGCCGGCATCTGGACATAGGTCCACAGCTGCATCGCCACCCCGAACGCCGCCGTCGTTGCCACGCCCTCGCGGTTCACGAGGCCGACCAGCGCGAGGGCGGACAAGGAGATGATGACCATCTGCAGGCCCATGGGGAATCCCTTGACGACGATCGTCTTCATGATCGCGAGGTCGCACCACAAATAGCGCAGCTCACGCCCGCGCAGCCGCAACGGCAGGTCCTTGAAATAGATGTAGCCGATCAGCCCCAGGAAGGCCGCGTAATTGGCAATCAGGGTCGCGGTCGCGGAGCCGGCGATGCCCATCTCCGGCGCTGGGCCGAGGCCGCGGATCAGGATCGGGTTGAGCGCGCTGTCGAGGAGGACCGCGACGATCATGAACCACAAAGGCGTCATGCTGTCGCCGGCGCCGCGCAGGGCCATCATCGCCAGCGTCAGCAGCAGCAGCGCCGGCATGGCGAGGAAGATCACTCGCAAATAGGCGAGCGCGAGCGGCGCGGCATCGCCCGGCGTGCCCAGCAGGTCGAGAATCGCTGGCGACAGGTGCCAGCCGGCGAACGCGATGACGATCGTGACCAGCAGGAACGACCCGCCCGCGGTTCCGAACACCCGCCGCGCCTCGTCCACGTCCTTCCGCCCCCACGCCTGCCCGACGAGGATCGTCGCCGCCATGCCGAAGCCGAACACGAAGGCGGTGAGCAGGAACATCACCATGTTGGCGTTCGACGTCGCCGCGAGCGCGCTCTCGCCGAGGAAGCGGCCGACCCAGATGGCGTTGATGGTGCCGTTCAGCGACTGGAGGATGGACGAGGCGAGCGTCGGCAGAGCGAAGGCGAGCAGGGTCTTGCCGATCGGCCCCTGAGTGAGGTCGCCGCGTGCGGGTTTTGGCCGTGCTGCGTCTGCCATTCGCTCTCCTTGCTGTACCCCGGCGAAGGCCGGGGCCCAGGGCAGCGGGAACCGCTGCTTCGCAGCGGCCTGGACCCCGGCCTACGCCGGGGCACAGATCAGCCCAGCCGCTCCAACGCAGCACGCAGGCGTTCGGCTTCCGCGGCCTTCGCCTCATGGTCCGCCCGCGCCTTGTCCACGGCCTCGGGCTTGGCCCGCTCGGTGAAGTTCGGATTGGAGAGCCGCTGGGCGAGGCTGTCGCGTTCCTTCTCGGCGGCGGCGGCGCCTTTCTCCAAGCGCGTCTTCTCCGCTTCGAAGTCGATTAAACCTTCGAGCTCCAGAATCGCGAGCATTCCCGGCATGGTGATCTGAATGCCCTTCTTGGCGTGTTCTCTTTCAATCTCGCGCTCGACTGATTCGATCCTAGTTTGTCCTGGGAATGGCTTCACGTCCGTGACGATGCTGATGCCAATCCGGCTTAGCCGCTGAATTGCCAACCAAAACCAATAGAGTTCGTCTTGGAGATCATGATTGAACTCAGTCACAATCATCTTCGGCTTCGCGGAGGCGGGAACATTCACTTCAATCCGAGCGGAACGAATCTTCTCGATCAGCTCGATTGCGAATTCCGCGGCGCGCCTCTCCGGTTCGTAGACTTGCTCGTCGCCGGGATGCGGCCAGTGAGCAACGATCAGGTCGTACGGCCGCTCGCCCATCGCGTGCCACAGCTCTTCGGTGATGAAGGGCATCAGCGGGTGCAGCATGACCAAGATTTGATCGAACGCCCAAGCTGCTACCGACTTAGTCTCTGTGGCGAAGTCGCGATCTTCACCGCTCTCCTCATCAGTTCCGCGCTGAAACAGCGGCTTTACGAATTCTAGGTACCAGTCGCAGAACGTGCCCCAGACGAAGTGATAGATGGCGTCGGCCATCTCGTCGTAGCGCAGCTCGTCGAACGCGCGGTCGAGCTTGGCGAGCGTCTCGACCACCTCGCCGATGATCCAGCGGTTGACGGGAAGCTCGGCCTCGGGCGCGGCGATGCTGTCGCTCGCGCCGACGCCGTTCATCTGGAGGAAGCGCGCGGCGTTCCACAGCTTGGTCGCGAAATTGCGGTACCCCTCGACCCGCTTCTCATCGAGCTTGATGTCGCGGCCCTGGCTTTCCATCGCCGCCAGCGTGAAGCGCAGCGCATCCGCGCCGTACTTGTCGATCAGCCCGAGCGGGTCGACCGTGTTGCCCTTCGACTTGGACATCTTCGCGCCGTGCGCGTCGCGGACCAGCCCGTGGAGGTAGAGCGTCTTCCACGGCGCCTCGCCCATCAGCTCGATCCCCTGCATCGCCATCCGCGCGTCCCAGAAGAACAATATGTCGAAGCCGGAGATGAGGACGTCGTTGGGATAGTGGCGGCTGAGGTCCTCGGTCTGCTCGGGCCAGCCGAGCGTCGCAAACGGCCAGAGCGCGGATGAGAACCAGGTATCGAGAACGTCCTCGTCCTGGTGGACCGGCTTGCCGCCGGCCTGCGCTCTCGCCTCCTCTTCCGTTTCGGCGACGAAGACGTGGCCGTCCTCGGCGTACCAGGCCGGGATGCGGTGACCCCACCACAATTGCCGCGAGACGCACCAGGGCTGGATGTTCTCGAGCCAGTTGAACCAGGTCTTCTTCCACGTCTCGGGCACGATCCTGATGTCGCCCTTCTTCACCGCCTGCAGTGCCGGAAGCGCGAGCTTGGCGGCGTCGACATACCATTGGTCGGTGAGCCACGGCTCGATCACCGCGCCCGAGCGGTCGCCGAAGGGCGTCGGGATGACTCGGTCCTCGACGCCGACGAGCGCGCCTTCGTCTTCGAGCTTGGCGATTACCGCCTTGCGCGCATCCTCTCGGCTCAGGCCGAGCAGGTCCTGCGGGATCAGTCCATCCTGGGTCTGGACGACGAACGCCTGCGCGTCGAACATGTTGAGCATGTCGGCGGGCCTGATCCCCGCGCGCTTGCCGACCTCGAAGTCGTTGAAATCGTGGCCCGGCGTGATCTTGACCGCGCCTGACCCAAGCTCCGGATCGGCGTGCTCGTCGGCGACGATCGGGATCAGCCGGCCGGTGATCGGGTGCCTGATCTGCTTGCCGATCAGCGCCTTGTAGCGCTCGTCCTCCGGGTGCACCGCGACGGCCATGTCGGCGAGCATCGTCTCGGGCCGCGTGGTCGCCACCTGGATCGCGCGGCTGCCGTCGGCGAGCGGGTAGCTCAGGGTCCAGAACTTGCCCTGCTGATCCTTGGTCTCGACCTCGAGGTCGCTGATCGCGGTCTGGAACTTCGGGTCCCAGTTCACCAGGCGCTTGTCGCGGTAGATGAGCCCGCGCTTGTGCATCTCGACGAAAGTGAAAGTGACCGCGCGCTGGTAGCGCTCGTCCATCGTGAAGCGCTCGTGCGCCCAGTCGCACGACGCGCCGAGGCGGCGGAGCTGGCGGGTGATCATCCCGCCAGACGTGTTCTTCCAATCCCAGACGATCTCGAGAAAGGCCTCGCGGCCGAGCTCCTGACGCTTCAATCCTTGGCCGGCAATCGTGCGCTCGACCACCATCTGGGTGGCGATCCCCGCGTGATCAGTCCCCACCACCCAGAGCGCATCCTTGCCGAGCATCCGCTCGCGGCGGGTGAGGACGTCCTGGAGCGTGTTGTCGAGCGCATGGCCGATGTGCAGCGAGCCGGTGACGTTGGGCGGCGGCATGACGATCGTCCACGGCGTCGCGTCGGGACGGTCCGGGCGGAACAGCCCTTCGCGCTCCCAATGCTCGTACCAGCGCTGCTCGATCGCGGCGGGATCGAAGGTCTTGGGGAGATCGGTCATGCGGAGCGGGCGTTAGCGGGGGGGTGGGGAAGCATCAACACTCCGTCACCCCGGGCTTGACCCGGGGTCCACCTTTTCTTCGGCGCGCAAGAGGCAGGTGGATCCCGGCTCAAGGCCGGGATGACGAGTTACTGCCCGCGCTCGGTCTGCTCCGGCGCCGCTCCCGGCACCGCATCCGGCACCGACGCGCCTTCGCCCAGCCACTGGCGCATCCAGCCGAACACCTCGTGATACCATTGCACACTATTCTTCGGCTTCAGCACCCAGTGGTTCTCGTCCGGAAAGATCAGCAGGCGCGAGGGGATGTTCCGGCGCTGGAGCGCGGTGAAGGCGGCGAGGCCCTGCGTGTAGGGGATCCGGAAGTCGTTCTCGCTGGTGATGACGAGCTGCGGGGTCTTCCAGTTCGCGACGTAATTGACCGGGTTCCACTTCTCATACTCTTCCGGCGCCTCGTAATATGGATGCCCGCCGTGCTCCCATTCGTCGAACCACAGCTCCTCGGTC
>DASSOE010000110.1:0-10777 GCA_035700945.1 Sphingomicrobium sp. | reverse complement strand
GGCTCAACCTGCAGGCGGACCGGCCGGGCGTCTATGACGGGCTGTCGGGCCATTTCAGCGGCGACGGCTTCCCCGGCATGCAGTTCAAGGCTCACGTGCTTCCGGCGCAGCAATTTGCGTCGTGGGCGCAGAGCGCGCGCGTCAGCGGACAGGCGCTCGACGGGCGCGCCTACGCGGAGCTTTCGAAGCCGAGCAGCTATGTGAAGCCGACGACTTATGGCGCCGTCGCGCCGGGGCTGTTCGATGCGATCGTCGCCGACCGCGTCCCGGGCACGCAACGCCTTCCCCACAACCCGCCCACGACAGCACAGGGAGCTGGGCATGTTCGGTAAGCTCAGCTGGGACGCCATTCCGTTCCACGACCCGATCCCGCTGTTCACGTCGCTGGTCGTGATCGCGGCGCTGGCCGCTCTTTCCATCTGGGTGTGGCGCAAGGGCTGGTGGCCCTATCTCTGGCACGAGTACATCACCTCCACCGATCACAAGAAGATCGGCATCATGTACATCGTCCTCGGCCTGCTGATGCTGGTCCGCGGTTTCGCCGACGCGATCATGATGCGGCTCCAGCAGTCGCTGGCGATCGGCGCGGCGCAGGGTTACCTGCCGCCCGAACATTACAACCAGATCTTCTCGGCCCACGGCACGATCATGATTTTCTTCGTCGCCATGCCGCTCGTCATCGGCTTCATGAATTTTGTCGTGCCGCTGCAGCTCGGCGTGCGCGACGTCGCCTTCCCGACGATGAACAACGTCAGCTTCTGGCTGACCGCGTCGGGCGCGCTGTTGATCAACCTCAGCCTGTTCGTGGGCGAGTTCGCCCGGACCGGATGGCTCGCCTTTCCGCCATTGAGCGAGCTCCGGTTCTCGCCCGGGGTCGGGGTCGATTACTATCTCGTGGCGCTGCAGATATCGGGCGTCGGGACCGTCCTCACCGCGGTCAATTTCGTCACGACGATCCTCAAGATCCGCGCGCCGGGCATGAGTTACCTGCGGATGCCCGTGTTCTGCTGGACCTCGCTCGCCGCCAACCTGCTGATCCTCGCCGCATTCCCCGTGCTCACGGTCACCTTGGCCCTGCTGATGCTCGACCGCTACCTCGGCTTCCATTTCTTCACGAACGACGGCGGCGGCAACTCGATGCTCTACATGAACCTGATCTGGGTGTGGGGCCATCCGGAGGTGTACATCCTCATCCTGCCGGCATTCGGAATCTATTCGGAGGTGGCGGCGACCTTCTCCGGCAAGCCGTTGTTCGGCTACCGTTCGATGGTCTTCGCGACACTCGCCATCTGCATCATCTCCTTCTGCGTCTGGCTGCACCATTTCTTCACGATGGGCGCCGGCGCCGATGTCAACGCCGTGTTCGGAATCGCCAGCATGGTCATCGCGATTCCCACCGGCGTGAAGATCTTCAACTGGCTGTTCACGATGTACGGCGGCCGGGTCCGCTTCAGCGTGCCGATGCATTATCTGATCGGCTTCATGCTCACCTTCGTGATCGGCGGCCTGACCGGAGTCCTGCTGGCCATGCCGCCGGTCGATTTCATCGTCCACAACACGCTCTTCCTCATCGCGCACTTCCACCAGGTGATCATTGGCGGGGTCGTGTTCGCGATCATGGCGGCCTACACCTACTGGTTTCCCAAGGCGTTCGGCTTCACGCTCGACGAGCGCCTGGGCAAGGCGATCTTCTGGTGTTGGTTCATCGGCTTCCACCTTGCCTTCATGCCGCTCTACGTGCTCGGCTTCTGGGGCGCGACCCGGCGCTTGCAGCACATTTCCGATCCCACCTGGGCGCCGTGGCTGAACGTGGCGCTGCTCGGCGCGGTCATCATCGGCATCGGCATCGTGCTGACCGTCGTCCAGCTGCTGTACTCGATCAAGACCCGCGACCAGCGGCGCGACGTGACTGGCGATCCGTGGGATGGCCGCACGCTCGAATGGCTGACCCTGTCGCCGCCGCCGCATTACAATTTCGCGGTGCTTCCCGACGTTCACGGTGAGGAGGCCTACTGGACCCGCAAGCAGACCGCGATCAAGCAGGTCGCGCTGATCGAGGAGCCTGACTACCAGCCGATCGAAATGCCGATCGACACACCGACCGGTGTCATCTGCGCATTCTTCACTTCGTTGTGCGGCTTTGCGGTCATCTGGCACATCTGGTGGCTGGCGATCCTCGGCCTCATCGGCGCCTTCGCGGTGTTGGTCTGGTACGCGTGGCGCGACGAGCATGAGCATGTCATCCCGGTCGAGGAGGTGAGGAAGAACGCTCGCGAACGGCGCCGCATCCGAATGGAACATCTTCACGAGCTGAGCCAGTCGACATGACGAACGAAGCTGCAACCATCGGGCTGACCCACGGCGCCTCCGAGGACACCGGGCTAGGCCAGCGCGGACCGGAATCGAAGAGCATCGTCGTCCCTTACGGCTTCTGGCTGTTCGTCCTTTCGGACATGGTGCTCTTCTCGGCGCTGTTCGCGACCTATGCGACGCTCGTCCACGCGACCGACGGCGGCCCGACGACCAACCAGCTGTTCGACCGCAACCTGGTAGCGGTCGAAACGATCGCGCTTCTGGTGTCGAGCTTCACCTGCGGCCTCGCCATGATCGCGGCCAAGCGCGCGAATATGACCTGGGCCCAGGTCTGGCTCCTCGTGACCGGTCTGCTCGGCGCCGTCTTCCTGTTCATCGAGCTGTACGAATTCGCGATCATGATCGGCGAGGGCGCGGGGCCGCAGCGAAGCGCCTTCCTGTCTGCCTTCTTCACGTTGGTCGGCTGCCACGGAGCGCATGTCACCGCCGGGCTCCTGTGGATCGGCACCATGATGGCTCAGCTCTGGGCCAAGGGTTTTCAGCCGCACATCATCCGGCGCCTGCTTTGCCTCAGCGTCTTTTGGCACGCGCTCGACATCATCTGGGTGGCCATTTTCACTATCGTCTATCTGATCGGGACCCTGCCATGACCGAACCCGAAGCCGAACACATGAACGTCGCTCCCGGCGAGCCGCACGACAGCCTGCTGAGCGAATCCCTGAGCTACGTCATCGGCCTCGGGCTTGCCCTCCTGCTCACGGCGGTGTCGTTCTGGGTCGCATCGACCTCGGTGCTGTGGGGGCCGGGGGTCGCGACGGGCCTGGTGGTGCTCGCCATCGCCCAGATGGGAGTCCACCTGGTCTTCTTCCTCCACATCACCAGCGGCCCGGACAACACCAACAACGTGCTTGCGCTCGCCTTCGGCGTGCTGATTGTATTCCTGGTGATGATCGGGACGATATGGATCATGTCTCACATGAATGCGAACATGGCGCCGACGCCCGAAATGACGAACCTTCACCTGCAGCGCGGCTGATCGCCGCGGCGCCCTCACCGCCGCCGCAAAGCGCCCTAATCGCGCCGGATTGCGTTGCGAAGGCGGCGGCTGACCACTAACGAGCCCGCCATGCCCGACCGCCAGCAGATTTACGCCACGACCGTCCAGCTCATCGAGCCGTTCAACAAGAAGGGCGCCGCGATCACCGAGGCCACGCGCTTCGCGCAGGACCTCGAATGGGACAGCCTGACCGTGCTCGATTTCGTCGCCAACGTCGAAGACGAGTTCGATGTCATCATCACCATGAACATGCAGGCGGAGATCGAAACCGTCGGCCAGCTCGTCGACGCGCTGGTGCGGCTGAAGGGCTGATGCACCGCGCACTTCAACTCGTCATTCCCGCGAAAGCGGGAACCCAGGTTTTTTCCCTTGGCTGGGCCCCCGCGTTCGCGCGGGTGACGAGGGTGGGATGACCGACCTCTTTTCCAAGTTCGACCCGCTGATCGAGCAGCGCGAGGCCCTCCTCGAGAGCGGCCTCACCGACCCCTTCAACCTCGTGATGGAGGAGGTCGAAAGCCCCACCGTCGCGATCTGCAACGGCAAGCGCACGATCCTGCTCGGCACCTACAATTACATGGGGATGACGTTCGACCCGGACGTCATCGCGGCCGGCAAAAAGGCGCTCGACGACTTCGGCTCGGGCACCACCGGAAGCCGCGTCCTCAACGGCACCTATGCCGGCCACAAGGCCGTCGAGCAGGCGCTCAAGGACTTCTACGCCATGGACCACGCCATGGTCTTTTCGACCGGCTACCAGGCGAACCTCGGGGTGATCTCGACCATCGCCGGCAAGGACGACTACATCATCCTCGACATCGACAGCCATGCCTCGATTTACGACGGATGTGCGCTCGGCAACGCCCAGATCGTGCCTTTCCGTCACAACGATGTCGAAGCGCTCGACAAGCGGCTGAGGCGGCTCCCGCCGGAAGCCGGAAAGCTGGTCGTCCTCGAAGGGGTCTATTCGATGCTCGGCGATGTCGCCCCGCTCAAGGAGATGGTCGCCGTCTCCAAGGCCGCCGGCGCGATGGTGCTGGTCGACGAGGCCCATTCGATGGGGTTCATCGGCGAGCGCGGCCGCGGCGTCGCCGAGGCGCAGGGCGTGATCGGCGACGTCGACTTCATCGTCGGCACCTTCTCCAAATCGGTCGGGACTGTCGGCGGCTTTTGCGTCTCGAACCACCCGAAGTTCGAGATCCTGCGGCTGGTCTGCCGCCCCTACGTCTTCACCGCCTCGCTGCCGCCGTCAGTGGTCGCCACCGCGGCGACCTCGATCCGCAAGCTCATGGACAGCGCCGGCAAGCGCGAGCATTTGTGGCAGAATTCCAGGCGCCTTCATGCCGGCCTGCGCCAGCTCGGCTTCACGCTCGGCACCGAGGATCCGCAGTCGGCGATCATCGCCGTCATCATGCCCGATCTCGAGACCGGCGCCGCGATGTGGGAGGCGCTGCTCGAAGAGGGATTATACGTCAACCTCGCCCGGCCTCCGGCGACCCCGGCGGGGATGACGCTGCTGCGCTGCTCGCTGTGCGCGCTCCACAGCGAAAGCCAGGTCGGGGAGATCCTCGGCATGTTCGCTGCGGCAGGCCGTGCAACTGGCTGTATCAGTTGAGCTTTCTGCCGGGAACCTTTCACTTTCCCCGAATGGTTAACGCGACTAGATTGGCCGGATGACAGGGGACGGGGAAGAGGACGAAGTCCGCTTCGACTGGCGAAGAGGGGGCGCTGCGGCCGCAGGACTTGCCGCAGCCTTGATCCTCGTCGCCATGGTCGTCCTGGTCAAATTCGCCAACGACGCCCGCGAAAAAGCGCTCGACGCGGAACGCCATTCCTATGAGGTCGCGCTGGTCGTCCGCAACGCCAGCGCGAGCCTCGCCCAGGCCGAGGCGGCGCTGGCCCGCTTCGTGCTCGACGAGGACAAGGAAACGAGCGGCAACATTTACGTCAGCAACTGGCAGCTGGCGGGATTCCAGATCAACCAGCTCGGCGATCTCCTCCGCGGCAGTCCCGAGCAGTTGCGCCGCGTCGCCGAGGCTCAACAGCTCTACCGGATGCGCGGAGAGCAGCTGGCGCTGGCTGCTCGGGCGGCCGCGGCAAAGCAGGGCGACGCCGGCATCCGTTATTTCTATGCGGCAGCGATCGAGACCCGGGATAACCCGAGCATCGGGCACCGGCTGGATATCAAGCTGGACGAGATCATCGGCGCCGAGCGCTCTTCGATGCGCAACCGCATCCAGCAGAGCGAGTTCTTCTCCAACCAGGCGGACCAGTTCACCAATTATCTGAGCTGGTTCGGCATTCTCGTCGGCCTCGGCGCGATCGTCCTCGGTGTGATCGCCTTCCAGTCGCTGCGGCAGAACCGGCTCGCCCGCAAGCACGCCGAATCGGAATCGGAGCGCGCCGAAGCGCTCGAGCTCGCGGTCCGCGACCGCACGCAGGAGCTGTGGGAGGCCAACCAGGCGCTCAAGGCCGAGGCGCAGGAGCGCGAGGCCGCCGAGGCGCAGCTGCGCCAGGTGCAGAAGATGGAGGCGGTCGGCCAGCTGACCGGCGGCATCGCGCACGACTTCAACAACATGCTCGCGGTGGTCGTGGGCGGCATCGACCTCGCGCTCCGGCGCCTCAACGGTCCGCGCCGCGAGATCATGATCCACCTCAACAATGCGATGGAAGGCGCGACCCGCGCCGCCGCCCTGACGCGGCGCCTGCTTTCCTTCGCGAGGTCGGAGCCGCTGCTGCCCGAGCGGGTTGATTCGACCGGGCTGATCGGCGGCATGTCCGACCTCCTCGACCGCACCCTCGGCGAGCGCATCCGCATCGAGGTCGACCTCCACCCCGAGGCCTGGGCGATCTACGTCGACCCGCACCAGCTCGAAAATGCGATCGTCAATCTCGCGGTCAACGCGCGCGACGCGATGGAAGGCGAGGGGCTGATGCGCATCTCGACGGAGAACGTGCACCTCGCCGCGAACGAGGTCGGCGACATCCGTCCCGGCGACTATGTGAAGGTCAGCGTCACCGACACCGGCTGCGGCATGCCGCCCGAGGTGCTCGACCGCGCGTTCGAGCCGTTCTTCACGACCAAGCCGGTGGGCAAGGGCACCGGACTCGGCCTCAGCCAGATTTTCGGCTTCGCTCACCAGTCGGGCGGCGAGGTCGGGATCGAAAGCCAGGTCGGGCGGGGGACGACCGTCTCCATCTATCTGCCGCGCACCGAGAAAGCCGCCGAAGTCCGCATGCACCCGGCCGCGCAGCGCCGCGAAGACGCCGACGTTCATGTCGCCGGCGCGCGCATCCTCCTGGTCGAGGATGACCCGCGGGTGCGCACCGCGACGGTCGACGCGCTCGAAGACCTCGATTACGCGCCCGTCGCCTGCGGCAGCGGCGCCGAGGCGATCGAGATCTTCCGTGCGCAGGAGTTCGACCTCGTCATCAGCGACGTGATCATGCCCGAGATGACCGGCCCCGAGTTGATCCGCCACCTCAAGGAGACGAGCGCGCGCGACTTCGCGGTGCTGTTCGTCACCGGCTACGTTGGCGACGGCGAGAGCGACGACCTCCGCCGCAACGAGCTTCTGCGCAAGCCGTTCACCGTCGGCGCCCTCGCCAGCGCCGTCGCCGCCGCGCTCGCGCGAACCGCTAGCGAACCGCCCCGGACTTCAGCAGCCGCGGCAAAAGGCTAGGATGCTTCCCCTCCCTGGAAGGGAGGGGCCAAGGGGTGGGTGCGCGAAGCGCGCAAAAGCGCTAGTCTCCGAACATGGGCCGCCGAGTACCTTACGACCGCACGGAGCGGGCGCGTGCGCTCCGCAGGAATGCGACCAAGCACGAACGGCGGCTCTGGCTTCTCATCTCCCGTTATCGTCCCAAGTTCACTCGGCAGCTCCCGGTCGGGCCGTTCACGGTAGACTTTGCCTGTCGTGAGGCGAAGCTGATCGTAGAGCTGGACGGGAGCCAGCACGCGGACTCGGCGAGCGATCGGCGTCGCGACGCATTTCTCGAGCAGGAAGGTTGGACGGTCATGCGCATCTGGAACAACGAAGTGACCGAGAACCCGGACGGCGTCGTGGCCGCGATCGTGGAACGCGCCGCCGAGTGCCTCGGCGGCACCCACCCCCAGCCCCTCCCTTCCAGGGAGGGGAGAGTGCGCCGACACCGCGCAGATTGACTCACCCCTCCACGGGACCGGCTCGGGAAGACCAATCACCGCACCGCCCCCGAGCGGATCAGCCTCGGCAGAAGCGTCACGGCGGCGAGCAGCGGGTGCCGCTGCTGCCATGGCTTCAGCTTGATGTCCGTGCCCGCGTGGCGGTTGATTTTCCACGCGATATAATCCGCGCCCCCGGCGAAGGTCAGGCTCGCCTTCGCCAGCCGCGCGACCGAGTAGAGCCTGCCGTGCCGCTGCTTGCGCTTCCACCAGCGCAGCGCCTGTCGGCGGCTGCGGGACGGCGCGGACATCGTCTCGAGCGCCGCCGCTCCGAACCGCTCGTAGCGTTCCGGATCGGCCTCGACGATCGCGCCTGAGCGGCCGGCGCGCTCGGCCCGGAGCTCGGCCGCGAACGTCTCCTTGAAGGCGCGCTTCCACAGCGCCGGCACGTCGCGGCGGTCGACCAGCGGCAAGGCCCAGCCGAGCAGCGTCGGCGCGGCGCGGCTGACCGCTTCGATCGCCCGCGCCGCTGCTGCCTCGTCCGCGCTCCACACCAGGCGCGAAGGCTGCGCGAACCGTGCCGCGGTCGACACGGTCCACGCCCCGGGCTGGCACTCATGGGCGAAGTCGGCCTCGCTCAGCACCGCATATTTGGAGACCAGCCCGTCATGCTCGAAGTGGAAAACGTTGGGCGGGATCAGCCGGTTCGCCCCGGCAAGCCAGCGCTTCCCATAGGCCGCGCGATAATCGGACACGATCAGGTAGAAATCGAGCATCAGCCCGTCGAGCTGCTTCTGGCGGAGGCACGAGCCGTAGAACAGTACCGCCCGGCTCGCCGCGCCGTGCCTGGCCGCGATCGCGGCGGCGACCGCGCTAACCTGCGGGTCGACGGGTGCGCTCAATTCCTCCGCTACGAGCTTGTGGAGATCGCTCACGGGGCCGGCTCTGTGACGTGCGCAAAGCGCGCAGATCCTTCGTGTGAAATCATTGTCTTGAAGCTTCGCTGCGCCCGCACTGGCGAAAATGCGCGGCTATGCCGCCAGCTTGACGAACGACAGCGGGTGCGCCGGTTGAAGGTTGATCGGGTTGCCGCGCTCGGTGCGGAAGGTCTCGCCGTCAAGGATCAGGTGCGAGCTCTCGCCCTCGATCGTCACTTCGTCGACTTCCTCGAAATGGACGCCGCGCATCTTCCTGCCCTTGTACCCGCCGGTCAGCCCCGCCGCGAGCACGCGCAGCACCGACCCTGCGCGCTCCTCGATCGCCAACACCTTGAGCGGCCCGCGGCCTTCGCCGCCGATCGTGTTCGACAGCAGCATCTTGTTGAGCGTGGTCACGGCGAGGAAGGCGAAGCGTCCCGAGATGCGGTCGTGCCGCGGCATCACCAGATCGGTCGTGGTCGACAGCGACGGCAGGAAGCTCGCCTTCAGCTTGAGCAGAAGCTGCGCGACATAAGCGACGAAGGTGAGGGCGTGGCTGATGCCGTTGGGCAGCCCCAGCGGATAGATTTTGTCGCGGCAGTAGAGCATCGTCTCGGCGAGCCCGGCGCCGCCCAGGAACATCCCGATCACCGGCCGGTCCTCGGCGCCGCGGCGGCGCAGCGCGATCAGCTCGCGCGGCACGACATATTGCGAAAGCTCGTCGGCGCGCGCGAGTTCGATCAGCCGCTCGAGCGTCTGGATCGCGCCGCCGCGCGCACCCAGGTCGAGCGCGATGAGGTTGGTTTTGCCGCTCGGAAGGACCGCGACCGGCGGCGGGTCGCCCTCGAAATGGCCGCCGTTGTACAGCTCGGTGAGCGCCGCCTGGACGGTGCCGTCGCCGCCGTTGATGACCAGCACCTTGGGCCGGACCCGGGCGATGATGCGCATTGCATCGCCGATCTGGCGCGCTTCCTCGACCTCGTAGTGGAAGACATCGGGGTGGGCATCGCAATATTCGCGGATCAGCGGCAGCTGGGCGATGTTCCCGGTAGATTTGGGATTGGACAGCAAGGCGATGCGCGGACGGCTGGAGCAGGGCCCGGCGTGGCCCGCCGGCGGGCAGCCGTCCGCCGCCCGGCGCTCTGCTTCCTCAACTGGCGGCACTTTCAACATGAATTCACCGGGCGGTCCGCTATAGGCGACGAACGAACGGGTGCGGCCGACGGTTCGGGCGCACGGGTCCGCGTTGGAATCTCGGCTGCCTTTGCGGCCAAATGATGGTGCTGGGACGACTTCAATTTGCCCGCGATTCTCCCCCGCCTTCGTCTCGTCGACTCCTATCTGGCGCGGTCCATCGCGGTCCCGCTGATCGGAACGCTGGTGCTCGCGGCGATGCTGCTGCTGCTCGACAAGATGCTGCGCCTGTTCCAGTACGTGGTCGACGCCGGCGGTCCGGTCAGCGTGGTGTGGCGGATGCTCGCCAACCTGCTTCCCGAATATCTCTCGCTCGGCATCCCGATCGGCCTGATGCTCGGCATCCTGCTCGCGTTCCGAAAGCTCGCGCTGTCCTCGGAGCTGGACGCGCTGCGCGGCATCGGCGTCGGCTACGGCCGCCTTCTGCGCGTGCCCTATGGCTACACCGTGCCGCTGGCGATCATCAACCTGGCTATCGTCGGCTACCTTCAGCCCTATACCGAGTACAAATACGAGAACCTGCGCTTCGACCTAAAGTCGGGCGCGCTCGGCGCGGCAATCAAGGTCGGCGAGTTCAACCAGCTCGGCCGCCGCCTGACGCTCAGGATCGAACGCAGCGAGAAGAACGGCACGCAGCTCCACGGCATCTTCGTCGAGACCGAGGACGGCAAGGGCATGAGCGTCGCCGCGACCGCGCAGCACGGCCGCTTCCTCGCGACCGACGATCCCGACACCATCCTGTTCCGCCTGGTCCAGGGCCGGCTCGTCCAGCAATCGCCGACGTTCACGACTCCGCGCACGCTCGCCTTCGAGGTCTACGACCTGCCGGTCAGCCTGCCCGCGATCGACCAGTTCCGGCGCCGCGGCGGCGCCGAATCCGACGAGCTTTACCTGCACGAGCTGTGGCGCATGGGCTACGGCGGCGGGCCCGCTACCCGCCATCAGCAGCTCGAGGCCCAGGCCCATTTCAATTTCCGGCTGGTCGAAGTGCTGATGATGTTCATCCTGCCGCTGCTCGCGGTCGCCCTCGCGGTCCCGCCCAAGCGCAGCACGTCGGGCCTCGGGATATTCATCGCGATCCTCGTCGTGGTCGCCTATCACAAGGTCAATCAATATGGGCAGCAGGCCGGCGCCAACGGCCAGATCAACCCGATT
>DASSOE010000109.1:0-12227 GCA_035700945.1 Sphingomicrobium sp. | reverse complement strand
CTCGACTGCAGGAACATGTTGACCAGCATCGCCACCAGGATGCCGACCACGCCCATGATCAGGAACGTGCCCATGCCGCTGAGGTCGCGCTTGGTCGTGTAGCCGTAGACGCTCAGGGCCAGGTAGGCCGCCGCGGTCGCGAAGAAGGTCTGCGCGATCGACACCCCGGTGAAGGCCAGGAACAGTGTCGACATCGACAGGCCCATCAGCGCCGCGAACGCCCAGAACAGGATCTGCAGCGTGCCGGTTGCCATGCGGTTCATGCCGAAGCTCATCGCGAACACGATCGCGAGCGGCGACAGCATGACGATCCACCCGATCGGGCTCATGCCCTGGCCGTTGGCGCCGATCAGCACCTGCCCGGCGTAAGGCGCGAACAGCATCGCGACGATGCCGGTCAGCAGCACGCCCGATGCCATGTAGTTGTAAACCGAAAGCATGTACGACCGAAGGCCCGCATCGCGGGCGGCGCGCGGAACGCCCACCGTCGCAGCGGCGGGATTCACCCCGGTCGTCGTGCGCGGGTCTTGCCAATTGGCCATTTCATCTCCTTGTCGCGCGGGCAAAGGGCCCGTTCGCTACCGTCGATATATCGTGGATGCGCAGAGGGACTTCAAGCGAATCCGGTCGCGGCACCCGGGGTGTGTATCAATACAGGGCTGGCCTGACGCCCGGCTGAACCTATATTTGTCCTCGCCATGTCCAAAAAACCCACCAAAACCGCGGCAGGAGCGCTTCCGGTGGTGACCATCGTGATCGAGTGGGAAAATGCGATCGACGTCGAGGACAAATGGACGGGCGCAGCGATGGCGGCGCTCGAGCGCGAAATTGCCGACGTGGCTCCCCGGATGAGCGCCAGGCCGCGGATCATGTACCTCTACGACAGGAACGCGGTCGATCCCGCGGTCATCGAGCGGGCGCTCACGGCGATGGCCCCGCGGCTCGAGGATCTCGCCGAGCTGGAAATCGTGCCGACCGACGGCCTCACTTATTACAAGCTCAAGAATTACGGCATCGGCCAGGCGAAGACGGACCTGTCGATCATGCTCGACAGCGACGCCGCTCCCGAGCCCGGCTGGCTCGAAAATTTGATCAAACCGTTCGCCGACCCCAAGATCATGGCGGTCGGCGGCTTCACCGTGCTCGGCTACGACGATCTGCTCTCGAAGACCTTTGCGCTCGGCTGGATCTTCGACCTGCGCTCCGAGCGAAGCAAGACCGTCAAGCGCGAGAAGATCCACGCGAACAATTGCGCCGTCCGCACCGAATTCTTCCGCAAGAACCCGTTCCCCGACCTGCCCGCCTTCAAGAAGCAATGTGGGTTTTGGCTGCGCGACCTCACCGCCAGAGGATACGACTACACCCGCACCGCCGACGCCATGACGGTCCACGCGCCGCATCCGGGCTACAGGTTCCTCGCCTGGCGCGCATGGACGATGGGCCTGGATCGCGACTACCAGGCGTTCCAGACCGCGACCCGCTCGCGTCTCGGGCGGCTCGGCTTTGCCTTCAAGTTCTTCGGCGGCAAGGTCGGCAAGGCGTGGTGGCGAATCTGGACGCGCGGCTCACAAGTTGAGCTTCCGGCCTGGCAGCGCCCCGCGGCGATGGCGATCATCCTCGGCTTCTACGGCGTCGGCCTCGCCGGCGAGGTTGGAAGCGCGTTGACCCGAAATTTCGAGCCGCTGCCCAAGCCAAAGGCGAAGGGAGCGCGCAAGCCTGCGACCGCCTGATCCTATTCAGTGCGGCCCGTCATCAGCGGGCCTACCGGTGGCGGCGCGAATTCGAGAGGCGCAACTGCCGCCCCCTTCGAACCCGCCGTCGCTGCGCCGTAAATGGCCGCGCCGGCAGCGCTGTAGGTGATGGCCTCGATCAGCACGAAGACGCTGATCATGGTCCCGATCCCCCAGCCCCACGCCGGATGGACGTGGCCGCTGCGCCGCTGATCCGCCCAGACGCCGGCGAGCGGGAACAGCAAACAGGCGACGAACGACGCCTCCCATGCCCATGGCTGCAGGATCGGCATCGGCAGCAGCCGACCGAAGGCCGGCCCCACCAGAAGCGCCATGGCGCAGAAGTGCAGGCGGCGATGCCATTCGGTGCGGCGCCGGAGCTTGATCGCGGCAGCGGTCAGTCCGGCGAAAGCGAGCACGGTCAGCGGATCGAAAACCAGAAACTGCAGCGGCCGGAAGAAGAACGGCACGTGCCCCATCCGCACCATCGTGACCGTCACGACGAACCCCATGACGATCATCGGCACGATCCACACCGCCGCGATCCACCCGAGCCGGCGGTGGAGCTGCATCCGCCCCGTTGCCACGAAAATGTTCTGGAGCACGTAGATTCCGACCCAGCCCATGAACAGCCAGGCATGCAGGTGCACGCGCAGCGGCGCCGCGAAGGTCGATCGCCCCATCAGATACTGGAGCGAGAAGCCGCACACGATGGTGATCGCCATGACGATCGCCCCGCGCAGGAAGAAACGCTCGTCGCCGACCGCAGGCGCGGGCATGAAAGGATGTTGAGCTAAAGTGGCCATCTCGCACCCCCGAGTGTCCGTGACTCGACTCTAGGCGGTCGCGCGCGCCGTTAAAAGCCAATTCGGCGGTGACGATTAACGGCATTGCCCGTCCGCTCGCGCAATGCGACACTGCACTCATGGGGGGAGTCATCGGACGGTCTCTGCTCGAGCGGATCATCCGCATTGCGCTGCTCGCGCTTGCGGCCGTCATCGCTTTCGCTCCCGCCGCCGCACCGGCCGCTCAACCGAAGCGCATCGTCGCCGTCGGCGACCTCCACGGTGACTACCAGGCTTGGCTGACGATCGCCCGCGCAGCCGGCCTCATCGACGCGAGCGGGCACTGGGCCGGGGGCAGGACGACGCTCGTCCAGATGGGCGACATCGTCGACCGCGAGCCGGATTCGCTGAAGATTATCCGCAGCCTCCAGCAGCTGCAAAAGGAGGCGCCGCGTGCCGGCGGCAAAGTCGTGGTCGTGCTCGGCAACCACGAGGCGATGAACCTGCTCGGCGATGTCCGTTACACCACGCCGGGAGAATTCGCCGCCTTCGCGACGCCGAACTCGGCCGCGGTCCGCGACCGGGTCTACGAGCAGAATCGCGCCGCGCTCGAGCAGGCGGCGAAAGCGACCAACCCTGCAGTCACCGCGCAGCAGGTTCGCGACGCGTGGATGAAGCAGCACCCGCTCGGCTGGGTCGAGCACAAGCTCGCCTGGCTTCCGTCGGGCGAGCTGGGCCGCTGGGCGACGCGCAACCCCGCGGTCGTGAAGATCGACGGCACTTTGTTCGTCCACGGCGGGCTCAGCGCCGAATATTCGAAGATCTCCCTCGACGAGATCAATCGCCGCGTCGCGACCGCCATGGCGTCGGCCGACGGCAGTCCGGCGACCATCCTCTACGACCCGCTCGGTCCGCTGTGGTACCGCGGCCTGGTGACGCGCGACCCCGACGCCGAGGAAGTTCGCGCCAAGGCCGTGCCACCGGCGCCCGGCCTGACGCCCGACCAGGAGCTGGGCACCGTGCTCACCGCCTATCGTGCGCAGCGGCTCGTCGTCGGCCACACGCCCGACCGCAAAGGCATTGAGATAATCGACGGCGGCCGCCTTGCACGCGTCGATACCGGCATCTCGCGGGCCTACGGCGGCCCGCTCACCTGGCTCGAGATTATCGGCGGGAGGATGATCCCGCACACCGTGGGGAGGACGCCGTGAGGGGAATGTTCGCGTTCGTCGCCGCCTGCACACTGGGTTTGTCGGCGCCCGCCGCTGCGCAGCAGCCAAAGCCTTTGTTCGCCGCGTCCGACCCGATCCACATCACCATCCAGGCGCCGCTCTCGGGCATCATCCGCAGCCGCTCCAGCAACCCGGTCCAGGGGACCCTGACCGATCCCACCGGCCAGCCGCTGCCGGTGGCGATCAGCGCGCGCGGGATCACGCGCCGCTCGGCCGACACTTGCCAGTTCCCGCCGCTCAGGGTGCAGTTCACGTCGCCGCCGCCGGCGACCTCCATCTTCGCAGGGCAGAGGAAGCTCAAGCTCGTCACCCATTGCCGCAGCACGCCCTCGTTCCAGCAATACGTGCTGCTCGAATATTCGGCGTACAAGATGTACAACCTGCTGACCCCGCACAGCTTTCGCGTCCGGCTCGCCAACATCGACTATCGCGACGACAGCGGCCGGCCGATCGTGTCGCGCGTCGGCTATTTCCTCGAGGACCTCGGCGATGTCGCCGCGCGCAACGGAACGCGCGAGACGCACGCGCCCGAGATCATCCCGCTGAGCGACCTCAACCCCGCCGACGCAGCGCGATACACCCTCTTCCAGCACATGATCGCCAATCACGACTGGTCGATCCGCGCCGGTCCCGCGGGCTCCGACTGCTGCCACAATGCCGAGCTGATCGGGCCGCTCGGACCCGGCACGGCGATCGCCATCCCCTACGACTTCGACTTCTCGGGCTACGTCAACGCGCCTTATGCGATGCCGCCTGAGCAGCTTCACATCAGCTCGGTCCGGCAGCGCGTCTATCGCGGCTATTGCACGCAGAATGCCGACGTTCTCGCCGCCGCGCGGCAGATGCGCGACGCGCGGCCGCAGATGATCGCCGCGGTCACCTCGACGCCCGGGCTCGAGCCCGGCACCCAGAGCCGGGCGACGCGCTTCCTCGACAGCTTCTTCGCCGAGATCGCCTCCGACGAAGCGGTAAACGCCAACCTGCTGCGGCGCTGCGTCCGCTAGAGGCCGAGCCCTATTTCTTCTTGTCGGGCTCCGGCGGCGCGGCCTGGTCGATCCCGTCATAATCGGCAAGGAAGCGCTTCATCCCGGCGCGCTCGCCATATTCGGTGATCCACAGCATCGCGAAGCAATAGTTGAACGCGATGCTGATCACGCCGGCAAGCTCGATCGCGCCGATCCCGGCGCTCAGGCCGGTGCCGACCGCGAGCAATATGAACAAGGCGTCGCCGGAGCTCTTGAGCGAGTTCCTGAACCGAACCGCGCCCGCGATTCCGGCGAGCGAAAACGCCAGGGCGAGCGAATTCTGGACGATGATCACGATGCCGGTGACGACCATCGGAAGCACGATGATGGTGTTGACCAGCGACTGGTCATATTCATGGCCGCCGCGCACCGTCATGTAGACCCAGCTGACCGGAAGCGACACGAGGATCGCGGCGATGATCGCGACCACCAGCCAGAAGATGCTTTGCCCGAGGTTCGCGACATGCGTCGAACGTGCGGCCTCGCTCGCGTGCAGCGGGTTTTTGGCCGGATCGGTGATGAGCTGCTCGACCCCGCCGAGCGGCAGATAGCCGCGCAGCTCGGGCCAGAGCTTGAGCGCGATGAACAAGGCCAAACCGATGACCAGATAATAAATCGTGATCTGCAGCAGCAGCTTCGACGCACGCATCTCAAGTCCCCCCATTCGAGCGCCTAGGCGCGCTTGGCCAATTCGTCCTGTTCCGCGGCAGCGCCGCCCAGCCCGACACCAAGCTCGTCCACCGGGTATGGAGCGATCGGCTGGAGCACGCCGTAGCGCTCCCGGATTGGCTCCTCGTCGAGCGGCGGCCAGGCGATATCCGCCATCGGCAGCTCGGTATCGGGCACGCGGTCGAGCAAATCCCTCAGCAGGGTCAGGCGCCCCAGCGGCTGATCGTTGAAATCGATCAGCGTCCACGGCGCGAAATCGGTGTGCGTCGCCGACAGCATCATCTCGCGAGCCTCGGTGTACTCGTTGTAGAGTTCGCGCGCCTTGATATCGATGGGCGACAGCTTCCACCGCCGTACCGGGTTGTTGAGCCGGTTCTGGAACCGTTCCTCCTGCACCTGCTGGTCGCAGCACAGCCAGTATTTGAACAGCAGGATGCCGTCGTCGACGAGGTGCCGTTCGAACTCCGGCGCGGCGTTGAGGAAATCCTGCACCTGCTCGGCCGTGCAAAAGCCCATCACCCGCTCGACCCCGGCGCGGTTGTACCAGCTGCGGTCGAACAGCACGATCTCGCCCGACGCCGGCAGATGCTCGGCGTAACGCTGGAAATACCATTGCGTGCGCTCGCGCTCGCTTGGGGAGGGGAGTGCCACGACGCGGCACTGGCGCGGGTTGAGCAGTCGCGCGAACATGTCGATCGACCCGCCCTTGCCCGCGGTGTCGCGGCCTTCGAACAGGATTACCATGCGCTGGTCGGTCTCGGCGACCCAGCGCGCCATGCCGCTCAGCTCCTTGGCCATCGGCTTCAGAAGCTGAAGATATTCTTCCTCGGTGAGCCTGCTCGTCCCGCTCATTCAGCGCCCCCATGCTGAGTGGGTGGGTTGTTGCACGCTCCAGCGCCGATTGGAACCACTGTCACGCAGCCGCTAGTGAGCGGGAATGGCCTGGTTCGACCGCCCGCTCCGCGTAGCCCTCACTGCAGCGCACAAGCTGTTGAAGGCAGGATGGTACCTGCGCCGTCCGCGCACCTTTGGCGCCCACGCGGTCGCGCTGACGCCCAACCGCAGACTGATCCTCGTCAAGCTCCGCTACGCACCGGGCTGGCGGGTACCCGGCGGCGGGCGCCGCGACGGCGAATATGCCCAGGCCGCAGTGATCCGCGAGCTCCGCGAGGAGATCGGCATGACCGCCTATGGCCGCGTCCGCTTCGCCTGCGAGCTCGAGGAGGCGGTCGATTTCAAGCGCGATCTTGCCGCGCTGCTGGTCGTCGAGGACGTGCGCTACCGCCCGCGCCGCTGGTCGTGGGAAGTCGAGCAGGTCGGCGAGTTCGCGCTCGACCAGCTACCGCACGACACCTCGCCGACGACGTTGCGCTGGATCGCCGCGCTGCGCGACGACATCTAGCGCCATGCATCGCTTGTTCGTCGCCATCCGCCCGCCCTTGTCCGTCCGCGACCTGCTGATCGACGCGATGGACGACAGCGCCGACTTACGTTGGCAGGACGAGGAGCAGCTGCATTTGACTCTGCGCTTTGTCGGGGAGGTCGAGCGGCCGGTCGCGGACGACCTCGCCGATGCGCTCTCCCGGATGCGCGCTGTCCCGTTGGATCTGCACATCGCCGGCGTCGGCCGCTTCGAGCAGCGCAATTCGGGCGCAATATGGGCGGGAGTCGAACCGAAGGCAGCGGTGTCCGCACTTGCGGCGAAGGTCGAACGCGTCTGCCAGTCAGTCGGCCTTAAGTCCGAACGCCGCGCCTTCCACCCGCACATCACCCTCGCCCGCTGGAAAGGCCGCCGCGCGCGCGAAGTGCACGCCTTTCTCGAACGCACCGGCGGCCTCTCGTCGGAGCCTTTCACGGTCGACAAATTCATCCTCTTCGAGAGCCGCCTCTCCCGCCACGGCGCGCATTACGAAGAGGTCGCGACCTATCCGCTTTGCTCGCTGGTCAAAGCGCCGTAAAGTCTCAGCTTCCGGCGGGGGGTTGCCGTGAATGAACCGGAGCCTGCGACGAGTGACGAGCGCGCGCTGACACGTCCCGTCTTCATCAGCTACGCGACCGCCGACCGCAAACAGGCGCTTGCCGTCTGCAAGGCGATCGAGCGCCGCGGCCCCCAATGCTGGATCTCGACCCGCGACGTGGCGCCAGGCGACAATTACCAGGAAGCGATTGTCCGCGCGCTGCGCGCCGCCCGGGCGATGGTGCTGGTCTTCTCCGAAGCAGCCAACAACAGCGACGAGATCAAGAAGGAGCTGTCGCTCGCCAGCCGCTATCACGTCCCGGTGATGGCGCTCAGGATCGAGGACGTCGAGCCGAACGACGCCTTCGCTTACGAACTCTCGACGCGGCAGTGGATCGACGCGTTCGAGGGATGGGACAAGTCGCTCGACGCTCTCGTCGGCCGGCTGAAACAGGTCGGTGCGGACAGCGATGCCGGCGCTGGTCTGCCCGGCTCGGCGGTGCCCACAAGCCGTCGCGCGCGGCTGCCCCGGCCACGCCTGATCCTGGCGATCGCGGCTACGCTCGTGCTGATCCTCGGCGCTGTCGCCTGGTTCGCCCTTCGCCCGTCGTCGCCGCCGGCCGCGCAGAGCATGCAGGTGCGGCTGGCGGGCTTCGAGCGATTGTCGCCGGACGTTCCGACCGGCTTGCCGGACGCTCTGCGCGACGAGATCATCGCGGCATTCAACGACGACGGGCTCGTCACGGTCTCGACCGCGACTGCACCGCCGCCGGGTACGGCTCCCGCTTACGCGCTCGGCGGCAGCATCCGGCGCGAGGGTCGCACGATCCGGATTATCGCCCGGCTGACGAACGAGCGCTCGGGCGTGACCTTGTGGTCGAACAGCTTCGGTTACGGCGCAAGCGAAGTCGGCCGCGTGCCGCGGCGGATCGCCGTGGATGCCGGGAATGTCGTGCGCTGCGGACTGTTCGGCGCCGCCACCTACCGCAAGCGGCTGCCGGACGCCGTCCTCGCCGATTATCTGCAGTTTTGCCATTACACGAACCTCGACTTCGTGTTCAGCAAGGCGCTCTATTTCGCACGGAAGACCGTCGCAGCGGCGCCGGACTTTTCGTGGGGATGGTCGGGCGTCGAGAAATCGGCGGTGCTCGCAATGCGACCGAAATCGCCCGACCCCACAGATCCGCTGCGGCAGGAAGCGCTGCGCGCCGCGGCAACGGCGCTACGGATCGACCCTTCGAACAGCGAAGCGCTGTCGTATCGAAGCTTGTTGATCGACCCCGGCGATCTCTCCGCACGCGAAGCCTCGCTGAAGCAGGCGCTCGAGGCGCGGCCGCTCGCCTGCGGATGCGAGCATCACACCTACGGCAATTTCCTGCTCGAAGTGGGGCGGATCTCCGATGCCGCCGAGGAGTTCCGCCGCTCGGTCGACGTGCTGGCCTTCTATGACACGACCCAGTTCGCGCTCGGCGCCTCGTTGCTCCAGCTCGGCAAGCACGCCGAAGCCATGCCGCATTTCGATGCCGCGGCCGACCTCGATCCCGATCCCGACGCGCGCAGCAAGATCATCGTCCAGATGGCGCCCCTCACCCACGATTACGCGGCAGCGATCAGGGCGCTCCATGAACCTGCATTGGCCAGCCTGCCGATCGCGCCAGCGGCCTTGGCGGCGGACCAGGCGCTGTTGTCAGGCGACGCGGAGGCCAAGGCGCGCGCGGTGGCCGCGCTCCAGCGCTTGCCTGCGCGGACGCTCACCATCTCGCTTCTGGGCGCGCTCGGCGCCCACGCACAGGCGCTTCAGATGACCACCGCCGCGGCGCAGGCCAACATCTACGGCGCGCGCGCCTGGCTGTTCCTGCCCAGCATGGACTCGGCGCGCCGCGATCCGGGCTTCCCGCAAGTCGTGCAGCGGCTCGGCCTGATCGAATACTGGAAGACGACACATACCAGGCCGGACGTCTGCTCGACCAAAGACGCGCCGCCCTTCTGCCGGATGATCTGACTGCCGTCAGCAGTAGAAATCCCGGCTCCCGATCCCCATCTGAGCCGTTGCCGCGTTGACCGGGTGCGGCGCCTCACATAAACTAGAACAAAGCTGGAACGAAGCCGACCGATGCTGACTCACATTTCCGTCCGGGGCGCGCGCGAACACAACCTCAAGGGCATCGACGTCGATATCCCGCGCGAGAGCCTGACGGTGATCACCGGGCTCAGCGGCTCGGGGAAGAGCAGCCTCGCCTTCGACACCATCTATGCGGAAGGGCAGCGCCGCTACGTTGAATCGCTCTCCGCCTACGCGCGGCAATTCCTCGAGATGATGCAGAAGCCCGATGTCGAGCATATCGACGGCCTCTCGCCCGCCATCTCGATCGAGCAGAAGACCACCAGCCGCAACCCGCGCTCGACCGTCGCCACCGTCACCGAGATCTACGACTACATGCGCCTGCTGTGGGCGCGCGTCGGCGTGCCGTATTCCCCCGCGACCGGGCTCCCGATCGAGGCGCAGCAGGTCAGCCAGATGGTCGACCGCGTGATGGCGCTCCCCGAGGGCAGCCGCCACTACCTCCTCGCGCCCGTCGTCCGCGGCCGCAAGGGCGAGTACCGCAAGGAGCTCGCGGAATGGCAGAAGGCCGGCTTCCAGCGCGTCCGAATCGACGGCGAGATGTATGCGATCGAGGACGCCCCCGCGCTCGACAAGAAGTACAAGCATGACATCGAGGTGGTGGTCGACCGCATCGTCGTGCGCGAAGGAATCGAGCCGCGGCTGGCCGACAGCTTCGAGACGGCGCTCAAGCTGGCCGAGGGGCTAGCGTATCTCGATCCGGCCGACTCATCTCCCCTCCCTGCAAGGGAGGGGTCGGGGGTGGGTGCGGAGCGCAGCTCCGCGTCGGGCATCGAGCCCGCCGCTACGCTACCCACCCCTAGCCCCTCCCTTGAGAGGGAGGGGAAGAGCGGCCTAAAGCTCGACTACGCCCCACCCGGCCGAATCCTCTTCTCCGAGAAATTCGCCTGCCCCGTCTCCGGCTTCACCATCGCCGAGATCGAGCCGCGGCTGTTCAGCTTCAACGCGCCGCAGGGTGCGTGCCCGGCCTGCGACGGGCTCGGCGAGAAACTCGTGTTCGACCCCGACCTCGTCGTCCCCAACCACAACCTCTCGATCGCCAAGGGCGCGGTCGTGCCCTGGGCCAAGTCGCAGCCGCCCAGCCCCTACTACATGCAGGTGCTGTCCAGCCTCGCCCGCGCCTACGACTTCGACCTCCACGTCCCGTGGAAGGACCTGCCGGAGGAAGCGCGCGACGTGATCCTCCGCGGCACCGGCGGCCGCCCCGTCACCCTCCGCTTCATCGACGGCAAGCGCAGCTACGAGGTGAAGAAGCCGTTCGAGGGCGTGCTCGGCAATTTGAACCGCCGGATGCAGACCACCGAATCCGCCTGGATGCGCGAGGAGCTGTCGCGCTACCAGAGCTCGCGGCCGTGCGAAGTCTGCCTCGGCGCGCGCCTCAAGCCCGAGGCGCTGGCGGTGAAGATCGCCGGCGAGGACATCAGCCTGTCGAGCCGCCGAAGCGTCACCGACGCCCGCGACTGGTTCGCCGAGCTGCATACGAAGCTCACCGCCACCCAGAACGAGATCGCCCGCGCGATCCTGAAAGAGATCAACGAGCGGCTCGGCTTCCTCCACAATGTCGGGCTCGATTACCTCCACCTCGACCGCAAGTCGGGCACACTCAGCGGCGGCGAAAGCCAGCGAATCCGTCTCGCCAGCCAGATCGGCAGCGGCCTCTCGGGAGTCCTCTACGTCCTCGACGAGCCTTCGATCGGCCTCCACCAGAAGGACAACGACCGGCTCCTCGAGACGCTGAAGCGCCTCCGCGGCCTCGGCAACACGGTGCTCGTGGTCGAGCATGACGAGGAAGCGATCCGCACCGCCGACCATGTCATCGACATGGGCCCCGGCGCCGGAGTCCACGGCGGCGAAGTGGTCTGCGCGGGTACCCTCGACGACCTCCTCGCCTGCGAAGGCAGCCTCACCGCCGATTACCTCTCCGGCCGGCGCGAGATCCCGCTCCGTCCCACGCGGCGAAAGGGCAACGGCAAGTATGTCACCGTCCACGGCGCGACCGCGAATAACCTGCGAAGCGTCACCGCCGCCTTCCCGCTCGGCACCTTCACCTGCGTCACCGGCGTCAGCGGCAGCGGCAAGTCCTCGCTCACCATCGACACGCTCTACGCCGGCGCCGCCCGCAGCCTCAACGGCGCGCGCATCCCCTGCGGCCCGTGCGCGAAGATCACCGGCCTCGAGCAGCTCGACAAGGTCATCGACATCGACCAGTCGCCGATCGGCCGCACGCCGCGCTCCAACCCGGCGACCTATACCGGCGCGTTCACGCCCATTCGCGAGTGGTTTGCAGGCCTGCCGGAGTCGAAGTCGCGCGGCTATGAGCCGGGCCGCTTCTCCTTCAACATCAAGGGCGGCCGCTGCGAGGCCTGCCAGGGCGACGGCGTCATCAAGATCGAGATGCACTTCCTGCCGGACGTTTACGTCACCTGCGATGTCTGCAAGGGCAAGCGTTACAATCGCGAGACGCTCGACGTCACCTTCAAGAACAAATCCATTGCCGACGTTCTGGACATGACCGTCGAGGAAGGCGCCGAGTTCTTCAAGGCGGTGCCGGCGATCCGCGACAAGCTGACGACGCTCGCCGAGGTTGGCCTCGGCTACATCCATGTCGGTCAGCAGGCGACGACCCTCTCCGGCGGCGAGGCGCAGCGCGTGAAGCTCGCCCGGGAGCTTTGCAAGCGAGCGACCGGCCGCACCCTTTACATCCTGG
>DASSOE010000108.1:0-19847 GCA_035700945.1 Sphingomicrobium sp. | reverse complement strand
TGTGCAGCGCCGGAAGCTTTGTCGTGTCGCCGGAGACCGCGTCCCATTTCTCCTTCGGCACGCCGCCGACCCAGAAGATCACGCTCTGCTTCGACTTGTCCGCCAGCCAGAAGCGGCCGAAATCCTCCGCCGCCATCACCGGCTTGGGCTCGGTCACCCGGTCCTTGCCGAAATGCGACGCGAAGAGTTGGGTCAAGCGCCCGGATAGCTCCGGCGTATTGAAGGTCGCGTCCGCCGACGGCTGCTCGATCTCGACGGTCGGCATCCGGTCCTCCGGCATGCCGGCCGCGATCGCCTCGCCGCGCACGATGCGGCGGATGCCGTCGAGCAGCAGCTTGCGCGTCTCCGGCGTGTAGCTGCGCACCGTCAGCGCGAGTCGCGCATCATCCGGAATGATGTTGCTCTTGGTGCCGGCATGGAAGCTTCCGACGGTGACCACCGCCGGCTGCTGGGGATCGTTTTCGCGGCTGACCAGGGTCTGCAGCGCGTTCACGATCCGCGAGGCGAGAATGATCGGGTCCTTCGTGTTCTGCGGGTAAGCGCCGTGCCCGCCGACGCCCTTCACGTCGATGTTCACGGTGTCGACGTTGGCGAGAACATAGCCGTTGGTTACGCCGATCATCCCCGCGGGAAGCGTCGCCGCGTCGTGAAACGCAAGGAGGTAATCGGGCTTCGGGAAGCGCTTGAACAGCCCGTCCTGGAGCATCGCCTGCGCCCCCATCACCAGCTCTTCGCCCGGTTGCAGGACCATCACCACCGTGCCCGACCACTGGTCCTTCATCGCCGACAGGCGCCGGCCCGTGGCGAGCCAGGTCGTGATGTGCGTGTCATGCCCGCACGCGTGCATCACCGGCGTTTCGGTGCCGTCGGGGAGCTTGCCCGTCGCCTTCGACGCGAACGGCAGCCCCGTCTGCTCCCTGACCGGAAGCGCATCCATGTCGGCGCGGATCAGCAGCACCGGCCCGGGGCCGTTCTTCATCACCGCAACGACGCCCGTCTTCCCGACATGCTCGGTCACGTCGAAGCCGAGCTTGCGCATCTCTCCCGCCAGCAGCGCGGGCGTGCGCACCTCCTGCATGGAGAGCTCGGGATGTGCGTGGAGGTCGCGGTAGAGCGTCATCAGCTGCGGCATGTCGGCGCGGATCGCGTCCTGAAGGGCGGCGGCGCTTGCGGGGGTGGTGACGGTCATCGCGGCGGCGGCAAGGAGTAGCAGCTTTCTCATCAACGCGCTCCGGTCGAGGATGGGACCAGCTCCATCACGTCGAGCTGGGATTCGAAATGCGGCTTGGGCATCACCAGCCGCCAACGGTTCGGGCCGACCCGCTCGACATAGCCGGCGACGTCGCGAAGCTCGTCCTGGCCATATTGAAGCGCGCGGGTCTCGTCGCCGAGCACGAGCGTGCCGAGGAAGATCTGGCGGACCGCGTCGCCGGGGAAGATCAGCCCGACATAGCGCTGCGATCCGCCGAACTTGTTGAAGCGCTGCAGCCCTCGATCCGCTTTCACCTGGCACCCGAACGGCGGGTAGGCGACGTAGGGGAGGTTTCCCTCACCCTTGGCGCCGATTTTGATGATCCGGCAGCTGAACAGGCCGTTGGGAACGGCGGGCGGGCCGAGCGCCGCGTCCGGGTCGAGCAGCGCGCCCTCGCGTGCGATCTCGGCGGTGTGCCCCGCCTTCCGCGCCGCCTCCAGTGCCTTGACGAAGGTCGTCCGCCAGTCGGCCAGCCGCTGCCGGTCCTTCGGCGTCGCGACCTCTTTCCACGCGCTCGTCCAGCGCGGGATCAGTCCCGACGGCTGCTCGATCACGCTGCATGCGGAGCAGGCGAGGAAGGCGGCAAGGAGGAGAGACGTTCTCATCGTCATTGCGAGCGTAGCGAAGCAATCCAGCGACGCAAATGGATTGCTTCGTCGCATTCGCTCCTCGCAATGACGGGCTACGCCGCGGTCCAGCCGCCGTCCATGCTGAGGTTCGCGCCGGTGATCGATGCCGCCTCGTCGCGGCACAGGAACAGCGCCAGCGCGGCGACCTGCTCCACGGTGACGAACTGCTTGGTCGGTTGGCCGGCGAGAAGCACGTCGTTCATCACCTGCTCGCGGCTCATGCCGCGCGCCTTCATCGTGTCGGGAATCTGCTTCTCGACGAGCGGAGTCCACACATAGCCCGGCGAAATGCAGTTGACGGTGATTCCGCTCGTCGCCGTTTCCAGCGCCACCGTCTTGGTGAACCCGGCGATGCCGTGCTTGGCCGCGACGTAAGCGCTCTTGAACGGCGAAGCGACGAGGCTGTGCGCGCTCGCCGTGTTGACGATCCGGCCCCACTTCTTCGCCTTCATTGCCGGCACGGCCAGGCGCGTGGTGTGGAACGCCGACGACAGGTTGATGGCGATGATCGCGTCCCATTTCGCCGGCGGGAACTCCTCGACCGGCGCAACGTGCTGGATGCCGGCATTGTTGACCAGGATGTCCGGCCCGCCGAGCTCGGCGGCGCAGCGCTTCATCATCGCCTCGATCTCGGCCGGTTTCGACATGTCGGCGCCGTCGTGGATCGCGCCGAGCTCCTCGCATTCGCGGGCGATCTCCTGCGGATCGCCGAAGCCGTTGATCATCAGCTTCGCGCCGTCGGCGGCGAGCGCTTTGGCAATCGCCAGGCCGATGCCCGAGGTCGATCCGGTGACGAGCGCAACCTTGCCTTCGAGAAACATGCGACTTCCTCGCTAAGACAGAGGGGACTGTCCCCGCCGGGGACTGTCCCCATCAACGTCGGGGGGCAGTCCCCCCATTCTCCGCCCAGCCGCCGATTGCAACCGTGCCGCGCGCGAAGCATTGGGCAGTCGGCAAGGAGACAAGCGATGCGGCTCGGCGATGGCCCCAGCAACAATTTCGAAGACCGCACCGGTTCGCCGGGCGGGGGGTTCGGATTCGGCGGCGGCGGCGGCGGAAATATGCTCGGCTGTCTGCTGCCGCTCGTCGCCAGCCGTTTCGGCCTGGTCGGGGTGGCGATCCTTCTGCTCGGCTATTGCGCGCTGACCCAGTTTGGCGGCGGGGGCGGCGGCCTCTTGCCCTCGGGGCCGACGACCAGCGCCCCGAGCGGCCAGTCGACGCTCTCGCCGGAGACGCGCCATCTCCTGACGGGAGTGCTCGAATCGACCGACAGCGTCTGGACCAAGATCTTCGCCGCTTCGGGATCTCAATATGTGGAGCCGCGGCTCGTCGCCTACACCAGGGGGACGCAGACCGCCTGCGGCATGGGGCAGGCGGCGATGGGCCCCTTCTACTGCCCGAACGACCAGCGGATTTACATCGACCCGACATTCTTCAACGAGCTGAGTCGCCGTTTCGGCGCGCCTGGAGATTTCGCGCAGGGCTATGTGATCGCGCACGAAGTCGGCCATCATGTCCAAAACCTCGAGGGCACGCTCGAGCGAGCGCATTCGGCGCAGGCGCGCTCGGGCGACGCTGAAGGCAACGCGATCCAGGTCGGCGTCGAGCTGCAGGCCGACTGCTATGCCGGCGTCTGGGCCGCCCTCGCCAGGGACCCGCAGGGCCGAACCATCCTTGAGCCCGGCGACATCGAGGAAGGGATGCGCGCCGCCGAGGCGATCGGGGACGACACACTGCAGCGGCAAACTCAGGGCACGGTCGTTCCTGAAAGCTTCACGCACGGCACGTCGGCGCAGCGCATGAACGCCTTGCAGACGGGCCTGAAGTCCGGAGACCCA
This sequence comes from Sphingomicrobium sp., assembly GCA_035700945.1. Lineage (GTDB taxonomy): Bacteria > Pseudomonadota > Alphaproteobacteria > Sphingomonadales > Sphingomonadaceae > Sphingomicrobium. The sequence continues at coordinate 16,128 of DASSOE010000108.1, read as the reverse complement.
GCCGCCTGCAAGTTCAACGGCTAGAGCCGCACCAGCATCTTGCCCGTGTTGGCGCCCGAGAACAGCCCGAGGAACGCCTCGGGCATCCGCTCCAGCCCGTCCATCACCGTCTCTTCGGACTTCACCGCGCCGCTCTTCAGCCAGCCGGCCATGTCGCGGTAGAACTCGTCCATGCGCGCGACATAGTCGAACACCAGGAAGCCCTGCAGGCGGATGCGCGCGGCGATGATCCGGCCGATGAAGCGCAGGCTGGTCGGCTCGACCTTGTTGTAGCCCTCGATCATGCCGCAGATCGCGAACCGCGCGTGATTGCGCGCGACGGCGAGCGCCGCGTCGAGGTGGCTTCCGCCGACATTGTCGAAATAGACGTCGATCCCGTCGGGCGCGGCAGCACGCAGGTCCTTGAGCAGCCTCCCCGCGCGATAGTCGATCACCGCGTCGGCGCCGAGCGAACGGACGAAGCCGCACTTCTCCTCGCCGCCGGCCGAGCCGATCGCGGTCATGCCCTTCGCCTTGGCGATTTGCACCACGGCCGATCCCACCGCGCCCGCCGCAGCCGAGACGAAGACGACGTCGCCTTCTTTTGCGGAAGCGGCGTCGAGCAGTCCGAAATAGGCCGTCGCCCCGGTCGTGCCGAGGACGCCGAGGAATTGTTGCGGCTCGGCGCCCAGCTCGGGCAGCTTGGTCGCGGTGCGCGCGGAGACCACCGCCTCGTCGCGCCAGCCGCCCATGTGCAGCACCAGGTCGCCGGGCGCGAAGCCGTCGGCCGCGCTCTCGACCACCTCGCCGACCGCGCCGCCTTCCATCGGCTCTCCGAGCTGGAACGGCGGGACGTAGCTCTTCACGTCGTTCATCCGCCCGCGCATGTAGGGGTCGACCGACAGCCACCGATTGCGCACGCGGATCATGCCCTCGTCGAGCGGCGGAAGCTCAAACTCCTTGAGCTCGAAATTCGCCGCTGTCGGCATCCCTTCCGGACGGCTCTTCAGGTACCAGGCGCGGGGCATTTGCCTCCCTTCGCACGAAAAGGACCCGGCGAGGAAGGGGACGGCCTCGCCGGGTCCGGTTAGCCTCCCACGGCGGAGGCTCAGCTCGCTATCGCCTCAGCGATAGGTGCCCTCGAAGCTGCGGTTGAGGGTCCGCGGGCCCATCTCGCCCTGATCCTCGCGCTCGAACAACGCGCGGCTGCGGCTTTCGTCGCGCCAGCGCTTCTTCGCCTCGTCCGCCGAGCAGTCGAGGATCACGCGGTCGCCCTCGACGCGGTCGATGTCCGAGCAGCTCAGCGAATGATGCTCGCCACCGCTTTCGGGATCGGACTTGGTGAGGATCATTCGGTCGCCGGCGACCCTGTCGACCGTGCCGACGTGCTCGTCGTCCTTCCCGACCACTTCCATATGCTCGCGCACCTGGCCGAGCAGCCCGCGCTTCTGCTGCCTCTTCTCGCGCCAGCTGCCGAAGTCGCTTTCGAACTTCGACTGATGCTCGCGCTGGAAGTCGTCATAGTCGCGGTCGAGGTCGCTCATGTGGCGCTCGCGCCAGCTGCGGTAGTGCGGGTCGAAGTCCCGATCACGAGAGCCCTCGCGCGAGCCGGCGAAGCTGGTGCGGCGATAGTCGTCGCGCCCGTACGGAGTCTGCGAGCGGTCGTAATCGCCGGCGCCGCGCTCGCCACGGCCGACGCCGCTGGCCGCGAAGAACTGGTCGGATTCATGCTCGGCCCGGCCGTAGTCGCCGGTCATCGGGCGGTAGGAGCGGTCGCGCTCGCGGTCGAAGTCGCGGCCACGGTTGCGCTCGCCGCCGCCCCACAGGTCGCGGCGCCAGCCCGGGTTGTAATCGCGCTCGCTCGATCCGCCGCGGTTGAACACGCCGCGATCGTAGTTGAAGTCGCGGTCCGAGCGACCGCCGCCATAGGCCGAACGGTCGCGGTCGCCATCGCGCCCGTAGCCGCGGTCGCGGTCGCGATCGCTGCCGCCCATGCGTTCGTCGCGCCGCGTGTCCTGCCGCCGGCGCCGCTCGGCGTCCTCGTCGCCGAACCATGACGAGATCTCGTCGCCCGCGCGCTCGAAAAAGCCGCGTTCGTCGCGGCCCCTGTCGCGATCCTCGCGACGCCAGTTGCGATCATCGCGGTCGTTGCCCCATCGCGAGCGTTCGTCGCGATCGTAGCGGTCGTAAGCCATGTTTCCTCCTTTGCGTGCTGAAAAGGGCCGGCAGTACCGGCCTTCGAAGTCGCAAAAGAAACGAACGGGCGCTCGCCGCCGTTCCTGCCCAAAGCGGCGAACGGCGCATGGAATCGGCGGGCCGACAGCCAGGCGGGACAAGCGTTGCAAGGGGGGAAACAAGCCGCTAGGGGAGCCGCTCCCACACGTCCGGACCCACGGGTTCCGGCGGCCGGCTGGAGGCGCGGGGCTGTAGCTCAGATGGGAGAGCGCTGCAATCGCACTGCAGAGGTCAGGGGTTCGATTCCCCTCAGCTCCACCAGCCGCCCGGCCAAGCCGCTTCGCCTGCCGGGCCAGCCTTCAACCTGGCAAAGCTGCCCGCCGGAACGAGCGCCAACCAGGCCGGTTACAGCCGCGGCCGATTAGGCTAAGGGTCGCGGCGCTACCGGTCGCAAATGGACGGGCACTGGCGCTTTTGCGGCTCCTTTCTCCTTCTCCGACGCCGAGCTTAGCAATGAAGGTCCGGACAGCCCGGGCCGACCAAAGAAGGAACCAGGGAATGCCCACGGGAACAGTCAAGTTTTTCAACGAGCAAAAAGGTTTCGGCTTCATCCAGCCCGAAGGCGGCGGAGCCGATTCGTTCGTCCACATCTCCGACGTCGAGCGCTCGGGCATGACCACGCTGCGCGAAGGCCAGCGCGTCACCTACGACACCGAGCCGGATCAGCGCGGCAAGATGAAGGCCTGCAATTTGAAGGACGCGGGCGGGGAGTAATGGCGGAGGGGAGACGCCCGGCGGCGGACGTCTCCCCCAACTTTCCTCAGATGCAGAAGGCCCCGCGATAGCTCGCGGGGCCTTCGTGTTTTTGACTTGGCTGGATTCCTGCTTCCGCGACTACGAGGGCGGATCAGTCCGCATCATCCCCCGTTAGGAATGCAGGCGCGAACTTCGGCTCTTCGCCGCCGCCCTCGCGCTCACCGCCGCCTTCGCGGTCGCGGCGGGGGCCGCGATCGCCGCGGTCGCCGCGCGGGCCGCGATCACGGTCGCCGCCACGATCACGCCGCGGTCCGCGATCGCGATCGCCGCCGCCACGGCCATGCCGGCCGCGATCACCGCGATGCTCGCCCCTCGGCCCGCGGTCGCCGCCCTCGCGCGGCTCGCGCGGGGGGCGGGTGTCGGGAAGCTCCTCGCCGTTCTCCTGATCCACCAACCGCATCGACAGACGGACCTTGCCGCGCTGGTCGACCTCGAGCAGCTTGACCTTGACCTCCTGGCCTTCGCTCAGGACGTCGCGGACGTTCTCGACGCGCTCGTTCTTGATCTCGCTGACGTGGACCAGCCCGTCCTTGCCGGGCATGAAGGTCACGAACGCGCCGAAATCGACGATGCTCGCCACCTTGCCGGTGTAGATCGTGCCGGGCTCGGGCTCGGCGACGATGCCCTTGATCCAGTTGCGCGCCGCCTCGATCTGGCTGAGGTCCGACGAGGCGATCTTGATCGTGCCGTCGTCGTCGATGTCGACCTTGGCGCCGGTCTCCGCCACGATCTCGCGGATCACCTTGCCGCCGGTGCCGATCACTTCGCGGATCTTGTCCTTGGGGATCTGCATCGTCTCGATCCGCGGCGCGTGGGCCGACAACTCCTGGCGCGATTCGCCGAGCGCCTTGGCCATTTCGCCGAGGATGTGCGCGCGGCCGTCCTTCGCCTGGGCGAGCGCGGTCCGCATGATCTCCTCGGTGATGCCGGCGACCTTGATGTCCATCTGCAGGCTGGTGATGCCGTGGTCGGTGCCGGCGACCTTGAAGTCCATGTCGCCGAGGTGATCCTCGTCGCCGAGGATGTCGGTGATCACGGCGAAATCCTTTCCTTCGAGGATCAGGCCCATCGCGATGCCCGCGACCGGGCGCTTCAAGGGAACGCCGGCGTCCATCAGCGCGAGGCTTCCGCCGCACACCGTCGCCATCGAGCTCGAGCCGTTGGACTCGGTGATGTCGGAGAGGACGCGGATCGTATAGGGGAACTCCTCCGCGCCCGGCAGCATCGGGTGGAGCGCGCGCCACGCGAGCTTGCCGTGGCCGGTCTCGCGCCGCGACGGGGCGCCGAAGCGCCCGACTTCGCCGACCGAATAGGGCGGGAAGTTATAGTGAAGCATGAAGCGCGAGTAGGAGAGGCCCTCCAGCCCGTCGATCATCTGCTCCGATTCCTTGGTGCCGAGCGTGGTCGAGACGATCGCCTGCGTCTCGCCGCGGGTGAACAGAGCCGAGCCGTGGGTGCGCGGCAGGAAGCCGACGCTGATCTCGATCGGGCGCACGGTCTTGGTGTCGCGGCCGTCGATCCGTCGGCCTTCCTTGAGGATCGCGCCGCGCACGACGTCGGCCTCGATGCTCTTGACGAGCTTTGAGGCGACCATCTGCTCCTGCGGCTCGGCGTCGGCGAACGCCTCGGCGGCCTTGGTGCGGGCTTCGCCCAGCGCGCTCTGGCGCTGCTGCTTGTCGGAAAGCTTGTAGGCGGCCTCGACGTCCTTGCCGATGAGGTCCTTGAGCTTCGCCTTGATGGCGGCCTTGTCGGCGGTTGCGCTGAGCTCCCACGGCTCCTTGGCGGCCTGCTCGGCGAGCTTGATGATCGCCTCGATCACCGGCTGCATGCTCTTGTGCGCGAACATGACCGCGCCGAGCATCTGCTCTTCGCTGAGTTCCTTGGCTTCGGATTCGACCATCATCACCGCGTCGCGGGTGCCGGCGACGACGAGGTCGAGATCGCCTTCCGCCACCGCGGTCTGGTGCGGGTTGAGGATATATTCGCCGTCCTTGAAGCCGACGCGGGCGGCGCCGATCGGGCCCATGAACGGAACGCCGGAGAGCGTCAGGGCCGCCGACGCGGCGACCATCGCGACGATGTCGGGCTCGTTCTCGCCGTCGTAGCTGAGCACCTGCGCGATCACGAGCACTTCATTGTAGAAGCCTTCGGGGAACAGCGGCCGGATCGGCCGGTCGATGAGGCGGCTGGTGAGCGTTTCCTTTTCGGTCGCGCCGCGCTCGCGCTTGAAGAAGCCGCCCGGGATCCTTCCGGCGGCGGAAAATTTTTCCTGGTAGTGGACGGTCAGCGGGAAGAAGTCCTGGCCCGGCTTCACGCTCTTCGCGGCGGTGACCGCGCACAGCACCACGGTTTCGCCGAGAGTCGCGATAACCGCGCCGTCGGCCTGTCGGGCAACGCGGCCCGTTTCGAGCTTCAGCGTCTTGCCGCCCCACTCGATTTCGACTTGCTTTTGATTGAACATCTTCGTTCCTTCAGTCCGGCGGCCGTATGCCAGCCGGTTCAGCTGATGCGGGCAAGCCGGCCCGCTGCGGGTCGGGGCGCTTCAATGGCCCCACTGCGCCCCGCCGAATTGCGGGACTTCAGATATGCGAAGCGGCCCGCATGGGGCCGCTCCTTCGAGTTACTTCCTGAGACCGAGCTTGCCGATGAGGTCGGTGTAGCGCTGCTCATCGTTGCGCCGGAGATAGTCCAGCAGCGAGCGGCGCTGGTTGACCAGCATCAGAAGCCCGCGCCGGCTATGGTTGTCCTTGGCGTGGCTCTTGAAGTGCTGGGTCAGGTTGTTGATGCGTTCGGTGAGGATCGCGACCTGCACCTCGGGCGAACCGGTGTCGCCCTTGCCACGCCCATGATCCTTGATGAGCGCCTGCTTGCGCTCCGCGGTAATCGACATCGAGTCACTCCTGTCTCTTAAAGGTTGAACCCCCGGACGACCCTGAGGCCGTCGGCCAGAGCTTCGACCAACGCGACCGGAGCACCCTCCGATGTCGCCAGCTGAAGCCCCGGCTTTGCGGGGAACCCGGACAGGCGCTGCCCATGACGGAGCAGACGGGCCTGATCGGGGGTGACGGGGAGGGCCGGGATGTCGTCCAGCGCCGCAGTCAGCGGCAATACCGTCCTCGTCAGTTGGCGCGCCTTAGCGGCTTCCTCCAGAAAGTCCAGCGAAATGGCCGCGGAGAGGGAGAAGGGCCCCGCGCGCGTGCGCCTCAGATATGAGACGTGGCCGACCGTTCCAAGCGCATGAGCGAAGTCGCGCGCCAGGGAGCGGATGTAGGTGCCTTTGGAGACCGAGGCCGAGAGGGTCACCTCGTCATTCCCGCGAAAGCGGGAATCCCGCTGTTCTTGAACGGAAGCGGGACCCCCGCTTTCGCGGGGGTGACGAATGGAAAGCGAATGAACCGTCACGCGGCGCGCTCTCATCTCGACATCTTCACCCGCTCTCACTCGGGCGTAAGCAGCCTTCCCGCCGATTTTGAGCGCGGAATAAGCAGGGGGGACCTGCTCGATGGCGCCGGTAAAGCGCGGCAGGATTGCTTCGACCTGCTTGAGCGTCGGGCGGACATCGCTGGTCGCCACGACCGTGCCTTCACCGTCCAGCGTGTCCGTCTCCGAGCCGAACGCAATCGTGAAATTGTACGCCTTGGTCGCGTCGAGCATTCGGCCGGCGAGCTTGGTCGCTTCGCCAAGCGCGATCGGGAGCACGCCGCTCGCGAGCGGGTCGAGTGTGCCGCCGTGACCGACCTTGGTCCCGGGCTCGCCCGCTTCGCGCAGGATGCGCTTGACCGCGCTGACCGCCGTGGTCGAGCCGAGCCCCACCGGCTTGTCTAGGATGATCCAGCCATGGAGCATCTCAGGCGCCGATGCCGAAGATCCCGAGAAACATGCGCGCGATGTGGCCGACGACCGGCGACACCAGGCGACCGACCACATCGGCTTTCGGCGAAATGGCGGGGAGCACGAGCAGCAGGACCAGCAGCACGACCAGCGAGTAGCGGCCGATCCTCCGGAACGTGGTTGCGAGCGGCGGCGGCAGGAGGCCCTCGACGACGTGGCCGCCGTCGAACGGCGGCACGGGCAGGAGATTGAAGACGGCGAGGAAGATGTTGATCAGCACGAAATTGGAGGCATTCGCGGCAACGAACGCCGCGGCGCCGCTCCGCGCCCCATCGGCGAACGCAATGGTCACCGCGAGCAGCGCGGTTCCGGCGAGCGCCAGAAGCAGGTTCATGCCGGGGCCGGCGAGCGCGACCAGCACCATGTCGCGGCGCGGATTGCGGAGGCGGGCGTAGTTCACCGGCACCGGCTTCGCCCAGCCGAAGACCGGCGCGTGGCTGATCGCGAGCAGCATCGGCAGCACGACCGTCCCGAACGGATCGATGTGGCGGACCGGATTGAGCGACAGCCGGCCCTTCGCCTCCGCAGTCGGGTCGCCGAGCTGCCGAGCGACGAGTCCGTGCGCGACCTCGTGGAAGACGATGGCGATCACCAGCGGCACCAGCCACACTGCGATCTGGTACAGGATGTCCATGCGCGTGTCAGACACCGCTGCGTGAGAGGCCGAGGCTCAGCTGCCGCGCTTCGCCCTCGCGCAGGCGCTCGAAGAAATGCTTGCGGCACAGCGCGACATAGCGGTCATTGCCGCCGATCTCGGTCTGCGCTCCGCGCGCGACTGCATGGCCTTCGGCATCGACGCGCAGGTTCATCGTCGCCTTGCGCCCGCATTCGCAGACGGCTTTCAGCTCGATCAGCGAGTCCGCGAGCGCGAGCAGCGCCGCCGATCCAGGGAAGAGCTTTGCCTGGAAATCGGTGCGCAGCCCATAGCAGAGGACTGGAATGTCGAGGCGGTCCGCCACCTCGCACAGCTGGAGCACGTGGCGCTGGGTCAGGAACTGCGCCTCGTCGACGAGAATGCAATCGAGCTTGCGCTTCCTGAGCTCATCGCCGACTGCGGCGAACAGGTCGACATCCTCGCCATAAGTGTGCGCGGGCGCGGAAAGAGCAACGCGCGAGCCGATCGTGCCGGCGCCCGAACGGTCGTCGTGAGCCGCCGTCCACAGCATCGTCTCCATCCCGCGCTCGCGATAGTTGAAGTCGGCCTGGATCAGCGTGGTCGACTTCCCCGCATTCATCGCCGCATAGTAGAAATAGAGCTTGGCCATCGGTGCGGCTTAGCAGATCGGGCTGGGTGCGAGACCGGCAGTGGCGGCATAGGTCCGTCGAACGATCTCATCGAGGACGGCCCGATCCACATCCGCCAGTTTGTTGAGGTAGAGACACGCCTTGGAACGCGCGCTCGCATCGGTGGGTTTCGTCTTGGTTTCGGCCATGAGCGCCTCCGGTCAGGGGGCCGCAGTCGCTCCAATCCTGACCCTTGGCAAGCGCACGCGGGCTCAGGGCAGCGCGTCAAATCACGGCGCCGCCGCAACTCCACATTCTATTGCGTCGGCGAACCGCCCCTTCCTGGAAGTTGCTAGAGCGGCCACTCGTCCTTCAGAATGGCGAACAACACCGTGTCCCGCACGTGTCCGGTCCAGGTGATGCGGTCGGCGCGGAGAAGGCCTTCGCGGACCGCGCCGAGCTTCTTCATCGCTGCCTGGCTTCGGCCGTTGCGGTTGTCGACGCGGAACTCGACGCGGCGGATCCCGCAGTCGAATGCCCGCTGGAGCATCATGTCCTTGACTCGGCGGTTGAACCCGGTGCCGCGAAACTTCGGGCGATAATAGGTGCCGCCGATTTCGAGCACCTGCCGCGCCTCATCGATGCCGAGGAAGCTCGACATTCCGGCGAGCTCGTCGCGCTCGAACAGGACGAAGGTACGGCTGCGCGGGTTTGAAACGTAGCCGTCGATGCTCGCGCGGAAGCCATCGGGCGCGAAGTCGTTGGCGTAGATCTCCCAGATCTCGGGGTCCTCGGCGCAGGCGCCTTTCAACCCCTCGAAATGCGCATCGCGGAACAGCTCGGCGCGGCAGCGTTCGCCGGTCATGGGCGTGCTCAGCAGGTCGGCGATGACCGCAATCCCTATGCGACCTGCTGGGGCTGCAGCAGCGGGTCGACCGGCACTGCCTGGATGAAGCCCTCGTCACGAAGGGTTCGAGCGCGGTTGACGAAGGCGAGGATCGCCTCAGCCTGGCGCTCCGATGCCGGCCTGCCGCTCGCGTCTATCGATGCCGCATACATTTGGTGCTGGGCCGGTTCGAACAGGGACTGCAGCTCCGCGGCCCTGTCGAGCGCACCCGGAAGCTCATCCACGCTTTCGATGACTTGTCCGAGATTCCAGTGCGAATAGGCAGGATTGGACCGCCAGTCGATGTGATCGAGATTGAGGAAAATACAAGGCCGCGGCGTGCGGACGAACTCATAGACCTGGCTCGACACGTCGCCAATGTAGACGCCGGCCGCCTGGGTGTAGGTCATGTCGATCGATCGCATGCTGCCGCGGTCGATCAGGATGTTGCGAGCGTCGGAACGGATGGTCCACCCGCCTCGTGTCTTGACGTGGGGAGCGACGATAAAGTTCCAGCCAGGAATCTGCTCCATTGCCTTGACGATGCTGCGGCCGTGCCGCGCCCAGGTGCCGACCTTCCTGTCGAAATGGGAATTGAAGAAGGCGATCGGGCCGCAATCGGAAAAGAGCGGCTCCGACGGCTCCCGGACCATCTCGAACTTGCCATAGCCGACCACCCGGACATTTTCGTCGCTGGCGAGTCCCCGCTCGATCAGCCGCTGCCTGTCCTTGGTGCCATTGACCAGCGTGAGGTCGAAGCCCGCATGTTTGCGGTTATAGCTTCCCTCGCGATCGCCGGCCCCGTGCTTCAAATGGATGGTCTCCGATCGGAAGCCCGGAAGGCGCCGCAAAATGGAGCTCGTCGTCTCGGTGGTCACGAGCGTCGGATAGCGCGATATCGTCCGCGCATTCAGCAGCAGGACGGGGATCCGCGGCGGTGGCCTGAACAATCCCTTCGATCCGACGGAAGGCGCCCACAAGCGTTTGATGTGCAGCCGGTATTCGGAATCGTACGACCGGATGAAGTCGTGCCCGGCCTGGGTCGAAACCAGCACCGTGACCTTGATCCCCGGCTCGTCCGCGAGTCGCAGCGCGGCGGGCAGCCAATGCAGGAACTGATGTCCCTGCGTTATCGCGAGAAATGCGATCTCTTTGATCATCCGTCCCCCCTGGAACGCCACAAACAACAATTAGCGCGCTATTCGCCGCCCGTCATGTGCAGCGCGCCCCGTGAATCGATCAGTCGCGATCGAGGTCCTGCGCCACTCTTTCGGAGCGCAGCAGCCGGTCGATGTGCGTGCCTTCGTCGAAGCTCTCGTCAGCGACGAACTTGAGCTTCGCGGCATATTTCATGCGGACGCGGTGGGCAACTTCGCGCTGAAGAAAAGCGGTGTTCTGGCGCAGCGCTTTCAGCACCGCCTCCTCGTCCTGGCCGAGCAAAGGCTTCACGAACACCGTCGCGTGGCGGAGGTCGGGCGACATCCGCACCTCGGTGACGCTGACGAGGTGCGACTGGAGCACGGGATCATGGACGTCGCCACGCGCAAGCAACTCGCTCAGCACGTGCCGCACCTGCTCGCCGACGCGGAGCAGGCGGACAGAGCGGCCTTCAGGGGTTTCGGTGCGGCGCATCAGTCCACCGGCATGATGTCTTCAGGAAGAACCCTCAGCGCAGCGGCAAGAGCTTTCCACAGCGCGATCGTACCCTGACGTGTGCCCGCTTCGACCTTGGAGATCATGGAATAGCCGTAGCCCGACGTTTCGGCGAGCTCAGCAACCGACAGGCCGCGATACTCTCTCCAGACTCGCAATGCATTTTCCCCGTCGAGAATGCGATTCGCCATGCTCGCGGGAAGATACTCCATAGTGCCGTCCTTGCGGCGACGCTCGGCGTCCGCCGCAGCCGCAATGTCCTCGCGGTCGTCGGCGAGTTCAACCAGCCGTTCATAGTCTTCCAACGGCAACACAGCCATTCTCTGGCCGGCGATCTCGACGATTTGGACGCCCATCATTTCACCTCATAAGCCGAACCGCGGAGCAAAACCTTGTCCACCCAAAGGATGCTTCCTTCAATCCTGAGGATCACCCGCCAGTCTTGGACCCTCAACCGGCTTTCCGGTCGGCCCTGGAGGCGTTTGATGTTCGCGCGGAGAGACTCCGGATTCTCCGCCAACTCCTCGATCTTACGGCGAATCAGATCGCGCTTGTTCAAACGCCGGAGTGCCCTCAGGGCCTCATCCGAATAGCGGATTTCAAGCCGCTGATGTGACACACTGTCTCCAATACATCAAGACAAATTGTCACGTCAAGCTAAAGCGTCCGCGCGCGCTCCTCGACTTCAAACACTTCGAGGCTGTCGCCCGGCTTGATGTCGTTGGTGTCGGCGAGCAACACGCCGCATTCGAGGCCGGCGCGCACTTCGGCGACGTCGTCCTTGAAGCGCCGGAGCGAGCTGATCGTCGTCGCGGAGACGATGACGTCCTCGCGCGTCAAGCGGGCGTTGAGGCCCTTGCGGATGACGCCATCGGTGACGAGCAGGCCCGCCGCCTTGTCCTTCTTCCCCGCGGGGAAGACCTCGCGGACCTCGGCCCGTCCGACCACCGTCTCGATGATCTCCGGCCCGAGCTCGCCGGCCATCGCCGACTTCACCCAATCGGTGAGATGGTAGATGACGTCGTAATAGCGGAACTCGACCTTGTTGCGCTCGGCGACCTCGCGCGCCTTGGCATTCGGGCGGACATTGAAGCCGATGATCGGCGCGCCGCTCGCGCTGGCGAGCGTCACGTCGCTCTCGGTGATCGCGCCCACGCCCGAATGCAGGATGCGGACCTTGACCTCGTCGGTCGACAACCGGTTGAGCGCGTGGACGATCGCCTCGATCGAGCCGTGCACGTCGGCCTTGATGACCAGCGGCACTTCCGCGGTGGTCGAGGCGTGGTTGGCGAACATGTTCTCGAGACTGACCGGTGCCGAGGTGGTCCGCTTCTTGTCGAGCACGCCCTGCCGGTAGGAAGCGACCTCGCGCGCGCGCGCCTCGTTTTCGACGACGGTGAAGGCGTCGCCGGCGGCTGGCACGGCCGACAGGCCGAGCACCTCGACCGGGACCGAAGGCCCGGCTTCCTTCACCTGGCGGCCCTTGTCGTCGATCATCGCGCGGACCTTGCCGCTCGACGCGCCAGCGACGAACACGTCGCCGACCCGCAACGTCCCGCGCTGGACGAGCACCGTCGCGAGCGGGCCGCGGCCCTTGTCGAGCTTGGCTTCGACCACCGTGCCTTCGGCGGCGCGGTCGGGATTGGCCTTGAGCTCGAGGATTTCGGACTGGAGCTGGATTGCCTCAAGCAGCTTGTCGAGGTTGGTCTTCTTGGTCGCGGAGACCTCGACGTCCTGGACGTCGCCGCCCATGTCTTCGACGATCACCTCGTGCTGAAGGAGCTCCTCGCGGACCTTCTGCGGCTTGGCTTCCGGCTTGTCGACCTTGTTGATGGCGACGATCATCGGCACGCCGGCCGCGCGCGTATGGTTGATCGCCTCGACCGTCTGCGGGCGAAGGCCGTCGTCGGCGGCGACGACCAGGATGACGATGTCGGTGACGTTGGCGCCGCGCGCGCGCATCTCCGAGAAAGCTTCGTGGCCTGGCGTATCGAGGAAGGTGACCTTCGTTTTGTCGGGTAGGCTCACCTGGTAGGCGCCGATATGTTGCGTGATCCCGCCCGCTTCGCCGGACACGACGTCGGCGCCGCGGATCGCGTCGAGCAGCGAGGTCTTGCCGTGGTCGACGTGGCCCATGATCGTGACTACCGGCGGACGCGGCTTCAGCGTCTCGGGGGCATCGACGTCGGCTGAGGTATCGATGTCGATGTCGCTCTCGCTGACGCGCTTGATGTTGTGCCCGAACTCGGTGACGAGCAGCTCGGCGGTGTCCTGGTCGATAGTCTGGGTGAGAGTCACCGGCATGCCCATCTTGAACAGCGCTTTCACCAGGTCGGCGCCGCGCTCGGCCATGCGGTTGGCGAGGTCCTGCACTGTGATCGCCTCGGGCACGATCACGTCGCGGACCTGCTTGGCCGAGGGACCAGCCTCCATGTGGTGGCGCTTTTCCTTTTCGCGCGCACGGCGCAGCGCGGCGAGCGAGCGGGCGCGGCTGTCGTCCTCGTCGGAAAGCGCACGGGTGACGGTGAGCTTGCCGCGGTGGCGCTGTTCGTCGCCGCGGCCGCGGCTCGGCCGCGCAGGCTCGGCGCGGCGCGGCGCAGGCGCATGACCGGCAGGACGGCGGGCGCGCAGCTCTTCCTGTTCGGGCGCGGCGGGCGCAGCGACCTGCTGCTGCTGCGGCGGAGCCTCGGCTTCTACCTTGGTTTCTTCGTCTGCACGGGTGCGCGCCTGCTCGACGGCAGCTTCCTCGGCCTTGCGGTTTTCTTCGGCGCGGCGGCGCTCTTCCTCACTCTGCTCAGTGCGCTCGCGTTCCTCGCGGCGGCGGGCCTCCTCGAGCGAGGCGAGCCGGGCCTCCTCGGCTTCGCGCAACAGGCGGGTCTGCAGCTCCTTGCGTGAGGTAATGTCGTCCTGCGGCGAAGGCTTGCGCGCGGCGGGGGCCGGCGCTGCAGGCTTCGGCGCCGGCTTGGGCGCTTCGGCGGCGGGTTTGGGCGCCTCGGCCGGCGGGGTTTCGCCGGGGCGGCCGATGATGCGCCGCTTCTTGACCTCGACCACGACCGTGTTCGAGCGACCGTGGCTGAAGCTCTGCTTCACCTTGCCGGTTTCGACAGTGCGCTTGAGGCCGAGCGGAGGCCGGGTTCCAAGCTTCGGCTTTTCGGTCTGCTCTGCCATTCTAATCCTTCGTCAAATCTGCTTCGGCCGAGCCGGTGCCCGAGGCGGGTTCTCCGCCTTCCGGACCACGTTCGGGGCCAGTGAAAGCCCGCCACCGGGCAAGCGCGTGCGCGACACGCGAAGCGGCAGCAGGATCGGTCAGGGCGACATGTACCACATTTTCGCGGCCAAGTGCCATCGACAAGATAGTGCGGCCCTCGGGGAATATCATCCCCTGGGGACCTCCTCCGCCCACCCGCCACGCCTGATCGAGGGCCCTGCGGCCGTCTTCACCCGAATCGGCGGCATGGATCAGCAGGTGGACCTTGCCCGAACGGGCGGCGGTTTCGACCCGCTCGGCACCGTTGACGAGGTTGCCCGCGCGTGCCTCCATTCCGAGCCGATCGAGCGCCGTCTGGCGAAGGGCGGCTTCGATCCGTGCGCCGAGATCGGCGGGGACGCTCACATCATTCCTCTTGTACGCGCGCGACAGCGCCGGCTTGAGCTTGCCCTTGGCGTTGGCGGCGTCGAGATCGGCGCGGCTGACGCCGATCCACGCGCCGCGGCCGGGAGCGCGCGACCGCGCATCGGGCGCAACACTGCCGTCCGGTCCCAGCGCGAGCCGGATGAGCTGGTCCTTCGTGCCTTTGCGGCGGGTCAGGATGCAGGTGCGTTCAGGGCTGTTCCCCGGCGAAGGCCGGGGCCCACGGCGATGCGAAGCAGCGCTAACGCGCTCCTGGGCCCCGGCCTTCGCCGGGGTGCAGGTATTTACCCTAGCGCCATCATTCCGGGGATTCCGCATTGGCGGCCTCCTCGGTTTGCGCAGGCTCTTCACCCCCGGACCCCGACGCGGACGCGTCATCTTCGAACCAATGCGCGCGAGCGGCCATGATGATCTCGTTGCCCTGCTCGTCGCTGAGCCCGTACTCGGCGAGGATGCCGCCCTTGTCCTCGGGCCGGGTGCTCGGCTCACGGCGGCGGGGCTCGACCCGCTTCTTCTGCACGAGCTCGTCGGTGGCGAGGTCGGCGAGATCGTCCAGCGTGCGGATGTTCGCCTTGCCCAGAGTCACCAGCATCTGCTCGGTGAGATGCGGCATTTCGGCCAGTGCGTCGTCGACGCCGAGCTTGCGGCGTTCCTCGCGCGAGGCGGCCTCGCGGCGCTCGAGCGCCTCGGCCGCGCGGCTCTGGAGCTCGGCCGCGATGTCGTCGTCGAGGCCTTCGATCGAGGCGATTTCCTCGACGGGCACGTAGGCGACCTCCTCGAGGCTGGTGAAACCCTCGGCAACCAGCAGCTGCGACAAGGTCTCGTCGACGTCGAGCTCGTTCTGGAACAAGGATGAGCGTTCGACGAACTCGCGCTGGCGCTTTTCGCTGGCATCGGCCTCGGTCAGAATGTCGATCTGGGAGGTCGTCAGCTGGCTGGCGAGGCGAACGTTCTGGCCGCGGCGGCCGATCGCGAGGCTGAGCTGGTCGTCGGGGACGACGACCTCGATCCGCGCCTCCTCCTCGTCGATCACGACGCGGCTGACGGTCGCCGGCTGGAGCGCGTTGACGACGAAGGTCGCGAGGTCCTGCGACCAGGGGATGATGTCGATCTTCTCGCCCTGCAATTCCTGGACCACCGCCTGGACGCGGCTGCCCTTCATGCCGACGCAGGCGCCGACGGGGTCGATCGAGCTGTCGTGGCTGATCACGCCGATCTTCGCGCGGCTTCCCGGGTCGCGCGCGGCGGCCTTGATCTCGATAATGCCGTCGTAAATCTCGGGCACTTCCTGCGCGAACAGCTTCTTCATGAAGTCGGGGTGGGCGCGGGAGAGAAAGATCTGGGGCCCGCGCGCTTCACGTCGGACGGCGAGGATGAGCGAGCGGATGCGGTCGCCGACGCGGACCATCTCGCGCGGGATCTGCTGGTCGCGGCGGATGACGCCCTCGGCCCGGCCAAGGTCAACGACGACATGGCCGAACTCGACGCGCTTGACGACGCCGGTGATGATCTCCCCGACGCGGTCCTTGAACTCCTCAAAGTGCCGCTCGCGCTCGGCATCGCGGACCTTCTGGAAGATCACCTGCTTGGCGGCCTGCGCGGCGATGCGGCCGAACTCGATCGGTGGCAGCGGGTCGACGATGAAGTCGCCGATGCTCGCGCCTTTCTGCAGCTTCTGCGCGGCTTTTTCGTCAATCTGCTTGAAGTGATCTTCGGGTTCATCGACCACTTCGAGCACGCGCCACAGGCGCAGGTCGCCGGTCTCGGCGTCGAGCTTGGCGCGGATGTCGTTCTCGGCGCCGTAGCGGGCGCGGGCGGCGCGCTGGATCGCGTCCTCCATCGCCTCGATGACGATGCCCTTGTCGATCAGCTT
>DASSOE010000107.1:0-5363 GCA_035700945.1 Sphingomicrobium sp. | reverse complement strand
GGCGATCCGCTCCAGGCCCATGCCGGTGTCAATGCTCTTGCTCGGCAGCTCGGAAACGATCTCGTTCGCCGCCTGCTCGTACTGCATGAAGACCAGGTTCCAGATCTCGACGAAGCGGTCGCCGTCCTCGTCGGGGCTGCCGGGTGGCCCGCCCGGCAAATGGTCGCCATGATCGTAGAAGATTTCCGAGCAAGGGCCGCAGGGACCGTCGTCGCCCATCGCCCAGAAATTGTCCTTGGTCGCGATGCGGATGATCCGGCTTTCCGGAAGGCCCGAAATCTTCTTCCACAGGTCGAAGGCTTCATCGTCGGTGTGATAGACCGTCGCGGTCAGCCGGTCGGGGCTCAGCCCCCATTCCATGGTCAGCAAATTCCACGCGAGCTCGATCGCGCGGTCCTTGAAATAATCGCCGAACGAAAAATTCCCGAGCATTTCGAAGAAGGTGTGGTGGCGCGCGGTGTAGCCGACATTGTCGAGGTCGTTGTGCTTGCCGCCCGCCCGGACGCATTTCTGCGAGCTGGTCGCGGTGCTGTACACACGGCTCTCGAGCCCGGTGAACACGTTCTTGAACGGCACCATGCCGGCGTTGACGAACATCAGCGTCGGGTCGTTGTGCGGCACCAGCGGCGCCGAGGGCACCCGCGCGTGGCCGTTCTTCTCGAAAAAATCGAGGAAGGAGCGGCGGATATCGTTCGTGCTCGTCATGCCTGCGATGTAAATGTCCTGCTGCACTGCGGCAAGGAGAGGTCTTGGCAGTAGCCGCGATTCCGCTAGGCAGCCGGAATGGCGAGGCGGAAATCGACGATCCCGACCTACAAAAGGCGCAGGCAGCGCTCGCTGCCCGGGCGGATCGTCGGCTGGATCATCAAGCTGGTCCTCGCCTTCCTGATCCTCTCGGTCCTGTGGGTGCTGGCATATCGCTTCGTCCCGCCGCCCATTACCATCACGATGATCGGGGACGTCTTCGCGGGGCGCGGGCTGCACAAGGACTGGATGCCGATCGGCCAGATCGATCGCGATATGGTCCGGGCGGCAATCGCGGCCGAGGACAGCAAGTTCTGCTCGCATCATGGGTTCGACTTCGAAGCCATTGAAGATGCCATGAAACGCAATGCGTCGGGCGGGAGAATCCGCGGCGGCTCGACGATCAGCCAGCAGACCGCGAAGAACGCCTTCCTGTGGAACGGCGGGGGTTATGTGAGGAAGGGTGTCGAGGCCTGGTTCACCTTCCTGATCGAGCATTTGTGGGACAAGCGCCGGATCATGGAGGTCTATCTCAACCTCGCCGAGACCGGCATTGGCACCTACGGAGTGAATGCCGGCTCGCAACGCTATTTCGGGCATGACGCGAGAGCGATGAGCGCGACCGAGGCGGCGCGCATCGCCGCGATCCTGCCGCTACCCAAGAAGCGCGGGGCGATCGCGCCCAAGGGCTTCACCCGCCGCTACGGCAATACCATTGCCGCCCGCATCGGCGTGGTCGGGCGCGATGGGCTCGACGCCTGTGTCTACAAGGGCGCGACCGCGCCGGTGAACAAGGCGCCGCCGAAGGTGACCAGGGAGCAGCGTCCGCTGCCGGGCGAGGAATATGAAAGCCCGAGGGCGCTCCCGCCCCTGGAAAATGTGGTGAGCGAGCTTCCGCCGGCTTCGGCCGAGCAGCTCGAGCCGCAGGCAGTGCCGCTTGAGGCGAACGAAACCGCTCCTCCGACCGGGCAAGGCGAAGAGTCGTCGAACAGCCTCTGAAGACGCGCCGAACGGTGGCTTGATAGCGCTTCGCAACAGGAACGGCGCCCCTCCCCTGACCGTTGAAGCGGCAAATCCAGGCAAGGAGGAATCTATGGCCACGCGTACCAAGAGCCGGCAGTCGGAGCGCTCGACCTCGAACCGCAGCAGCTCGGGAGGAAACAACCGCAGCAGCAGCAGCAGCGAGCGCAGCGCCTTTTCATGGGGTGAAAGCGGCCCGATCATCGCCGCTGCGCTTGGCGGCGCGGCGCTCGGCTTTGCCGCGAATTACGGCCGCAAGTTCATCACCCAGGCGGTTTCCGGCATTTCCGGTGACTGGGACGAAGTTCTGGCAACCGAGCACGACCTGGCACTGGCCGTGTTCGACAAGATGCTCGCGACCGATTCAAGCCAGACGTGGAAGCGCAGCATGCTGCTGATGCAGCTCACGCACATGCTCGACAAGCATGCGCACGAGGAGGAAATGGTCGTTTATCCGGCGCTGCGCGAGGCGGACCAGGCGGTCGAGGCCGACCAGCTCAATGCCGAGCACGGTTATATCAAGACCTTCCTCTACGAGCTCGGCAAGATCGGCCCGGACGCATCGAACTGGCTGGAAAAGGTTCGCGAATTCCGTGTCTTGGTGGCGGAACATGCGAAGATGGAGGAAGAGCAGGTCTTCCCCACGTTCAAGCGAAACCTCGATGAAGAGCAGAACGCGAAGATCACCGCCCTCGTCAACAAGGACGGCTTCTGGGCGGCGTGAGCTGATTTTCCCCTCCCCTTGAGGGGAGGGGCCAGGGGTGGGGACGGCTGAAGTGGCTCGATGCCACTGAAGACGCATCCTCACGGGCATTGAGCCAGTTCGGCTACAACCCACCCCCTTACCCCTCCCTTGAAAGGGAGGGGAGGTTATCCGACCAGCGCCAGCTTCGGCTGCTGCGTCGTAAGCTCGACCCTGCCCTCTCCGGTGATGCGCTCGATGCGCGCCGCCAGGTCCGCGTCGAGCGCGAAGTCGCGCCCGACGACAATTTCGGCCTCGCCGCCGTTCGCGAGCGGAACGCTGAGTGTCACCTTGCCGTTGCCGCCGCGCGCGCCGGCAAGTTCATCGACGATCCGCTCGATCGCGGACCGATCCGGCGCATGCACAATCAGCTGCAGCCGCGTCCGTCTGGCCAGTTCAGAGAGAGGCTGGACTCGCTTGACTGTGACCCGGGGCGTTTCGTCGCCGGCCCGGCGGTCCAGCTCCACGGTGAGGAGCGCGCACTGCCCTGCCTTCGCAGCGGCTTCGAGCGCGACTGTGGCGTCGTCGTCGAAAGCGGTCGCGACGAACTGCCCAGATGGGTCGCTCAATGTCGCCATCATGTAACGCCGGCCGCGTGCCGAGGTCCGCCAGCGCGTATCCTCGACCAGTCCCGCCATGGTCGCGCTGACACGCTCGCCCTCAGGGATACGAACGTCGGCGAGCTCGGCGAAGGTCTTCACCTTGTGCGCGGCAAGGAGGTGCTTGGCCGAGTCCACCGGATGGGCGGAGAAGTAGAAGCCGAACGCCTCGCGTTCGGCAGCCATCCGCTGTGCCAGCGTCCATGACGCATCGCGCGGCAGCCGGATCGGAGCGGCCTCGGCAGAATTCACGCCGAACAGCCCCGCTTGCCCGGTCTCCCGCTGTTCGTGCGCGCTCGCCGCGTGCGCAAGGATCGTCTCTGCGCCCGCGAATACCGCTGCCCGTTCGGGTTTGAGCGCATCGAAGGCGCCCGCGCCCGCCAGGCTCTCGAGTTGGCGCCGGTTGAGCAGTCGCGGGTCGATCCGCGCGGCGAAATCCTCGAGGCTTGCGAACGGCCCTTTCCCCGTCCGCTCCTCGACCAGCGCTTCCATGGCCTTTTCGCCCACGCCTTTGAGCGCACCGAGCGCGTAGCGGACGGCGCCCGCCTCGACGGTAAACGAAGCGCCGCTCGCGTTGATGTCGGGCGGCAGACAGTCAATGCCGCCGCGACGCATGTCTTCGACGAACATCGCGAGCTTGTCGGTGAGCGCGAGGTCGAAGCTCATCGACGCCGCGTAGAATTCGGCGCGGTGATGCGCCTTGAGCCACGCGGTCTGGTACGTAAGCAGCGCGTAGGCCGCCGCGTGGCTCTTGTTGAAGCCGTAGCCGGCGAACTTGTCGATCAAGTCGAACAGCTCGTTCGCCTTCGCGTTGGAAATGCAGTTGTGCTCGGCACACCCCTTCACGAAGGTTGCGCGCTGGGCGTCCATCCCCGACTGGATCTTCTTGCCCATCGCGCGCCTGAGCAGGTCGGCGCCGCCGAGCGAGTAGCCGGCGAGGATCTGCGCCGCCTGCATCACCTGTTCCTGGTAGACGATGATTCCGTAGGTGCCCTTGAGGATGTCTTCGAGCAGCGGGTGCGGATATTCGATCGCCTCTTGCCCGTTCTTGCGGCGGCCGAACATCGGGATGTTATCCATCGGCCCCGGCCGGTAGAGCGCGTTGAGCGCGATGATGTCCTCGAACACCGTCGGCTTCACCGCCGAGAGCGTACGCCGCATGCCTTCGGATTCCACCTGGAACACGCCGACGGTGTCGCCGCGCTGGAGCAGGTCGAACACCGCGGGGTCGTCCCACGGCAGAGAGCCGAAATCGACCTCCACCCCCTGGTCGGCGAGCAGGCGCTGGCCTTGCTTCAACACCGACAGCGTCTTCAAGCCGAGGAAGTCGAACTTCACCAACCCCGCGGCTTCGACATATTTCATGTCGAACTGCGTCACCGGCGTATCCGAGCGCGGATCGCGGTAGAGCGGGACGAGCTCGTCGAGCGGCCGGTCGCCGATGACGACGCCCGCGGCGTGGGTCGAAGCGTGGCGTGGCAGCCCCTCGAGCTTCATCGCGAGGTCGAACAGCCGCTTGACATCGGGGTCCTTGTACTCGGCCGCCACCTCGGAAACGCCGTTCAGCGAGCGCTCGAGGGTCCACGGATCGGTCGGATGGTTCGGGATCAGCTTGGCGAGACGGTCGACCTGGCCGTACGGCATCTGCAGCACCCGCCCGGTGTCCTTCAGCACGGCTCTGGCCTTCAGCCGTCCGAAGGTGATGATCTGGGCGACCTTGTCTTGCCCATATTTGCGCTGGACGTAAGCGATGACCTTGTCGCGGTGAGTTTCGCAAAAGTCGATGTCGAAGTCGGGCATCGACACGCGCTCGGGATTGAGGAAGCGCTCGAACAGCAGGCCGAGAGCGAGCGGGTCGAGGTCGGTGATCGTCAGCGCCCAGGCGACGACCGATCCCGCGCCCGATCCGCGGCCGGGACCCACAGGAATGTCGTTCGCCTTCGCCCATTTGATGAAGTCGGCGACGATCAGGAAGTAGCCGGCGAAACCCATGCTCGTGATGATGTCGAGTTCGTAATCGAGCCGCTCCCGGTAAGCCGCTTTCTCTTCCTCCGAGCGCGCCGCAAGGCGTTTGTCGAGGCCGGCCAGAGCATCGGCGCCGAGCTGCTCGTCCTCGTTCTCGCCGAGACGCGGCAGGATCGGCCGGCGCTTCGGCGCTGCCACAGCGCAGCGCCGGGCGATCACCGCCGTATTGGCGAGCGCTTCGGGCAAATCGGCGAACAGCTCGGCCATTGCCTTACCGTCCTTCAGCCAGGTCT
>DASSOE010000106.1:0-3337 GCA_035700945.1 Sphingomicrobium sp. | reverse complement strand
GTTCATCGCCCCCATTCACCTGCGCGATTTGATTTCGGTCTATGCGGAAGTCGAGCGCGTCGGCCGCACTTCGATGGGCGTGCGGATCGAGGTCGTCGCCCATCGCGACCTCGGCGCAACCGAGGTCAAGGTCACCGAAGGACTGTTCACGTTCGTCGCGCTGGACGCGAACAACCGCCCTCGTCCAGTCGACCAGACCAGGCCCGACCAGGACTAAGCGGCGGGCGCTACTTCTTCGTCGCCATCGGCAGGGCGCGCTGCACGCGTGCGGCGGGGCCGACGGGGTTTTGCCGCCTCGGCTTCAGCATCGTCGCGGCCGATCGCGGGGGGAAGCGCGTCGAAGGGAATCGTCTCGGCGCCGTTCACGTGCGTCCGCTCGGTGTCGGACCCGTCGTCATGCGAAGCTCGCTCGTCGTCGCGACGCGGCTGACGATTGCGGCGGTTCGGGCGATCGCTGCGCTCTTGCCGCTCGGGCCGTTCCTGGCGCCGCGGCCGCTCGTCGCCACCGGAAACCTCCGCTTCCTCGGAATCGGCAAATTCCTCATCGCCGTCTTCGTCGTCGTTATCGTCGTCCCGCTGGCGTCGCGGGTTCTGCTCTTCGAAGCGCGCGCGGCTCTCGCTCAGCACGCGGAAATAATGGTCGGCGAACTGGAGGTAATATTCGGTCTGGACACGGTCGCCCGCGAGCTGCGAATCGCGCGCCATGCTCTTGTATTTCTCGAGCAGCTGGGCGGCGTTGCCGCGCTGACGGTTGTCCTGGCGATTGCCCGGCTGTCCGCCGATGTTCCGGCCCCCTTGGCCCCCGCGGCCGCGTCGGCGGCCACCCTGACGATTATTGATCAAATGCCTACGTCCTTACGAGTGTGGCTAGCCCCCTTGGCCCCTCAGTCGGGCAGGGCCGCGACCGTGCGCAGCTCCTGACCCTCTCGTTCCGGTCTGCGCATTCCAAAGCGCCAGACGAACGGCCGATTGCGTCGGGGGTTGGATCGGGATGCGCTCAGCTTGTGAAAGGGAGCGGGCCCGGCCCAGGACCCTGATGTAGTGCGCAGGCGCGCGTCTGCCAAGCTTTTTCGCTCAAACCCAGGTTAGGAGGACAGCGCGCGGACGTCCGGCGAGGTCATCCGCAACCTTTGCGCCGAGGCCATCTCGGGCGAGCAGCGCCGTGACCGCGCTCGCTTGCAAGGGGCCGATCTCGATCGCCGCGAGCCCGTCGGCGGCGAGCAGTCGAGGCAGTTGCGGCGCAAGTTGGCGGTAGGCGTCGAGCCCCTCGCGCCCGGCGAACAAGGCCTCGTCCGGCTCGAACTCGCGCACCCCGGGACCGAGCTCCGCGCCGTCGGCAACATAGGGCGGATTGCACAGGATCAGGTCGAACTTCTCGACCAGCCCGTCCGCCCAGTTGCCCTGCATCAGCTTCACGCGCGGCTCGAAGCCGAGGCGCCGGGCGTTGGCCGAAGCATAGGACAGCGCCTGCCGCGAAACGTCGATTCCGAGCCCCGTTGCCTCGGGCCAGATGTCGAGCGCGGCCAGGAGCAATGTGCCCGGGCCGGTGCCCAGGTCGAGGATGCGCTGCGGCCCGGGCGAGCCGTCGAAATGCTCGATCGCCGAGGCGATGAGCACCTCCGAATCCGGCCGGGGGACCAGCACCCCGGGGCCGACGTGGAGCTCAATGTCCCAGAAAGCGCGGCGGCCCGTGATGTAGGCGACGGGCTCCCCGTCGGAGCGCCGCGTGACCATCTGCCAGAACCGGTCCGGCACGTCGCGCTCCGGCGGTTTCAGCAACAGCTTGTCGCGATCGATGTGGAGCGCTTCGGCCATCAGCAGCTCGGCGTCGAGGCGGGCGGTATCGCTTCTCTTGCTCAACTGGCGGGTGGCGTCGTCGAGCGCTCGGACGATCGGCTTCACGCCTCTTCCAGGCCGGCGAGGCGCTCGGCCTCGTCCTCGGCGACCAGCGCGTCGATGATCTCCGTCAGGCCGGGGCCCTCGAGCACTTCGTCGAGCTTGTGCAATGTCAGGTTGATGCGGTGGTCGCTGACCCGCCCCTGCGGGAAATTGTAGGTCCGGATCCGCTCCGACCGGTCGCCCGAGCCGACCATCGACTTTCGCGCGCCCGCCCGTTCGCTGGCAAGCCGCTCGCGCTCGAGCTCGAACAGGCGGGTCCTGAGCACTTTCAGCGCCTTGGCCTTGTTCTTGTGCTGCGACTTCTCGTCCTGCTGGATAACGACGAGGCCCGTCGGCAAGTGGGTGATGCGAACCGCGCTATCCGTCGTGTTCACAGACTGGCCGCCCGGACCGGACGAGCGATAGACGTCGATGCGGAGGTCCTTGTCGTCAATGTGGACATCGACGTCCTCGGCTTCCGGCAGCACGGCAACGGTCGCCGCCGAAGTGTGGATGCGCCCGCCGCTTTCGGTGACCGGCACGCGCTGGACTCGGTGCACGCCGCTTTCGAACTTGAGCTTGGCGAACACGCCGGCGCCGTGGATCGAAGCGATCGCTTCCTTGTAGCCGCCGACCTCCGAAGCGCTCGCCGAGATCAGCTCGAAGCGCCAGCCCTGGGTTTCGGCGAAGCGCTGGTACATGCGCAGCAGGTCGCCCGCGAACAGTGCCGCTTCATCGCCGCCGGTCCCGGCGCGCACCTCGAGCATCGCCGCGCGCTCGTCGGCGGCATCGCGCGGCAGCAACCGGATCGCGAGCGCGCGTTCGGCCTGCGGGAGCTTATGGCGGATATCCTCCGCTTCCGTCGCCGCCATTTCCTTGAGCTCGGGTTCGGCAGCCGGGTCGGCGACCATGCCGTTCAGCACCTCGAGCTCGGCGCGAAGCCGCCGCACCTCGCGCGCCGCGGCCGCAACCGGCTCGATCGCGGCATAGTCTTTCGACAGCCGCACGAACTCGTCCGGCGCGAGGTCGCCGCGCGCCATCGCCTCGGCAAGCTCATGCCGCCGCGCCTCGATCGACGCGATTCGCTCGGACGAGATCTGGGTCATTCGTTGCTTCCGGAAACCAGGCGGCGAGGGCCAACTGCTGTCGCGACATCAACGCGAATTGCGCTGCGCACCACCTCATCGTCAGTAAGGTATGAAATATGGACCTTCGGAAGTGAATCAGAGGTCGCACGGACGAACACAACCGCACCGTTGCCGCGCTTCTTAGCCAACTCAACTTGGCGCTTCGGCTTTCCGCGAAAGGCATTGTCAACGGGGATACCCTTGGCGCGAAGTGCGCGCGTGATCCTGACGGCTTCTTCTTCGACCTCGGGAGTATCAGCAACCACACTGAGCGTGACGCCGTCGGCTGGAGCATCGATCATCATCGCCAGCCGCTCGATGCCCGCCGCCCA
>DASSOE010000105.1:0-13386 GCA_035700945.1 Sphingomicrobium sp. | reverse complement strand
GGCGCGACTTCGTGCGGCAGCCGCACGGGCAAGTAGAAGCCGCCGGGCGCCCCCGCCTCGACGGCGGCCTCGACAATATGCTCGAGCTCATGGTCGGTGATCTGCGGGACCACCGGGGCAATCGCGACGTAGCAGGGCACGCCCGCGTCGTTCAGCGCCTTCACCGCGGCGAGCCGCTTGCGCGGCTGCGGCGCGCGCGGCTCGAGCGTGCGCGCGACCTTCGGGTCGAGCGACGTGACCGAGATCGCCACCGAGGCGATGCGGAGATCGGCTGCCTGCTTGAGGAGGTCGAGGTCGCGCAGCACGCGGTCGGATTTCGTCGTGATCGTGAACGGATGCCGCGTTTCGACGAGAAGCTCGACGATCGAACGGGTGATGCGCCAGCGCTCCTCGATCGGCTGGTAGGGGTCGGTGTTGGTGCCCATCGCGATCGGGCGGCACTCGTAGCCCGGACGTGACAGAGCAGCGTGCAGCAGCTGCGCGGCCTGGGGCTTCACGAACAGCCGCGATTCGAAATCCACGCCGGGCGAGAGGTCGTGATAGGCGTGGGTCGGCCGAGCGAAGCAATAGATGCAGCCGTGCTCGCACCCGCGGAAGGCGTTGATCGAACGGTCGAAGCCGATGTCGGGCGAGCTGTTGCGCGTGAGGATCGACTTGGGGTGCTCGATGGTGACGGTGGTGCGCCGCTTCGGCACGCCGTCGAGCGCTTCGACCTGGTCGAGCCAGTCGCCGTCGGCGGCGCGCTCCTTCAGGTTGAAGCGCGTCGGGGTTGGATTGCGGGTGGCTCCGCGTCCGTGGCGCGACTCGACGGGCATCCGGACAGGATACCACCAGATAAGAACATAACAAGAACATAAGATCGCTGCCGCCGATGCTCGACTCTGTCACGGCCGCTTATAAGGTGCCCGGCGTGAGCACCGCATCGGAGACCGAAATGGAGCCGGCCACGCGCATCCTGGTGGTACGAGCGAGGCACGAATTCTCCGAGGAGCATCGCTATGTCGTCCATGTCCTCGCCGACGAATGGCGGCGGCGCGGCATCCCGGTCGATTTCACCGATCGGCTGGCCGAGCCGATGGGGCCGGAGGTGCTCATCTTTCCGCATCTCGACGTGACAATAACCCCGCCGCGGCTGGCCGCCGTACTGAGCCGCTGCGCGCGGGTCGTGAACCGCGCCGTCGTCGACATTTCGAAGCGAAGGATCAGCCGCCAGCTCGTCGCATCGCCAGGCGATTACGACGGCCCGGTGATTGTCAAAACCAACCTCAACTTCGGCGGCAAGCCCGAATACAGGATCATGGAAGCGGCCGGCGGCGAGCCGCTGGAAAAGCTCAAGGCGATGCTGCGCCTGGACTGGACGGTGTCGGCCATGGTGATGCCGGAGAAATATCCGATCTACCCGAACCCGCGGCGCGTGCCGCCTGCCGTGTGGAAGAACCCGCGCCTCGTCGTCGAGAAGTTTCTCCCTGAGAGGGAAGGGGAGCTCTATTGCCTCAGGCAATATGTCTTCCTCGGTTCGTCCGAGTTCAACACGCGCGCCGTTTCGCCCGATCCACGGGTCAAATCGGGAGACGTGGTCCGTCGGGAAGTGCTCGATGCGACGCCGGCGGCCGTCCGCGCATTCCGCGAAGAGCTCGGCTTCGACTATGGCAAGTTCGATTACGTCATGCACGGCGATCGGGCGGTCGTTTTCGACGTCAACCGGACCTTCAGCTACAATCCCAACAGCAAGGCGGGATCGGCCAGTGCGCTGATGCTGAAACTCGCCGACGGGATCGATCCGCTCCTCGGGCGCGAATGACCAGGGATCGACTTCGCCCGACGCTCACGATGTCGGAGATCTTCGGGCCGAACCAGATATTTTTCCCGCGTGCGCACGACGGATATTCGGACTGGCTGCCCGATGACCCGGCCGTGCTCGACGCGCTGACGGGCGGGTCGCTGACGATTGCGGGAGACATGCCGATTGTATGCAGCGCCGGACACGACACGCCGGCGGGGCTGGATCTGATGGCACGCGCAGGGCTCGAAGTCGCGCAGGCCCGGCTCCACTTCAAGGCGGGACGGCAGCTCGATGCGCTCGCCGCAGCGGCGGCCCGCCCTGACACCAGGATCGTGTTCCAGCACGCGCTGCCGCCAGGCAGCCCGGAAGAGATCTGGTCGTGGATCGATCCCGCGCTTCTTCGTTTCCTCAACGACAAGGCCAATCTCGCGCAGCTGGCGCCGCCTGAAAACGTGCCGCGGCGCAGGATCGTCGATCGCGCGCAATATTTCGCGGCAGCTGACCAGCCCTTGCCGTCGGTGCTCAAGATCGCGACAGATCAATCGACCGGAGGCGGACTCGGCGTCGCGATCTGCCACTCGTTGGACGATCTGCGGCAGGCTGCACGAACCTTCGAGAAGTGCGAAAGAATCGTTGTCGAGGAGATGCTCGACATTGTTCGCAACCCGTGCCTGAACTTCGCCGTGATGCCCGGCGGCGAGGTCCGCTATCTCGGCTTCGCCGACCAGGAAGTGACGCCGGAGGGGCGGCATTACGGCAATTGGCTCGACCTCGGGCGGCCGCTGGACGAGGCGGCGATCGAGGCAGCCACGGAGCCGGTCAGGAGAGCGGCGGCAATGGGCTACCGTGGGCTCGCCGGAGTCGATCTTGCGCTGACCAGCGGCAGCGCGACTTATGTGCTCGACCTCAACTTCCGGTTCAACGCTTCGACGGCGGCGATTCTCCTGGCGCCTGCGATCACCTCCCGCAGCGGAGCGACTGCGATCCACTTGCGCAGGGTGCAGGGGCCCTTGGTCGCGGACCACTTGGCCGATGCGATGCGCCCGTTCGTGGCGAGTGGGGGGCTGATTCCACTCAACCTCTTCGACGCCGAAGCGGCGGGTCATCCCGGAAAGTCTGCGCGCAGCCGGGCGCTGGTCGTCGGGGCCTCCCGCGAGGTAGTCGAGGCAACCGAAGCGGAAATGGCGGCCGTCGGCCTCAGCTAGTGCGTTTAGCGGCTCATCCTCGTCATGCTCGTCGGGAACGACGGCCAGTGGTGCTCGGCCATCGCCTTGAGCGTCGACGTGTCCTCGTCATTCAGCCCTTGGTAGACCCACATGTTCCGCATCACCGACGGGACGTAGTAGCGCGTCTCCCAATAAGGGATCGATTCGATCCACAGCAGCGGATCGCCCTTGTCGTTGATGCCGGCCCAGCGGCCGACCGGCAGCGGCCCCGCATTGTAGGAAGCGATCACGCGCGGCAGCTGCCCCGCGGTCGCCGACGAGCCGCGCATCATCTCGATGAAGCTTTGGCCGAACTCGAGGTTGAAGCGCGGATCGGTGAGCGAACCGCGCGAATATGGAATGCCGCGCGCGCGGGCGAGGTCCTGGGCGGTGCCGGGACGGACCTGCATCAGGCCGACCGCGTCGGCAGGGCTGACCGCGGCGCGCCTGAACGCCGACTCCTGGACGATATGGCCGAAGGCAAGCGCCGGGTCGACGCGCCAGCCATTGATCGGGCTCCAGCGCGGGTTGGGATAGCGGTCGGTCGCGTCGGCGCGGGCGCCATACTGGCCGTATTTGGCGAGATAGAGCTGGGCGGCCGGAAGGTCGAGGCGCTTGGCGAGCTGGATCAGCGCATGGTGCTCGGACGGCGCGCCGATCTTCGCCTGGTGGACGATCATCTGCTCGGCAAGCCGCGGCTCGCCGATCTTCACCAGCTCGATCGCGCGCTGGATATTGGGATAATGGTCGACCGGCGGGTCGTTGCCGGTGAACGGGTCCGCGCCGATTTTCGTCGACATGCCGAGCGTCTCGCGGGCGATGAGACCGTAGAAGCTCTCGGGCGCTTCGGCCGTGGTCGCAGCGGCCCTCAGCAGACCTTCGACCGCGGCGGGACGGCCGACCGCCTGCTCGCACCGAGCAGCCCAATAATAACCGCCTGCGCGAAGCTCACGCTGATCGGCCAGTTGCGCGACCTGGCGGAACGCCGCCGATGCGGCGTTGTAATCGCCTAGCCGCCACGAGGCGAGCGCGGACACCCAGGCGGCCTGCGCGGCCCACTCGCCCGTTGCTCCGGGACGCCAGGTGTCGGCGACTCGACGCGCATCCATGTCGAGCCCGAGGACGTAATAAATGAACGCCACCCGGGTGGCGGCCTCGGCGCGTGCTTCAGCCGACAAGGTCGCGCCCTGCGAGACGAGCAGCGCCTCTGCGGCGGTGGCGTCGTCGGACTTGATCAAAGGATCGAGCGCCGAACGGAGTTGGTCGGCCGCAGGCTCGCCCTGGACCGGCTTCGCGCGGTAGCGGACGGGCGCCGAGCCGAGCACCACGGTCTGCTTTTCCGGAATTACCAGCGGCGGCGTGGTCGCGCCCCGCTTGAGTGCCATCAGCCCGAGCTGGTTGGCTTCGGGAAGCTCCGGCGCCTCCGCGATCAGCGCCTGGATCGACGCGAGGTCGACGACCGGCGAGCCCCTGGCGGTGTAAAGCTCGGCCTTGGCGACTGGCGTGAGGATGTTCGGTGGAAGCGCCGCGATGCCGGCGCGGGCCGAAGCCCAATTGCCGCCGTCGATTGCGTCGAAGACCCCGCGCCAGTCCCTGGGGACCGGAACGGATGGCGTCGCTGGTGCCGCCTGCAAAGTTGGTCCTGGCTGCGCGCTGGTGGAGGTGGTCGCGGTGGGTGGCGTGCTGCCCTTGGCCAACGGGGCGAGCGGGTCCGACGTCGGCTGCGCCAAGACGGGCGCGGCGCAGATGAGGCTTCCAAACGCGAGCAGCGCAGCCTTCAAGATTCATCCTCCATCAGAAGCAGAAGGTCCTGCCATGCCAGCCTTTTGTCTAACGGCCGCTTAAGCAGATGGCGCGGGTGGAAGGTGGCGACGGTGCGCACGCCCTCGACCTTGTGAACGTGCCCGCGAGCTTGGGCGATCGGCTTGCCGAGCAGCGCCCGGGCAGGGCCGTCGCCCAGCAGCAGCAACCGCTGCGGTTTGGCAAGGCGGACATGGCCGCGGGCGATCTCCGCGTAATCGTCGCGATGGACGTCGCTCAGCCGGGCGCCCGGTGCATGAATCGGGGAGAGGGAGGCGCTGTAGGCCAGCTCCGGCGCAATTCCGATCGCGGTGAGCATCCGCTTGGCGAGCTCCCATGCTTCGCCGCCGATCGGCTGGCCTGCCGTATAATCTTCGAGCGCCGGCGCATCGCTGAGCAGCATGACTGCCGCGTTTTTGGGGCCGTGCGGGAGGATGCGCTTCGCCGAGGCCGAGGCGAGGGGCAGTTGGACGCTGCTCGCCAGCCATTCCTGGAGATCGGTCAGGGTTTCGTGGGTCGGCCGGGTAATGTTCGGCGCCTGCTCCGCAGGGGACGGTCCCTGCCCAAGGGCTATCCCGGCTCGCGACGGAGGCTTCAGCCAGTTGCGTGGCTCTTCCTGAATGGCAACATCGACGCCGGCGGCGAGCCACCACGCCAATGCGCTGCGCGCCTCGGCAATGCCGATTGTTTCCACGTCCCCGCCCACGGCCGCATTCCTCACCGGCATTGACGGCGCGGTCAAGGAATGGGCAGTGCGGACGAGTCGAATTGTGTGGAGGACGCGACGAAAGGCCGATGAGCGAACGAGAGTCCATGGCTTATGATGTGGTGATCGTCGGCGCAGGGCCGGCGGGGCTCAGCGCCGCGATCCGTCTCAAGCAGCTGGCAAACGCGGCCGGGCGCGAGCTTTCGGTCTGCATCCTCGAAAAGGGCAGCGAGGTCGGCGCGCACATTCTGTCGGGCGCCGTGATCGACCCGATCGCGCTCAATGAATTGATCCCCGACTGGAGGGACAAGGGGTCGCCGCTCACTGTCGCGGTGACGGAGAACCACCATTGGCTGCTAACCGCCGGCAAAAAGTGGGAATTTCCCCACTTCCTGATGCCGCCGTTCATGAACAACAAGGGCACCTATACGCTCAGCCTCGGCAATTTCTGCCGCTGGCTTGCGGGACAGGCCGAAGAGCTGGGTGTCGAGATCTTCCCGGGTTTCCCGGCCGCCGAGATCCTGTTCAACGAGGACGGCTCGGTGAAGGGCGTCGCGACAGGCGACATGGGGATCGCGCGCGACGGCTCTCACCGCGCCGATTACCAGCCCGGGATGGAGCTGCACGCGCGCTACACCTTCTTCGCGGAAGGCGCCCGCGGCAGCCTGACCAAGCGCCTGACCGAGCTGTTCGGCCTGCGCGAGGAACGCGGGCCCCAGGTTTATGGTCTGGGAATCAAGGAATTATGGGACGTTCCTGCCGATAGACATAAGCCCGGGCGAGTGATCCACACCCAGGGCTGGCCGCTCAGCGACGCCTGGGGCGGGGGGTTCATCTACCATCAGGAGAACAATCAGGTCGCGCTCGGCTTTGTCGTCTCGCTCGATTACTCGAATCCCTACCTCTCGCCCTTCGAGGAAATGCAGCGCTGGAAGACTCATTCGGCGGTGCGCGCCGAAATCGAGGGCGGGCGCCGCGTGTCCTACGGTGCCCGCGCGATCAATGAAGGCGGCTGGCAGGCCATTCCGAAGCTAGCGTTCGCGGGCGGTGCGCTGATCGGCTGCTCGGCTGGGTTCGTGAACGTGCCGCGGATCAAGGGAACGCATACGGCGATGAAATCGGCGATGCTCGCCGCCGAAGCCGCATTCGAAGCAATTTCCAGCGACCGCTCGGGCGACGTGCTGGAGGCCTACCCCGACGCCCTCCACAAGAGCTGGATCGCGAAGGAGCTCAAGAACGTGCGCAATGCGCAGCCGGCGGTCGCGCATTGGGGCGGGACGGCGGGAACGTTCTACGCCGGCCTCGACCTGTGGCTCAACCATCTCGGGATCGGGGTGCCGTGGACGCTCAAGCTTCGGCCCGACCACACCACGCTCCGCCAGAAGAGCCAGGTCTCCCCGATCGACTATCCCAAGCCCGACGGAGAGCTGACGTTCGACCGGCTATCTTCCGTGTTCATATCGAACACCAATCACGAGGAAGACCAGCCGGTTCATCTGACGCTCAAGGACGGCGACATACCAACGGCCATCAACCTGCCGGTCTTTGCCGGTCCCGAGCAGCGTTACTGCCCGGCAGGCGTCTATGAATTTGTCGATGGCGAGAACGGTGAACCGCGGCTCCAGATCAACGCCCAGAACTGCGTTCACTGCAAGACCTGCGACATCAAGGACCCGACCCAGAACATCAACTGGGTCACTCCAGAAGGCGGCGGAGGCCCCAATTACCCGAACATGTAAGCTCCTCGGCGGCACCGCTTTTGCGGCGCTGCTGCTCGTTGCCGCGCCGGCCGCGGCAGCGCGGCTCTCGACAGGCGATCCGGCGCTCACCTACGTCCAGGCGCGCGCCGCCGCGATCAACGGCGAGCATGCACGCGCCGCCGAGTTGCTCGCCTCGCTCGCCGACGCCCAGCCCGGTGAGGTGCAGTTTGTGCAGCAGGCGATCACCGAAGCGATCGGCGCGGGGCAGATGCCGCTTGCGCTCAGCCTCGCGGCAAAGCTCCCTGCCAACAAGCTGTCGACCGACGCTCGGCTGCTGCTCGTCACCGAGGCCGTCAAACAGCGCCGACTCGACCAGGCGGTGCCGTGGCTGGCGTCACAAGGCGGCACCGGCAACCTCGGCTTCCTTGCGCCGCTGCTCAATGCCTGGGATGCCGCCGAGCGCGGCGATCAGGCGCGCGCGCTGTCGAGCATCGGCCAGATCGCGCCCAAGAGCCTGCTCGGGCCGCTGCGAGACGAGGAGCAGGCGCTGATCCTGCTCAAGTTCCGGCGCACGGCCGAGGCGGAGCCGTTCGCACGGCGGGCGATCGGTTCCGCCGGCGCGCGAGAGACGCGGGTCAGGCTGGCGCTGGCCGACGGTTTCCTTGCCGCGGGTGATCGCACCCGGGCGGCAGCGATGCTCGACGGCATGGGCAGCGATTCCTTCGCCGCTCGGCAGCGGGTTCTCGCCGGCAAGCCGAGCGGGGAAGCGATCGACACCACCGCCAAGGCGCTGAGCGCCGTGCTGACGGCATTCGGCGCGGAGGTTGCCCGCCTCCAGCGCGCGGCGCCGCCGATCGGCCTCCTGCAGGTCGCGCGCTACGCCGATCCGGGGAACAGCGGCGCGACCGCGCTGCTCGCGCTGTTGCTCGACGCCGACGACCGTTCCGCCGAGGCGCTGGCGCTGCTCGGCGCCGTAGACAGGAACGACGCGTTGATTTCGCAGGTTCGCGACGTGCAGGTGCGAATCCTCACCAAGGAGAAGCGGCTCAACGAGGCCTATGCAGCCGCCGCGGCCGCCGCGAACGAGCCTGGCGCCGGAATGGACGACTTTTCGCGCCTCGGCGACGTGCTCGAGGCGATGGGCCGCCACGGCGAGTCTGCCGACGCATTCGGACGCGCGATCGGAATCGCCAACGCGCAGGGCCTGAAGAGCGAGATCTGGCCGCTGCTTCTGCTGCGGGCGAGCGCGCTCGAGCAGGCAAACCGCTGGCCAGAGGCCAAGGCGGCGCTTCAGCAGGGGCTGGCGATCGCGCCGGAGCAGCCGCTTCTGCTCAATTTCCTCGGCTACGCGAAGCTCGAGCGCGGCGAGGACATGGACGCGGCCGAAGCGATGATCCGCAAGGCCAGCGAGCTTGCCCCCGACGACGCGTCGATCACCGACTCGCTCGGATGGGCGCAGTTCAAGCGCGGCAAGGTCGAGGACGCAATCGCCACGCTTCAGCGCGCGGCGGAAAAGGATCCCGACCAGGCCGAGATCCAGGAGCATCTCGGCGACGCCCTGTACAAGTCCGGGCGCCGGTTCGAGGCACGCTTTGCCTGGCATGCCGCGCTGATCACGGCCGAGGACGAGATCGCGGCGCGGGTGAAGGCGAAGCTCGCCTCCGGGCTCAACACGGCTAACGCCGCGCCTTGAGCGAGCTGGCGCCCGCGGCGAGCGAGATCGCGCCGGCGAAGCTCAACCTCGCGCTCCACGTCAGAGGCAAGCTCCCCGATGGGCGGCATGCAATCGAAACTGTGTTCGCTTTCTGCACGGACGGCGACCGGCTGAGCGGGGAGGGACGGTCCCTTCAAGAGGGACTGTCCCTGGCGGTCCGCGGCCCGTTCGCGGCCGAGCTTCCGATCGGCGAAGACAATCTCGTGTTCAAGGCCGCGTGCGCCCTGGCTGGCCGGGCTGCCGTCAGCGAAGGCGCCGCACTCACCCTCGACAAGCGACTCCCGGTGGCTTCGGGCATCGGCGGCGGCTCTGCGGATGCGGCTGCTGCGCTCAGGCTGCTGACGGCATTGTGGCGAATCGACCCCCGACATGCGCAGGACGTAGCGCCGACGCTGGGCAGTGACGTGCCGGCCTGCCTGTTGAGCCTTCCGGCACGAGGCGAAGCGGCGGGGGACGAGCTGACGCCGATTGCGCTTCCGGGGTTGTCGGGAACGCCGGTGCTTTTGGTGAATCCGCGCGTGCCCCTCTCGACCGTCGAGGTGTTTGCACGGTGGGACGGCGAGGATCGCGGCGCACTCGGCGATTGGCGCGACGGGAGGAACGATCTCGAAGCGCCGGCCATTGCGCTCGTGCCGCAGATCGGGGCCGTGCTCGCCTGGCTCTCGGCACAGGCGGGAGCGACGTTCGTGCGCATGTCGGGCTCGGGCGCGACCTGCCTTGCTTTGTTCGAGAGCGAGGCCGCGCGGGATTCGGCCGCTGACGCCGTGCCGCGCGAATGGTGGCGCCTGGCGACCTACCTGCGCTAGGAGGCCGCCGATGAGCGGCCGGCCGATCCTCACTGCCGAAGCGATGCGCGCGGCCGAGCAGGCGGCGATCGACGGAGGCACCGGCGTCGAGCAGTTGATGGAGCGGGCAGGAGCCGCGCTCGCCGAAGCGGTCTATCGCTTCGCCGGACCAATGCCGGCGCTCGTGCTGTGCGGTCCCGGCAACAATGGCGGCGACGGCTATGTCGCCGCGCGTCACTTGTCCAAGCGCGGCGTCGCGGTTCGGGTCGCTGCGATGGCGGAGCCGAAGAGCGAGGCCGCAAAATGGGCGCGCGGTCAATGGAGCGGCGATGTCGAACGGCTGTCGGATGAGACTGCGTCCGCCCCGGTCGTCATCGACTGCCTGTTTGGAACCGGACTGAAAAGCGGGCTTGAAGACCCTGTTTCGGCGCAACTTCCCAGGCTTTGCGCACATGCCATCGTCAAGATCGCGTGTGACCTGCCGAGCGGCGTCGAGAGCGACAGCGGGGCGGAGCTGAGCTTTGTCCCTGGGTTCGACATGACGGTCACGTTCGGCGCGCTCAAGCCGGCGCACCTCCTTCATCCGGCGATGCACAAGTGCGGGCGCGTGGTGCTTGGAGACATCGGAATTGCGGCGGAGACGATCTGGCACGAGATCGCGCCGCCCGAGCTTCTGCCGCTCGATCCGGGAGGGCACAAGTACGATCGTGGACTCGTCCACGCGCTGGCGGGCAAGATGCCCGGCGCCATTGCGCTCGCTGCGACGGCGGCGGCGAGAGCGGGCGCAGGTTATGTTCGGGTCAGCACTTCGCAGAACATCGACAGGCTTCCGGCTGCAATCGTCCAGACCGACACCGCGCGGGTGAATGAGGAGCGCATCGGGTGCCTGCTCGTCGGGCCCGGAATGGGCGACATCCCGCAGGTGCTGACGCTGGCGCTGACCTCGAAGGCGCCGAAAGTGATCGACGCGGACGGGATCACCAATCTCGGCGAGCCCGAGCGGCTGATGGGCCAGGATGCGGTCATCACGCCGCACGAGGGCGAGTTTCGGCGGCTGTTCGGCGACATCGCCGGCACGAAGCCGCAGCGGGCGCTGGAGGCCGCGAGGCGGTCGGGCGCGGTGGTCGTGTACAAGGGGCCGGACACCATCGTGGCCTCGCCCGATGGACGCGTGGGCTTCCGCCCACCCGCGCCGGCATGGCTCGCGAGCGCCGGTACCGGTGACGTCCTGGCCGGGATTATCGCCGCGATGCGAGCGCGCGGTCTGCCGGCGTTCGAGGCGACGTGCGCCGGCGTCTGGCTGCAGGGAAAGGCGGCCGAGATGGCGGGACCGCACATGATTGCGGACGATCTCGCGGCCGCAATCGGTGACGCGATTGCCGAGCTCGGCGAGCCGCTTGCCCTCGCCCAGCGAGGCGGCCATGTTCCTTACCAAAGTCAGCGAGGGGATTTCGCCGATGAGCCTTAGATTGTTCGCGCCGTTGCTGGCGAGCACCGTGATGATGTCGACCGCTGCCCTTGCCGACGAGGGAATGTGGACGTTCGACAATTTTCCGATCGCTGCGGTCAACAAGGAGTACGGGACCCAGATCGACCAGGCGTGGCTCGACCATATTCGCGGCGCGGCGGTGCGGCTTTCGACCGGATGCTCGGCTTCCGTGGTCACCGGCCAGGCGCTGGTGCTGACCAACAACCACTGCGTCGCCGGCTGCGCGCAGGACTTGTCGAGCAAGGGGCACGACTTTTTCCAGGAAGGCTATATCGCCCACTCGCGCGCGGAAGAGCGCAAGTGCGGCGGGATGCAGGCGGAAATCCTGACCGCGATTAGCGACGTAACGCCGCAGATGCAGGCGGCGGGACAAGGTCAGACGGGCGAAGCGTTGGTCAAGGCGCGCACCGCAGCATCCTCGGCGATCGAGAAGCAGGCGTGCGGCGATGACGAAAAATTCCGCTGCCAGGTCGTCGACCTTTATCACGGCGGCCAGTTCAAACTCTACAAATACCGCAAATATTCGGACGTCAGGCTGGTCTTCTCCCCGGGCTTCAAGGCCGCCTTCTTCGGCGGCGATCCCGACAATTTCAATTTTCCGAGATACGACCTCGATAGCGCGTTCGTGCGGCTCTACGAGGAGGGCAAGCCCGTAGCGACGCCCGATCATTTGAAGTGGAATGCATCCGCGCCGACGGCGGGCGAGCCGGTCTTCATCGCCGGCAATCCGGGCGGCACCGACCGCCAGCTGACCGTCGCTCAGCTCGAGACGCAGCGCGACCTGCAGATCCCGATGACGCTCGTCCAATATGCCGAGCTTCGCGGCCGCCTGACCCGCTTCGGCGCGGAATCGCCCGAGCATGAGCGCATCGCCCAGGACCTGCTGTTCGGACTCGAGAATTCGTACAAGGTCTATTTTGGCCGGCTGTTCGCGCTCAATGGCGGCGATCTCCTCGCGCAGAAGCAGGCGCAGGAAGCGGCGCTCCGCGCGAAGGTGCCGCAGCTCAATCTCGGCGCGGAGTTCGGCGATCCGTGGGCAACGATTGCCGGAGCGCAGGACGACCTCTCGGCGCTTTATCTGCCCTACCGGTTCGTCGAGCGCGGACCGATCGGCTCGGACCTGTTCGACTATGCGCGCAACCTCGTGCGCGCCGCGGCGGAGCGCGAGAAGCCGTCCTCCGAGCGCCTGCCGGGCTATTCCGACAGCAGGCTGCCGTTGCTCGAAAAGCAAGTGCTGGATGTGAAGCCGGTTCATGCGCCGCTCGAGCAGTTGCTGCTCGAATTCTGGCTGGCCAAGTCGCGCGAATATCTGACGGCGGACAATCCCTACACCAAGCTGCTGCTCGGCCGCGACAGCCCGGAGCATCTCGCCAGCGTGCTCGCCGCGTCCAAGCTCGGCGACGCGGCGGTCCGCAAGAGATTGTGGGATGGCGGCTGGGCCGCGGTGCAGGCGTCGGACGACCCGATGATCAAATACGCCCTCAGCATCGACCCTGAAGCGCGCAAGCTCAGGACCGAATGGGACAATCGCGTCGACGGCCCGATCAGCGCCGCGTCTGAGAAGATCGCCAAGGCCCGGTTCGCGGCGTTCGGGGACACCATCTATCCCGACGCGACCTTCACGCTCAGGCTCTCCTACGGGAAGATCGATGGGTGGACGTACAACGGCGTGACCGTGCCGCCGTTCACTTACTTCAAGGGCCTGTACGAGCGCGCGACCGGCAAGGCGCCGTTCGACCTCGACCCGCGCTGGATCGCGGCGAAGGACAGGCTCGACCTCACTACGGTGTTCAACATCTCGAGCACGAACGACATCATCGGCGGCAATTCAGGCTCGCCGCTGATCAACGCCAAAGGCGAGGTGATCGGTGCGGTGTTCGACGGGAACATCCACAGCCTCGGCGGCAATTACGGTTACGATCCGGTGCTGAACCGTTCCGTATCGGTTTCCGCGGCGGCGGTCAGTGAAGCGCTTCGCAAAGTCTATCATGCCGATGCGCTTGCGGATGAGCTTGCCGGGAGCTGAACGCGCTAGCTGGAGAGGTGTCGGCTGGCCATGAGCTGATCGTCCGCATCGCGGCGCGCGGCGACGGCGTCACTGCCAGCGGCCGCCATGTCGCGTTCGGGGTCCCCGGCGACGCTTTGCTCGACGACGGGGCGCTCGCGCCCGGGCCGCACCATCAGGAGCCGCCTTGCCGTCACTT
>DASSOE010000104.1:0-24660 GCA_035700945.1 Sphingomicrobium sp. | reverse complement strand
CAGATCGTGCCGATGATGAACGGGGTGCCCTGGTGGTTCACCGACGATCCTCTGTGGTCGGTCGACCCCGACGTCACGATCGCGGATGCCCTGCCGACCGAGCAGGTCGTCGGCTGCGTCGTTCACGCCAGCTGCTTCCGCACCGGGCCCAATCGCGTGACGGTCAAGCATGTCGACAAGCTGATCCTGGGCGAGCCGGACGGTGGGTCGAGTGAGCGCGTGGAGCGGCTGTGCACCTTGTTCTCGAATGCGGGTATTCGCTGCGAGGAGAGCGAGAACGTGCGCCGGGCGATCTGGTACAAATTGTGGGGCAATGCGACGATCAACCCGATGTCGGCGCTGAGCCGCTCGACCGCCGACAAGCTGCTCCACGATGCGACCATCCGCGGGTTCATGGCCGAAGCGATGGACGAGCTCGCGGCGGTCGGCGGCGCGATCGGCTGTCCGATCGAGGAGAGCGCCGCGGACCGGATGGCGGTGACCGCACGACTCGGCGCGTTCAAGTCGTCGATGCTTCAGGACGTCGAAGCCGGCCGGCCGATCGAGCTCGAGGCATTGCTCGGCGCGCCGCGCGAGATCGCCGAGCGGGTCGGCATTGCGACGCCCCAGCTCGACCGCCTCTACGCGATGACCCGCCTGATGGGCGAGAATCTGGGGCTGCTCTAGGCGTCTGCGGTGGCCCGCTTCCACCTTCGGCAGCGCGGACTGAGGTCCGGTCAGGCGGGAATTGCGCTGTTCTCGAACCGTGGGAACAGGATGTTGTTCTCGATGTGGATGTGCTCGACGAGGTCGTGCTTGAACTCCGCTGCACCGGCATAAAGCGCCCGCCACGTCGCGCACGCACCCTCTGGTACGGTGAAATCGTCAGTCATCGCGCTGATCTGCTCCAGCATTGCCCCCTGGTCGCTGTGATCCTCGCGCAGCATCGCGGTCGGTCCGTCCAGCTGCCGGGCGACGTCCGTGCGGCGCATCGCGGGAAAGATCATCAGTTCCTCCTTGCGCATGTGCACTTCGAGCTCGCCGAGGGCTTGGTGCAAAATGTCGGCCAGCCCGGCAGGGACGCCGGGCTTTCC
This sequence comes from Sphingomicrobium sp., assembly GCA_035700945.1. GTDB lineage: Bacteria > Pseudomonadota > Alphaproteobacteria > Sphingomonadales > Sphingomonadaceae > Sphingomicrobium. The sequence goes on along the minus strand of DASSOE010000104.1, from coordinate 23,587 downwards.
GGCATGGACCTGCTCGACGCGGCGCGAAAGCTGGATAAGCTCCGGCAGCTGACGCCGGTGGGTTTCGTGATAGCGCTCGAGAATATGGTCGATCAGCTCGGCGGTGTCCGTAGGCAAGTCTGACGGGGAGGCTCCGTCGAGTTCCCAAAGTGCGGCCTCGACTGCTCGAGGATCAATGCCGCGTGCCGCGGCCGCCTCATCGAGCGGAACGTCGCCATGGCAGCAAAAGTCGATTCGGAAGTTCCGGAACACGCCGGTCGCTCCGGCCAGGTTGGCCGCGATCTCACCGACCTTGCGATGCCCGAGGGGCTCCAATGCTGCGACTTGTGCCATCATTTGCTTCTCCAATCGACGATTTGTGACACTCGAATATTCCGGCACTCGGCCGCGCCGCCCGTCAATTCGACAGCCGAGCGGCGTGCACTGTGTGCCACAGGCGGTCGAGCTCATGTTCCTGGGGGGCCAGAAGGCGGCGTGCGCTCGTCGCGGCGGCAACCAGTGCGTCGACCAGTTCGCCCGACGCTGCGCCGAGGGCGGCGGTATCGCCCTCCTGCAAGCCGGCGTTGAGCATGTGGATCAAGGCCCACTCGCCAGCGGGCAGGTCATCGTTGCAACAGCGCTTCACCGACAATGGTCGTCCGAGGCACGCTTCCGCCAGGCCGAAGACGCTGCCGAACGCCGCGGCCGAAATGGAAGAGATGCCGAGCCTGTGCGCCAGCTGTATCAGCGCGGGCAGCGGGGCGGTTCCTGCCGCACGGGATGCCGACCAGTTCTCCAGCAGGGTGGAAAGAACAAATGTCGTCCAGCTCTGTTCGGCCTTCAGCGGCTTCATGAACATGAGCTCTCCTTTCCTCCGCGGCAGCGAAGAAGTCGTGTGCGAATGATTCTCATTAGCGCGGCGGCGCGCGCGGCGAACTACGGGAAAGTACCTAATCGCGGGGCCGCAACCGTGGCTTTCTAGCGCTCCCCGGCCACGCGGCCGACGCATTCGCCGAAGCCGATGCGAACTCCGGTTTCGCCTTCGCACCAGGCGCGCAGCGTGATCTCGTCGCCATCCTCGAGGAAGCTCCGCGTCTCGCCGGTCGCGAGTTCGATCGGCTGCTTGCCGCCGCGGCTGATCTCGAGCAGCGAGCCTAGGCCGCCATCGCTGTCGGTCGACAGCGTGCCGGTGCCGATCAGGTCGCCGGGCAGCAGGTTGCAGCCGTTCGCCGTGTGATGTGCGATGATCTGCGCGGCGCTCCAGTACATCGCCGCGTCAGCGGAGCCGCGCGAGAGGACAAGCGGCGCAATGCCGTCCTGGCGCATCCGTTCGGTCGTCAGGATCGCCTCGAGCTGGATCTCGAGCGCACCCGTCTCGCGATCCGCTGGATTGTCGAGATAGGGCAAGGGCTGCGGGTCTCCATCCGGGCGCGGCGGCATCGGCCGGCGGAACGGCGCGAGCGCCTGCTGGCTCACGACCCACGGGCTGACGCTGGTCATGAAGTTCTTGGCGAGGAACGGGCCGAGGGGCTGGTACTCCCATGCCTGGATGTCACGAGCCGACCAGTCGTTCAGCAGGCAATAGCCGGCGATATGCCGGGCAGCCTCGCCGACCGGGATGGGTGAGCCGAGATCGTTGCCGCGGCCAATCCAGATGCCGAGTTCGAGCTCGTAGTCGAGACGGCGGCTGGGGCCGTACTCGGGTGAGTCGGCATCGGGCGCCTTGCGCTGGCCGTTGGGCCGGATCACCGGTTTACCCGAAACGCGGATCGAGCTGGCGCGGCCGTGATAGCCGATCGGCACATGTTTGTAGTTGGGCAGCAGCGGATTGTCGGGGCGGAACTGCTTGCCGACGTTGGTCGCGTGATGGATGCCGACGTAGAAGTCGGTGTAATCGCCGACGAGGCAAGGGACGTGCATCCTGACCTCGGTCTGGCCGATCAGCTGCGGCTCGACGTCATCGCGATAGCGCTCATCGCCGAGCAGCTCGACCAGGCGCTCGCGCAGCCCGCGTTGAGCGGCGTTTCCTCGCGCGAGCCAGCCGTTGAGGATCGGCTGCGACAGGTCCTCGCGCCAGTCCTCGTCGAGAAGGTCGGCGATGCCCGTGACGTCGAGTACAAAGTCGCCGATCGCGACCCCGGCGCGCCTCCGCCGGTCACCGACCGAGAAAATGCCGAGCGGCAGGTTCTGGATCGGGAAGTCGCTGCCCCGGGCACTCTCGACCCAGCTGTTGAGCGCAAAATCGTTCGTGTCGTCGATCACGGCAGCTTCGCCTTCGGAAATCCCGCCCACGCCTGGTCGTAGTCCGGCTGCGCATGCTCGAGCGCGAAAGCCGTCGGCCGGTAGGACCAGCAGGTCTCGACCATGAACGCCATCGTGCCCTCGATCTTCACCGGCTTGAGCTCGGCCTCGCTCGCCTTTCGCCAGCTGTCGAGGTCGGGGCCGTGTCCGCTCATCGGATTGTGGAGGCTTAAGCCCCCGGGTGCGAAGCCTTCCGCCTTGGCGTCATAGGCGCCGTGGATCAGGCCCATCGCCTCGCTCATCACGTTGCGGTGGAACCACGGCGGGCGGAACGTGTCCTCAGCGACCATCCAGCGCGGTGGGAAGATCACGAAGTCGGCATTGGCTCGGCCCGCGACGTTGCTCGGGCTGGTCAGCACGGTGAAGATCGAGGGGTCGGGGTGGTCGAAGCTGATCGTCCCGATCGCGTTGAAGCGCGACAAGTCGTAGCGGCAGGGCGTGTAGGTGCCGTGCCACGCGACCACGTCGAGCGGGGAATGGTCGAGCGTCGTCGTCCACAGATTGCCCAGCGACTTCTGGACGACCTCGGTCGGTTGGTCCTCGTCCTCGAACCAGGCGACCGCAGTTTCGAAATCGCGCGGGTTGGCGAGGCCGTTCGCTCCGATTGGGCCGAGCTCCGGAAGGCGGAACGGGAGCCCGTAATTCTCCGCGACATAGCCCCGCGCCTCGCCCTCGAGCAGGTGGACGCGGAATTTGATCCCGCGCGGTACGATGGCGATGGTCCCGGGCGGAACCTCCAGCCGGCCGAGTTCGGTCTGCAGCTCGATCGCGCCCTGCTGAGGGATAATGACCAGCTCTCCATCCGCATCGACGAAGACGCGGCCGTCCATGCTCCTGGTCGCGCGGTAGACGTGCACCGCGCAGCCTTCGAGCTCTTCCGGCCCACGCGCGTGGAGCATGGTCGCCAGCCCGTCGACGAAGTCCTGTCCTTGCGGAAGCTCGGGCGGATCCCAGCGCAGCCGGTTGGGCGCGAGCGGCTCGCCGGACGGTGGCGCGGCGAACAAGGACGCGCCCTCGTAAGCGACGAAGGGCCGGTGATCGGCGGTCGGCCGCATCCGGTACAGCCAGGAACGCCGGTTCTCGTGCCGCGGCGACGTAAAGCTGCTGCCCGACAGCTGCTCGGCATAGAGGCCGAAGGCGGGGCGCTGGGGCGAGTTGCGCCCCTTCGGCAGCGCGCCCTCGATCGCCTCGCTTTCGAAATGGCCGCCGAAGCCGGTCAGGTAGCGGAGCCTCTCGGTCATGCGAGCCGGTTACCGCCTCGCGCCGCCAAAAACAAACGGGCGCGGCCCCGAAGGACCGCGCCCGCGCCCGGGCGGGGACTCGCTACCCGCCCGCGCCAATCGGCAAAGCTCAGCTCTGGTTGACGTTCACATCGATGCTGTTGGGCACGTTGATGTTGGTGGCATCGCTGCCGAAACCGAGCTGGTCGCGGAAGATGAACAGCAGCACGAGCACGATGATGATCAGCAGGACGACGGCGAGCACGCCGCCTCCCCCGCCGCCGCCGTTGCCGGTCTCGACCACGGTCGTGTGTTCACGCTCGGTGCCATTGTCGTCGGCCATGGAAACTCTCCCTGTATTCCCCTGTTATGTTGGCGAAACGAACGAAGTTTGGCGGGTGCGGTTCCGTGCCCCAAAGGAGAGATGATGAACCGGACGGTCGTGATGACTGCGCTTTTCCCCCTTCTCGCCGCCTGCCAGGGATCACCGGACCCCACTGCGCAGGGCAATGCGGAGAACGCGCCGGCTCCCGCCGCGCCGATGTCGCCCGCAGCACCTTCGCCTGCGCCGGCTCCAACAGCACCGCAGCCGCCGGCGCCCGGGACCCCGGGCGGGCTGCCAGACGACAAGACGCCGCTGTCAGAACCGGATGGGCCGATCAATCCCAAGAGCGCCGAGGCTGCTGGACAGGTGGTTCAGCATTATGGCGCGCTGATCGAGCAGGGCCGCTGGACGGAATCATGGAAACTTTGGTCGAATCCGGACGCGGCGAAGCAATTCGACCGCAACTGGCGAAATGATTCCGAAGTGCACATGGAAATCGGCAAGCCCGGCGACACGGAAGGTGCTGCGGGGTCGATCTACACGACGGTTCCGGCGATCTTCTACGGCAAGACCAAGACTGGGGGATCGTTCAGACGCGAGGCGAAGGTGATCCTGCGCAGGGTGAACGACGTGCCGGGCTCGACCGAGGCGCAGCGCCGCTGGCACATCGAGCGGGTCGAATGGAAGGCGGCGGCCTAGAAGCTGTTGAGCGCTTCGGCGAGCTTGCGCTCGTCGTCGGCGGTCACTGGCGCCGCGTTTGCATCGGTCGCCGCTGCCGAGTTCTCGGACGCATTGCCATGCTGCGGCTGCGAGCCGGCGACATCGCAGGCGAACCAGATGATCCCGGCCGCCCACAGGAGGGCCATCCAGCGGCTCCGGAACACCGAGCTGGTGCGCATCGGGATCATCGGCGAAGTGTCGCGCGGCGCGATTAAGAATGCGTTGCCTGCTCCGCGCGGTCCTCATGCGTCACTTCGCGGTGCGGGTAACGGTCGCGGATCCGGGTGTTGAAATAGACGCCCTTGGCGAAGGCCGAGCGGAACGTATCGGCGACCTCGCGCGGCACGTCCGAATAGACGTAGCGGCGGCCGCTCGTGAACTCGACCCACAGCTGCGCGCTGTCGTGGCAGTAAGCGAAACGGCGAATGACGCTCGACGGCATGAGCGCTCAACGCATCAGCCAGCGTCCGGAGCCGAAATCTGCGTCCGTCCGCGGCTCAGCGCGCCCGCCATGCCGCCGAGCGCGAGCGCGGCACCGGCGATGGCGAGCGGAGTCCAGCGATAATCCTCGAGCCAGGTCGAAAAGCCCATCGCGATGATCGGGACGATCACGCTTGAATATGCGGCTTTGCCCGGCCCGATCTTGCGCACCACCGGATAGTAGAGGCTGAAGGTCAGGACTGAGGCGGGAAGCGCGAGATAAACCAGGCCGGCCCAATAGACGGGACTGGGGTCAAATACGGGAGGGCCAGTCATGACGAAGGCGACGATGCCGTCGATGACAGCGCCGGCGGCCATCGACCAGGCGATTAGCGCGAGCAACGGGAAGCGGCGGATCTCCGGCCGCGCCTGGAAGACGTTGGCAGCCGCAGCGCCGACCATTCCGACGAGCGTCAGCGCGATCCCGCCCGCGATCTGCGCCGAGCTCGCGCCATGCTCGTGGAGCTCGTGCGCGAAGAGCAACAGGATGCCCGCGACCGCCACCAGCGAGCTCCAGGCGAAGCGGGCGCTCGGGCGCTGGCCGAGGAAGGCCCAGGCGAGCAGGCTGCTCGGGATCAGCAGAAGCGCGAACACGGTGGCGACGACGCCCGAGGTGATGTGCCGTTCGGCGAGATAGACGGCGTTGAAATTGATGCAGAATTGCGCGAAGCCGAGGAAGATCGCCGCGAGCGCGCCGGTGCGGCCGAGACGCAGGTCCTGGCCTTTCCACGCAGCGACTGCGGCCATTGCCGCGGCGGCGATGACAAAGCGGTAAGCCACCGACCATTGCGGCGGAACCACGCCGAGCTGGCCGCGGATCACGATCCAGGTCGATCCCCAGATCGCGGTGAAGACGATGAAGGGGAGCGCAACCGACCGGAAGGTCGCGGGCGGCTCGCTCACAGGGCGGCGATCGCCGACGCGAGCCGCTCGAGCGTTTCGCCCTGCTGGTCCCAGCTGGTGACGAGGCGAATCTCTCCCGCGCCCCAGTCGTAAAAGTCGAAGCCCATTGCACGCAGCCGCGCCGCTTCTTCAGCGGAGACCTTGAGGAAGATCTCATTGGCCTCGACTGGATAGACCAGCCGATGGGGCGCCGCCCTGGCGAGCGCCTGTGCCGCTGCGTTGGCAGCGCGCGCATTGTCGAGCCACAGGTCCTTATCGAGCATCGCCAGCAGCTGCGCGGCGAGGGTGCGGCCCTTCGACAGCAGATGCCCTGCCCGCTTGCGCCGGACCGCGATCTCGTCGGCGAGCTCGGTCCTGAACAGGATCAGCGCCTCGGCGTTCAAGCCGCCGTTCTTCACGAAGCCGAACGACAACGCGTCGACGCCCGCGCGCCAGGTCACGTCGGCGAGGCTCTCGCCGGTCGAGACCAAAGCATTGGCAAGCCGCGCGCCGTCCATGTGCAGCGCGAGCCCATGCTCCTTCGCGAACTCGCCAAGGCGGGCCACCTCGGCAGCTCGGTAGACGAGTCCATATTCGGTCGCGTTGGTGATCGAAATGGCTGCTGGCTGGACCTGATGCACGTCCTTGCGAATGCCTTCGCACGCCGCGGCCAAGGCGTTGAGGGTGATCTTGGCTCCGTCGCCGTCGAGCAGGATCAGCTTCGCGCCTCCGCTGAAGAACCCCGGCGCACCCGCCTCGTCGACTTCGATGTGCGCGTCCTTGTGGCAGAGGACGCCGCGGTACGGCGGACAGAGAGCGGCGAGCGCGAGACCGTTGGCCGCAGTCCCCGTCGTTACCCAAAAAGCGCGGACCTCTGTCCCGAACAGGTCCGAGAAGGCGCCGTCGAGCCGCCGGCTCCACTCGTCACCGTCGTAGGCCGTGTCGAGGCGGTTCGCGTCGGCGATGGCCTGGAGCACTTTCGGGTGCGCGGGGGCGGCATTGTCCGAGAAGAAGCGCATGGCCGCCCCCAAGCGGAATGCGTCTCGCATGGCAAGGCGCAGGTGATAGTCTCGCGCAGCGAATCGCCGGAGGGGATGGGTGCAGCAGGATTACGATGTCGCCGCGATCGTCGGCGGGCTGTACGGAGATGGGATTGTCGCACTTCGGAGCGCCTTCCCGCGCGACTTGGTCGATTCGCTGCACCGGCAATGCCTCGCTCTATACGACGAAGCCGCGGCCATCTCCGGCGGCGCCGTGCCGCGCGGGCCGAACCGCTGGTATGTCGCGGTCCAGCCCGAGCGGGTCGACGGCTTCGTCGAGATCGCGAGCCATCCGTGGTTCGTCGCCGTCTCGGAGGCGGTGCTCGGAGTGGATTACAAGATTGTAGAATTCGGCTTCGACATTCCGTTTCCGGGTGCCGCGGACCAGCCTTGGCATCGGGACTTCCCGGCGGCCGCGGACAACGCACTCGGCCATCGGTTGAGCTCGCTGGCGTTCAACCTCACGACCGTGGACACGCGTCCCGAGCATGGTCCGTTCGAAATCGCGCCGGGCACGCAGTGGGACGATATCCGCGGCGCGAAGGCGGAGATGTTCCCGGCGAGGGACAAATGGGATCGCTACCGATCGCTCGCCGTGCAGAAGCTCCCGCAGCGCGGCGACATCTCCGCGCGCACCGGACTTACCATTCACCGCGGCACCGCCAACGTATCCGATGAGCCGCGGCCGGTGTTGATCGTCGGTGTCGTCGCCGACGACGTCACCGATGCCGACGGGCATCAGCTGCACGTGACGCCCGGCTTCCTCGCGCGCATTCCGCCGGTGGTGCGGGAACACTTATTTTATCGACCGGCGGATACCGTGGGTCCGCTCAACCAGCGGCACATGATCGAAGGGCTGCTCGAAGGGGCTTACGAGTAACCGCGCGCACCTCGCTGCGCTCGGATTTTCGGCTTCGGCAGTCTCCCCGACGGCCCCCAGGCGATCCGCTTAGTCGTTGATCCCCCGGATCAACTGCGTGAGCGGATGGTGCTGCCGGTGAGGATTGAACTCACGACCTCAGCCTTACCAAGGATGCGCTCTACCACTGAGCTACGGCAGCACTTTGTCCGAGAGAGGCGCGCCTATGACGGCGCGGCCCTTGCGCTGTCAACCCGCCCCTTCGACTTTGCTCAGGACATGCTTGCGGGGCCGGAGCGCCGGCGCCATGTGGCTCATATGACGGGCAAAGACAAGGAACGCGCAGCGCGGCTCGCGGCGGCGCTTCGCGAGAATTTGAAACGACGCAAGGCACAGTCGCGGGAGATCGGCGGCGGCGGCGGCAAGCCCGAGCCGAAGGAAAGCTAGTCGCGATCCCTCAATTTCTCGCCGAGCGCCTCGTCGATTCCGCCGGCAACCGCGTCACCGATCCAGATGACGCCGCCGAGCAGAAGAATGGCGAGCACGAGCTGCAGTCCGATCATCACGAATCGTCTCCGGATTTTCGTTTAGCAGCAATGCATTAAACGCACAATTAATACGTCTTCACCGCGGCCGGTGGGCCGTGTCCTTGCCCGCGGTGATGAACAGCGCGACGACCGGCTCCTCGGCGTCCGCGGTGTGCCACGCGCCGCGTGGGTTGATCGCATAGTCGCCGGGGCCGAGCTCGACCGTCTGCGTGCTCCCGTCGGGCAGCTCCTGGTGGAGCGTCATGTGCCCTTGCAGGCAGCAGACCACTTCCTCGCCCGCCGGGTGCATCTCCCAGCTGGTCCAGCTCTCCTCGAACCGAAACAGGCTGACGAGCCGACCTTCGTCGAGGTCGTCGGAATGGCGCTCTCCGTAGCCCTCGTACCAGTCCATGCCGGTGAATTGCGGCTCCGCGACCGCGCGCGCGCCTTGCCCGAGATGGATCGGGAAGTCGTAGAGCGACTTGCCGCGCGTCATTCTGCCTCGATCGGTGCGCAGGCGGCGCGGAGCCATTCGAGGTCGCTGCCCGACAGCGTCGGCCCGATCTTCGCCAGCACGTGCGCGTGGTAGCAGTTGAGCCAGACCAGCTCCTCCGGGTCGAGCATCTGGACATCGATCAGGCGGCGGTCGATCGGCGCGAACGTCAGCGTCTCGAACCCCAGCATCTCCTTCTCGGCGCCATCGATCTCGCGCGGGACGACGAGGACGAGGTTCTCGATGCGGATGCCGTACTCGCCGGTTTTGTAATAGCCGGGCTCGTTGGAGATGATCATGCCAGCCTGGAGCGGCTCGTCGCCGCCGGACTGCGAGCTTCCGACGGGCGAGATGCGCTGCGGCCCTTCATGGACCGCAAGGAAGCTGCCGACGCCGTGGCCGGTGCCGTGGGCGTAGTCGAGCCCGGCTTCCCACAGCGGTCGCCGCGCGAAGCTGTCGAGCTGACTCCCGCGCGTGCCCTTGGGGAACACCGCGGTCGCGATGGCGATATGGCCCTTGAGCACGCGGGTGAAGCGGTCGCGCATCTCGGCGGTCGGTTCGCCGATCGGCACGGTGCGGGTGATGTCGGTCGTGCCGTCCAGATACTGGCCGCCCGAATCGATAAGGTAGAGCGTGCCCTTCTCGAGCTTGCGGTTGGTCTTCTCGCTCGACTTGTAGTGGACGATCGCGCCGTTCGGCCCCGCGCCCGAGATACTGTCGAACGAAAGGTCGCGAAGCTCGGGGCTTTCCCGGCGCAGCGATTCGAGCTTGTCCGACGCGATCAGCTCGTCGACCTCGCCCTTCGGGGCCTCCTCGTCGATCCAGTGGAGGAAGCGCGCGATGGCCGCGCCGTCGCGGGTCTGCGCCGCCTTCTGGCCCGCGATCTCGGCGGGGTTCTTGAGCGCCTTGGGAAGGATCGTCGGATCGCGCAGCGGGAGAATTTTCGCGCCCGCCGCGTCGAGCGCATCGAAGATCGCCGCGACGGCGCGCTCGGGGTCGACCACGACCGTCTTTCCCTTGAGCTCCGACAACGCGCTTTCAAATTCCGAACGTTCGTGAAGGCGGACGCCGTTTCCGAGATGCTGGCGGACGTCGGGCGCGAGCTTCTCGCCCGCGACGAACAGGTCGGCGGTGCCGTCGGCATGGACCAGCGCATAGGCGAGCGCGACCGGCGTGCGGTGGACGTCCTTGCCGCGGACGTTGAACAGCCAGGCGATCGAATCGAGCGCCGGGATCACCGCCGCGTCGGCGTGGTGCTTGCCGAGCCAGTCGCCGATCTCCGTACGCTTCTCGGCCGCCGACTTGCCGGCATGTTCATCCGACTGGACGACCAGATGCGCCTTCGACGCCTCGGGCCGATCGGTCCAGATTTCGTCGATGGGATTGCGTGCCACCGGCACCAGCTCGGCGCCTCGGGTGGCGAGCGCTTCCTTGGCCTTCTTCACCCAGTCGCGGGTGTGCAGCCACGGATCGTAGCCGATGCGCGCGCCCGCGGGCGCATGCTCCTCCAGCCATTGCGTCGTGCTCGTCTCGGGCACCGACTGGTAGCTCCACTCGGTCGGGCTGACCTGGCTGCGGACCTGGAGCGTGTAGCGCCCGTCGACGAAGATCGCCGCTTCTTCGGGCAGCACCACCGCGGAGCCGGCCGAGCCCTGGAAACCGGTCAGCCACGCGAGCCGCTGGGCATAGGTCCCGACATATTCGCTCATATGCTCGTCGGTGAGCGGCACGACGAAACCGTCGAGCTGGTTGGCCTTCAATTGCTCGCGAAGCGCGGCGAGCCGGTCTGCATAGCTGGACATGGCTAATCCCTTCGCATTGCAGCTAGTGCATCCACGCGCGTTCTTGAAGTGGCGGCAGGCGCGGGGGCCGCTCAACTTCGCTGTTTTGCATCTCAGCTGGCTTCGAAGCCAGGCGGGTCCCGGCTCGAGGGCCCCCATCGAAGTACTACCTTGATGGGAACCCAGGCCGGGATGACGAATAGGGGCTGGACGGACGCGGCGCAGCTTGGTTGAGGACGAGCATGGACAAGCCCGCAAGCCTCCCCCCCGCACCCACCGCCGAGCAACGCCCCTACAGCTACGAGCATCATGGCGTCACCATCGAGGACCCGTGGCATTGGCTGCGCGACCCGAAATATCCGAACGTCGATGACGCGGACGTGCTCGCCTATCTGCACGCGGAGAACGATTATTTCGCTGGCTGGAAGAAGCAGCACGAAGGCCTGCTCGAGCAGCTGTTCGAGGAGATGAAGGGGCGGATCAAGGAGGACGACAGCTCTGTCCCGATCCGCGACGGCGAGTTCTTCTATTGGTGGGCGTTCAAGCCGGGCGGGGCGCAGTACCGGACCTGGTATCGCAAGCCGGTTCGCGGCGGCGCGGACGAGATCATCTTCGACGAGCCGGTCGAAGCCGAAGGGCGCGAATATTTCCGGCTCGGCGCGCTCGAGGTGAGCCCGGACGGAAAGCTGCTGGCGACGCTTGCGGACTATGACGGGTCGGAACGGTTCGAGCTGCGCGTCCGCGATCTTTCGACGGGGAAGGACATTGAGACGGTGACAAAGGTCGGCATCGGCCAGCCGGTGTGGACCAGCGACAGCGGCGGGATCGTGTTCACCGAGGTCAACGACAACTGGCGGAGTTACCGCGCGCGCTATCACCGGCTTGGAGCCGGTCCGGCGGATGCGACGACGCTCTACGAGGAGACCGAGGAGCTCGGCTTCTCGGTCGGTGTCGGCAAGTCGCACGACAGGAGCCTGATCATCGTCTCGACCGGCGACAATGCGACGAGCGAGGTGCGGTTCGTGTCGGCGGACGATCCGTCGCGGCCGCTGACCCTGATCTCCCGCCGCAAGCCCAATCGCGAATATCATGTCGACGCGGCGCACGGGAAATTGTGGATCCACACCAACGACGACCACGTCAACTTCCGGCTCGCGGAGGCGGATATCGCGCGCCCGGAAGAGTGGCGGACGGTGATCGCGGGGTCGGACCGCGTCTATCTGACCGGAGTGACCTCCTATCGCGATCATCTCGCCATCAGCAGCCGGGTCGAGGGCCTCGACCAGCTGGTGCTGCGCACCTACGCGGGGGAGGAGACGCCGATCCCCTTCGAAGAAGCGAGCTACAGCGCCTTCTTCATCGGCAATCCCGAGTTCGCGCCCGACAGCTACCGGCTCGGCTATTCGTCCATGGTCACCCCGATGACCACCTACGACTATCACCCGGAGAGCCGCGAACTCGAGGTCCGCAAGGTCCAGGAGATCCCCTCGGGCTATGACGCCTCCCGGTACGCGACCGAGCGGCTGACGGTCGAGGCGCGCGACGGCGCGAAAGTGCCGGTCTCGGTCGTCTACCGCAAAGGCTTCGAGAAGAACGGCGAGGGGAAGCTCTTCCTCTACGCATACGGCGCCTACGGCCACGCGATCCCGCCGACATTTAACTCTAACCGGATCAGCCTTCTCGACCGCGGCTGGGCGTGCGCCATCGCCCACATCCGGGGCGGCGACGACCTTGGCTACAAATGGTTCCTCGACGGGAAGCTGACCAAGCGAACCAACACGTTCAACGATTTCGTGGACGTCGCGAAGGGCTTGGTCGCGGCGAAGTTCACGAGGCCCGGCCGGATCGCGATCAACGGCGGATCGGCCGGTGGCGAGCTGATGGGCGCGGTGGTCAATTCGAACCCGGAGCTGTGGGGGGCGGTGGTCGCCGACGTGCCCTTCGTCGACGTGCTGAGCACGATGCTCGACGACACGCTCCCGCTGACGCCGGGCGAGTGGCCGGAGTGGGGCAATCCGATCACCGACCGCGAGGCGTTCGACTATATCCGCAGCTACAGTCCGTACGATAATGTCCGCGCGCAGGACTATCCGCCGATGCTGATCACCGGTGGGCTCACGGACCCGCGAGTGACCTATTGGGAGCCGGCGAAATGGGCGGCGAAGCTGCGCGCGACCAAGACCGACCAGAACCTGCTGCTGCTCAAGATCAACATGGGCGCGGGGCACGGTGGGAAGTCAGGCCGGTGGGACAAGCTCCACGAGGTGGCGGAGACCTACGGGTTCATCCTGACGCAGGTGGGGTAAGAAGAGATTTCAGATTTCTTCCGGATTGCTTCGTCGCTGCGCTCCTCGCAATGACGGGGAGTGACCGGCAAGCCCATCTACGAACTCACATTCACTGCAGCGCCCGAGCACATCGATGAGCTCGGGCATGTCAACAATGCGGTGTGGGTGCAGTGGATCCAGCAAGTCGCGGTGGCGCATTGGGAGGCGGTCGCTCCGCAGGCGCACAAGGACGCCTACTACTGGGTCGTTGTGCGGCACGAGATCGACTATCTGCGCGCGGCGCATGACGGCGATGTCGTCACCGCACGCACCTGGGTCGCCGACGCGCCGCAGGGAGCGCGGTTCGAGCGCTTTATCGAATTCATCGGCCCTGACGGGAAAGTCTGCGTTCGCTCGCGCACGCAGTGGGCGATTATCGACAAAGCGCTCGGCCGGCCGATCAGGGTGCCGAGAGAAGTGATAGCGCCGTTCGTTTCGCCGGAGTAAGCAGCCGGCCATGAGCCGGATCATCCTTTACGATTATTATCGTTCGTCCGCCTGCTACCGCGTGCGGATCGCGCTGAACCTCAAAGGGGTGGATTACGAGACGCGCAGCGTGAACCTGCTTAAAAACGAACAGGGGTCCGACGAGTATCGCGCGCTCAACCCGCAGGGGCTGGTGCCGATGCTCGAGATCGACGGGCACCGGCTTACGCAGAGCCTCGCGATTATCAACTATCTCGACATCCGCTTTTCCAACCAGCCGCTGATCCCGGCGGCGGCGGCCGAGCGCGCGCATGTCGTCGCGATGGCGATGGCGATCGCTTGCGACATCCACCCGATCGATAATCTGCGCGTCATCCAATATCTGAAAAACGAGCTGGGCCACTCGCAGGAGGAGACCGACCGCTGGTACGCGCACTGGATCGCCGTGGGGCTGCCGCCGCTCGAAGCGATGGCGGCTCCCAAGGCGGGCAACTTCCTGTTCGGCGATGCGCCGACCGGCGCCGACGTCTGCCTGATCCCGCAGCTCTACAATGCGAGGCGGTTCAACGTACCGCTCGATGATTATCCGACATTGCTCCGCGCCGAGGAGAATGCGAACAGGCTCGAGGCGTTCGCCGCCGCGCATCCGGATCGGCAAGGGTCCCATCAAAATGGTACTTTGATGGATTCCCGGTAAGAGGTGCCTGCATGAATCGCGTCGACAGCATCAATCGCGGCATGGGCGATCTGAAGCCGCTCCAATCGGTGGAGATCCCCTCGCTGGAGGGCAAGGTCAGCGACGAGGAATGGGCGATCCGCGTGGACCTCGCCGCCGCGTACCGGATGGTCGCGCATTATGGCTGGGACGACCTGATCTTCACTCATCTCTCGGCGCGGATTCCCGGGCCCGAGCACCATTTCCTGCTCAACCCGTACAATCTGATGTTCGAGGAGGTGACCGCGAGCGCGCTGGTGAAGGTGGACGCGAACGGGAATCCAGTCGATCCGACGCCGTTCATCACCAACCCGGCGGGCTTCACGATCCATAGTGCGATTCACATGGCGCGCGAGGATGCACACGCGGTGATGCATTTGCACACGCCGGCGGGCCAGGCCGTGGCGGCGCACAGCGAGGGACTGCTGCCGCTGACGCAGACGGCGATGCTGGTGCGCGGCGATGTCGCCTTCCATGAATATGAGGGCGTCGCGGTCGATCTCGACGAGCGCGAGCGGTTAGTCGCTGACCTGGGCAACAAGAACGCGATGATCCTCAGGAACCACGGCACGCTGGCGGTCGGCAACAATGTCGGCGAGTGCTTCGTCCGGCTCTATTTCCTCGAGCGCGCGTGCCAGGCACAGGTGATGGCGCTTTCGGCCGGGGGCAATATCAACAACCCGCCGCAGGGCTCGCCCGAAATCACGGCGCAGCAGGGCCAGATCGGCGTCGCGCTCGCCGCAAACCTGCTCGCCTGGCCCGCGCTCAAGCGCAAGGCATACCGCCTCGATCCGAGCTTCGCGACCTGAGGTGAGCCGAAGGGCTGCAAGCGTCTCCGACTATCGAGCGCTGGCTAAGGCGCGGCTGCCGCATTTCCTGTTCGAATATCTCGACGGCGGATCCTATGACGAGGTGACGCTTCGCCGGAACGTCGAGAACCTGCGCGCGGTCGCGCTGAGGCAGCGGGTGCTGCGCGACGTATCGGACATCGACCTCGGCACGGGGCTGTTCGGGCAGCAGTGGGCGATGCCGGTGGGGCTCGGCCCGGTCGGTTTGGCCGGGCTCTACGCGCGGCGCGGCGAAGTCCAGGCCTCACGAGCAGCCGCCGCCGCGAATGTCCCCTTCGCCTTGTCGACGGTCGGCGGCTGCTCGCTGCGCGAAGTGGCGGCGTCGGGCCACGTCCCGTGGTTCCAGCTCTATTTCGTCAAGGACCGCGGCTTCGTCGGCACAATGATCGAAGCCGCGAGCAGCGCGGGATGCGGCGCGCTGATCCTCACCGTCGACCTCGCCGTGCCCGGCTCGCGCTATCGCGATGCACGCGCAGCGGACGCGGGCCCACGGCGGACCACGCAGCTGCTGGCGCGGCCGCAATGGCTTTGGGATGTCGGCATATGCGGAAAGCCGCACAGCCTCGGCAACCTCGAGCCGATCGTCGGCAAGCGCGCGCCGCTCAGCGACTTCCAGGCATGGATCCACGCCAATTTCGATCCGTCGGTGAGCTGGACGGACGTCGAATGGGTGCGGCGGCAGTGGAACGGCCCGTTGATCCTCAAAGGCATTCTCGACCCCGACGATGCGCGGCAGGCGGCCGACAGCGGCGCCGATGCGATCGTGGTCTCCAATCACGGTGGCCGTCAGCTCGACGGCGTCCTGTCGAGCGCGCGCGCGCTTCCGGCAGTTGCCGAGGCGATCGGCGGGCGAATGCCGATCCTCGCGGACGGCGGCGTCCGCTCGGGCCTCGATGTGGTGCGGATGCTTGCGCTCGGCGCCGACTTCGTGCTGCTCGGGCGAGCCTGGGCCTATGCGCTCGCGGCGGCTGGCGAGAGCGGCGTCGCGCACGTGCTCAATCTGATCGGAGCGGAGATGCGGGTGGCGATGGCGCTGACCGGCTGCACGTGCATCGGGGAAGTGGATCGATCGACGCTCGCCTGAATCAGGCAACGTCGGACAGAGCGACCCGATCGTCGCGAAACAACTGGTCGACGTCGGCCGCGGTCATCGGCTCGGCGAAGAGGAAACCCTGGACCGACGAGCAGCCGTGCGCCCGCAGCTCCATCAGTTGCGCGGTTTCCTCGACGCCCTCGGCGGTGGTCTCGATCCCGAGCGCGTTTGCAAGCTCGGTGATCGCGTGCACGATCGCGGTCGCGCCATCGCGCGTCAGCAGATTGTGGATGAAGCTGCGGTCGATCTTCAGCTTGTCGAACGGGAAGCTCTGCAAATAACTGAGCGACGAATAGCCGGTCCCGAAGTCATCGAGCGCGACGCGAACGCCGAGCGACCGCAGCGCGTGTAGCAGCCGAAGCGTCGTCTCGCTGCCCTCGAGGAAGATGCTCTCGGTGATCTCGACCTCGAACCGGTGCGGCTCGAGCCCGCTGTCGGCGAGCGCGCGCAGGATCGTCTCGTGAAGCGCCCCGCGGTGGAACTGCACCGGCGAGACGTTGACGGCGATCCGGATCTGCTCGGGCCAGCGCGCCGCCTCGGCGCAGGCTTCGCGGATCACCCAGGCGCCGATCGGGACGATCAGCCCGGTATCCTCCGCGACCGGGATGAAATCCAAGGGCGAGACAAGCCCGCGCGTCGGATGGTTCCAGCGGATCAGCGCCTCGAACGAGCAGATGCGGTTGTGCTCAAGGTCGAACAGCGGCTGGTAGTGCAGCGCGAACTCGCCGCGCTCGAGCGCAAGCCTCAAGTCGGATTCGAGCTGGCGCCGTTCCTGCGCTCGTTCGTTGAGGCTTTCCTCGAAGAAGGCATAAGTGCCGCGGCCGGCCTCCTTGGCGCGGTAGAGCGCGAGGTCGGCATTGCGCAGCAAGGTCCCGCCGTCGCTGCCGTCATCCGGCGCAATTGCAATGCCGATGCTGGTCGAGGGGACGAGCTCGTTGCCGTCGATATTGAGCGGCTGGAAGATCGCGGAGAGGATTTCGCGCGCGAGGCGGTCGATTGCGTCGCGGTCGCTCCCGACGTTCTGCAGGACGACGAACTCGTCACCGCCCAGGCGGCCGACGAAATGCCCGCGCGCAGCCTGGCGCAGACGCTGAGCGGCTTCCACCAGCAAGGCGTCGCCGGCCGGATGGCCGAGCGTGTCGTTGATGACCTTGAACTGGTCGAGGTCGAGGCAATGGAGCGCGAACAGGCTTCCGCTGCCTTCGGAGGCGCTGAACAGTTGCTCGAGCTGCTGGTGGAACATCGTGCGGTTGGGGAGGCCGGTCAGCACGTCGTTGAAGGCGAGCTGGGTGATGCGCTGCTCGCGCTCGGCGATCCTGCCGACCATTTCGTTGAAGCTGGTCGCAAGCCGCGCCAGCTCGTCCGTGCCGCGCACGCGAACCTGCACATGCTCGCCGCTGGCGAGCTTCCCCGCAGCCTCATCCAGGCGGGCGAGCGGCTGGGTGATCCTGCCGGCAGCCCGCCAGGTCGCGAGTCCCATGAGCAGCAGGCCGAGCAATGTCATCGCGGCGAGCGTGAACTGCAGCTTGTGCGCGTCGGCCAGCGCTTCGGCTTTCGGATAGGCAAGCAGCAGGATCGCGCGCTCGCCGCCCGAGAAAGTCGGGAGATCCTTGGCAAGCGCGATCGACTTCTCGCCGGCGACGCGCATCTCGAACGCCGCGCCGCTGCGGACGTGACCCTCCGCCAGCGCGGCCGACCGGCTGTTGAGCGCGGACATGCTCCCTGCCGCCTCGGACCAGCGGCCGCCGCTTTTGGCGAGGACTGCCGCGTGGAGCGGGATCGCCGAGAGACGTTCGAGCGCGCGCATCTCGCGCGCGTCGAGATCGGCGGCGAAGACCACCCAGCCGATCAGGGTCGGCGCCATGATCGGCGCGGCGACGAGCTGCCGCGGGCGTCCGGCGAGCACAGAAACGCCCATCAGCCGCCCACCGTCGAGCGGTTCCCACAGGCGCGCCATCTCACCAGGGCGGATGGAGGGGTCGATTGCGGTGACCTTGCCGTCTGCGGTAACGATGAACGCGCTTTCGACCTTGAGCCGGGCGGCGGCATTGCCGAGCGCCGACTGCATCGTCGGCTGGTCCCCCGTTGCGACCGCGGCGCGGAAGCCGAAGTCGCGCGCCAGCAGCTGCGCGGCGTTCTGCAGCTCTACCGCGCGCGCGTGCCACAGCCGGTCGTACACGGCGCCCGAGGATTGCAGCTGGCTCTCCACCTCGCGCGAAGCGGCGCCGGCAATGAAGGTCGAAAGCGCCGCCGACACCGCCAGCATCGCCGCCGCGAAGAGCAAGGCGAACTGCACCGTCAGGCGCGTGCTCAGCGAGCGGAACGACCGCACCGCTCAATAGTCCATCGGCATGGCCGGCGGTGGCGGACGCAGCCGTATCGAGAAGCTGGCGCTCCGCTGGCCAGCCGAAACTCCCTGCTGCATCGTCCCGCCGGGCGCGCGCAGATAGGGGTGCCAGACCGTCAGCCTTCCGGGGGCGTTCGGTGCATCGCTAAATGCAACGATCCCCTGGACGTTGGTGCGTGCCGTCCAGGCGCTGTCAGTGATGACGATGAACGCGCTCATCTGGTCGTGGATGTTGCAGCCGAGCGCGACCACGCCCGGCTTGTCGAAATGGACCGTCCGCGACTGGTCCTTCGCGAACAGCTTGAGCTCGAACCTCTTGGCCGCCGAGAAGGAATAGACGTGGTGCTTGGTGTTGTCGAAGTTGGGAAAGGAAATGTCGGCGCCGACAGGCACGATCGACAGGAAGGGGTGGAATTGCAGATTCTGTTGCGAGACGACGTAGCGGCCGCCGGGCTTCGGGATGCGCGCGGCGCCTCCTGCCGGATGCAGCGTCACGACGGCGTTGCGCACCGGCCGCCCGGCGGAATCGATGACCCGAACCGTCAGCGGCGCCGCGGCGACAGGTGCGGCCAGGGCAAGCCCAGCCGCAAAAAGCGAAAGTCCACGCACCATGGGGTGAGGTTAAGGCAGGAACGGTAAACGTCGCCCCGCCCGAGATGGTTACCAGTGCATTCGCACCTCGGCCTGGATCTGCGTCTGGCGCTGCCGCGGCGCGAGGCCGAGGTCCTCGCGATCCTCGCGACGGCTCGAGACGTGGAGCAGCTCGACGAGCCCGGTGAAATGCTCCCACTCGCGCCTGGCGGCGACCATCGCCGACCAGCCGGTTTCGTCATAATCCTCGGCGATGAGACTGCCGCGATTGCGTGTGTCGAACGCCTCGGCGCGGGCGGAAATACCGAATGGGCCGATCGACCGGGTCGCGAGCACGAACGCCGAGCGGAAGCGGTTGTCGACCCAGCGCCGGCCGTCCATCGCATAGCCCATTCGGGTGCGGCCCTGCATCGCCTGCGCCTTGAGCTCGGCGCCGCCGCCGAGATTGGCGACGAGGCCGAGATTGTCGAAGGTCGTTTGCCAGCCCCATTCGAGGTCGTCGTTGACGTCGGTCGGGCTGGCGCGGTTGTCGTAGCGGAAAAGCTCGACGCGGACCGGGACCGGCGGCTGCCATGAAAGCTTCCCGTAATAGCCCGGCCGGTGCGCGAGGCCCTTGTGGAGGTCGATCAGCGGATGCGTGAACGGCGCCTGCATCGTGCCCATCTCACCATCGATCGGCGGCAGCGGCCAGCGGTTGAAGGCCAGCGTGGTGCGGTCATGAAGTGCCCAACCGCGAAAGGTAAGCAGGGTGCCAGAGGTGTCGTTCGCGGCGAAAATGGCTGCAGTCGCGCGGAGCTTGTGATTGCCCGCGGGAACGCTGACGCTTCCTTCAAGCGCGACCGGGCGCACCTCCTCGCCGATCCAGCTGTTGATCGCCGACGGCGTGATCGAATCGGCGACGTGCCAGTCGGCGCCCGAGTGCTCGAGGCTGACCGGCGGCCACATCAGCCCGGCGCGCGCCGAAAAGGCGGTGCCGCCGGCGCTGCGCAGCGGTCGGAAGCTCAGATAAGCCTGACTGAGGCCTGCCTGCGTGCGCTCGCCGCCCTGAACCGAGGCCACGACGGTCGCCGACAGTGACCAGGTGAATTGCGGCTGCCAGACGAGGTTCACATTGCCGAGCTGCGGCCGGATCCGAACGTCGTCTCCGCTGCCCGAGCGGAGCTTGCCGAAACCATGATCGAGCCAGCTCTGTTCCCCCTCGACCGCGACCACACGAACATCGCCGCTGAGTTCGAGCGTGTCCGGCGTAAACAGTCGGAGGTCGGATGCTGTTGCCGGGCTCGCCCACAGCGCTGCAAGCGCGCAGCCACAGGGTAGCGCGCTGCAACGAAGCAGGCGTCGAGCGGCCCAAGCCATGGGCTCAGGGTTAACCGAACGAGGTTAAGATTATGA
The DNA here is from genome assembly GCA_035700945.1 of Sphingomicrobium sp. Classification (GTDB taxonomy): domain Bacteria; phylum Pseudomonadota; class Alphaproteobacteria; order Sphingomonadales; family Sphingomonadaceae; genus Sphingomicrobium. Next base: position 3,241 of record DASSOE010000104.1, on the reverse strand, counting down.
TGAGGATGCGGTGGCTTGCGCTGGCTGCATCCCCCCTCTATCTAGCCGCGGCCTTGGCTCCCGCCGCGACCCTCCAGTCGCACTGGCGGGTTCCGGTCGGGGAGTAGCTCAGCCTGGTAGAGCACTGTCTTCGGGAGGCAGGGGCCGGAGGTTCGAATCCTCTCTCCCCGACCATTGTTGCCGTCTGGATCCTAGCGCCCGAGCGTTCGCAGCCAGTCCTCGTGCCGCACAAATTTTTCGCGCGGGCTTCCGGGGCGCGCGCGGGCGATTTCCGTCTCTTCGATCTTGCGCCAGTCGTCGTAATCGGTTGGCATGATGCCACGGCTTTCGAGGAGACGCTTGAGGCCCAGGGAGCCTTCGCGGTCACCCGCGCTTCCGGCGGGCATTGCCGCCACGATCAGGTCGGCGACTTCGTAGCCGTCAGGGCGGTTGGTACCGATGGTGCCGCTGGGGCCGCGGCGAGCCCAGCCGACGGCGTAGAGCCGGTCGGAAATCCGACCGCGATCGTTGACGAACTTGCCGCCTTCGAACGGAACGTCGGGAATCGGCGAGGTCGAATAACCGATCGCCGTGATCACAAGCGAAGCGGGCACTTCGTAAGTCTCGCCCGTGCCCCTGGCCGCGCCTTTGTCGTCGAGCTTGGTGCGTTCGACGACCACGCGCTCGACCTTGCCGTCGCCTTCGACGCGCACCGGCTTCGCGAAGAAATCGAAGACCATGCGCTTGGGCTTGTCCTGCGGCAGTTCGGCGAAGCCGCGCAGCAGGGCCACGGACTTGCGAAGGCCGGGCTCCAGCGCCTCGTCCGCTTCGACGTACGGGAAGTCGGCGGGATCGACGACCGGCACCGCCTCCTCGAGGTGGCCGAGCTCGCCGAGCTCCTTGGGCGTCATGGCGATCTGGTGCGGGCCGCGGCGGCCGAGGATGGTGATGGTGCGGATCGCGGACGTGTCGAGCGCGTCGAGCGCGTGGCCGACGATGTCCGATCCTTCGAACTCGTGCCGCGTTTTGGAGAGGATGCGCGCGCAGTCGAGCGCGACGTTGCCGTTGCCGACGACGACTGCGTGGCTGCCGCCGAGCGGCGGGTCGAGGTCGGCGAATTCGGGATGGCCGTTGTACCAGCCGACGAACTCGGCCGATCCGACGACGCCTGCAACGTCCTCGCCCGGGACGCCAAGCTTGCGGTCGTGCGGCGCGCCAGTGGCGAGGATCACGGCGTCATAGAGATCGAGCAGCTCGCCGATCGAAAGGTCGCGGCCGACGGTCACGTTGCCGATGAAGTCGACGCCGGCGCTTTCGGCGACCTTGTCGTAGCGCTTGCTGACCGCCTTCAAGGATTGATGGTCGGGCGCAACGCCGAAGCGGATCAGGCCGTAGGGGACGGGGTAGCGGTCGAGGATGTCGATGCGTGCGGCCTCGCCATAGGCCTTCTCCAGCGCCTCCGCGGTGTAGAAGCCCGCCGGGCCTGAGCCAACGATCGCGAAATGCCGCATGCTTCCTCCGCTTCTTCGTCATTGCGAGCGTAGCGAAGCAATCCAGCGGCGGGAACTGGATTGCTTCGTCGCTGCACTCCTCGAATGACGAGTTACTTGCTATGATCCTCCAGCAGCACGCCGCCCTTCTTCTGAAGCGCGCCCTGGATCAGGCCGGCGAACATGCCGAGCATCGGCGGGAGCAGCACTTTCAGGCGCACCTTGTCGTCCATCACGTCGATCGTCGCGGTGACCGACTGGCCCATCGCCGCGACGTCGAGGTTGAGCTGGTCGCCGGTCCAGCCGGTCTGAACCTGCGCTCCGCCGGGAATATGCTCCTGAAGCTTGTGGATGTTGTTCGCGATCCGGCGCCGCGCCTCGTCCTTGCCGAGCTTGTGCGGAAGATCGACTTCGATGGGCTGAGTCATTGATGCGATGTCGCGCCGCGTTCAGCGCTTTTCAAGCTGCCGCATGCGAGTATGATTTTGCCGATGAAGCTGATCGCCCTGTTCATGGCTGCCGGTGTTGCGGCCCAGCCCACGCAAGTCACTGCGCCAGTGCCGCAATCGCCGGCGATGCCCGCCGTCTGGAACCCCGCGGCGCCCTATATCACCGCCGGGCAGGACGAGCCGGGCTATCGCTCCTGGTACCTCGCGGCGCCGTGGCGCGCGGCGCAGGTCAAGGCGTTCAACGATTATCTCGAAGCCAATCAGGTCGGAGGCGTGCTTCCCACGTGGCAGCTGCTGCGCACCGCGACCTCGTGGTCGGATTGCGGCCAGCAACCGTTCGAGGTTCCCCCGGCCGCGGAATGGCCGCACATGGTGCAGACGCTGCGCTACGTTCGCGATTATGTGGTCACCGCGGTCGGGCCGGTCGAGGCCGTGTCGGTCTATCGCAACCCGGTGCTCAACAAATGCGCGGGCGGCGCTCCCGAAAGCGCGCACAAGCTCGATTCCGCCATCGACATGGTGCCGCTGCGCCCAATCGACCGCGTGACGCTGATGCGCAGGCTGTGCGGCGTCCACACCGAACATGGCGCCGCCTACAGCGCCGGGCTGGGCTTCTACGCCTACCTCCGGTTCCACGTCGACAGCACCAAGTTCCGGCGCTGGAACATGGACCCGGCGGTCGCGGCGGAATGCCCGCCGATCGTCCATCCCGAAGACATCGCAAGCGTCGGCCAGCCGCTGCCGCCCTCCGCCCCAGTGCTCGCCCCGGCGGCGGCACCTGCCGCGGCCTCGCCCGCCGTCGTCGCTCAGCCCACTGCCGCCCCCGCGCAAGGTCCCGAAAGAGGCCGGCCGCAACGGTGAAATAGCCTTGTGTTGCCTGTCTGCAACACCATATCGGTGTTGAAGCAGACAGGGGTAGAACAGATGGATTTCGAAAAGCTCACCGACCGTGCGCGCGGCTTCCTTCAGGCGGCCCAGACGATCGCCGTTCGGGAGCATCAGCAGCGGATCGCGCCGGCACACCTGCTGAAGGCACTGCTCGACGACGAGCAGGGCATGGCCGCCGGGCTGATCCAGGCGGCCGGCGGCGATGCCAAGGCGGCTCAGCGCGAAGCCGATGCGCTGGTCGCGAAGATTCCCGCCGTGACCGGCAGCGGCGCGACCCAGGCGCCGGCCATGGACGGTGACACCATCCGCATCCTCGACCAGGCCGAGCAGGTCGCGAAGAAATCCGGCGACAGCTACGTCACGGTCGAGCGGATCCTGCTCGCGATGGCGCTCGCCAAGAACACGGACGTCGGCGGCGTACTCGCCAAGGCCGGC
>DASSOE010000103.1:0-6853 GCA_035700945.1 Sphingomicrobium sp. | reverse complement strand
CCTGTCCGTGAGCCTGGCAACCTCCCTGTTCTCGCTCGCCATGCCACATCGCAAGCGGGCGTGCCCGCACGCTCAAGATCGCCCCTTCACGCCGAGCGCGCGCCTGGGCCGGGGACTGGCGCCGGGCGTGCAACTCCAGCTGAACCCGCTGCCGGTGCCCGGGTTCCCCGACGGGCGTGCAGAAGGAATGTCTTCCGCATAGCGGAACTTCTGCAAGGGGAAGCCGGCAAGCCGGAGCCGGGGCTTCGCGTGGCCGATCGGCCGGAGCAGCAAGGTGACGGCCCGGCGCTCGGGGGCAACCGAAGGCCGGGCCGGAAATCCGCCGCCGCTCGAGCTCCCTGCTCGGGAGGTGAAATGAGGCGGTGGACTTCCAGACAACGATAGCCGCCGGCTGTGTAAAAGCCACTATCCTCATCCTTGGCCGGCCAGTTGGGCCCGCGCGGGCAAGCAGGAGGCCGGCGGCGCATGCTCTTGGACGGTGCGATCGGAATCTGTGCTGGATGCCGGCCGCCGGTGGGTTGTCCGCCTCCGTGACAGCTAACCGCCGGCACGGTAGAAGAACGGCGGCCTGTGCTTGGGAGTCGCTGGGTTGAGTAGTTCTTCGCATGGACCCGGCGGCAACGAGAAGGTGCCCAGGGACTGCGGCAAGTGGTCGCTTGCGCTTCGCCAGCTGACGGAGGCGCTCAGGCTGCTCGATGAAAGTCGTGCGCCCGCCGAGATCGGGGCTCGTGTCGATCATGCGATTTGCGACCTTAAAGATGCGATCGATCGCGAATCCGGCCGTCCATTCTAAGAAGGATTGCAGAGCGCTGGATCGCCCCGGCGGTCAGATGATCAGCTTCAGTCCGTGCAGCCGGACCGCGCGGCCTTCGACGCAGACCGGAGCGGCGATCAGGCGCATCCAGCGGCCCTTTCCGGTTACCGGCCGGATCTCGACGTCGATCGTGAAGCCGCGCCGGTGCCTGATGGAGTTGGCGCGCAGCCGCTCCATCTTGGCGCGGGATTCCTCGCGATAATAGCCGACGCACTCGTTGCGGCTGATGTCGGCGTCGCGCGGCAGTCCGAAGATGTCGTAAACGCCGCCGGACCAGGTCAGGGAATCGTCGGTCAGGTCGCATTCCCAGCACCCGGAATGGTGCAGGCTCAGCGCGCCGACCTCGGGCGGCTGAACGGCCTCGATGATGGCGCTGTTGAGGACGTGCCCGAGCTCGAAATGCCTCGGCTGCTCCCACAAGGGCCATGTGTGGCTGAGCGCGAGGGGCTCGGCCACGGTCGGAGCGGCCGCTCTCAATTCTCAGCGTCCCTGCGCGACATCGCGGAAATAGCGACGAAGCGCGGCGCCGGCTCTTGGCGTGAGCTCGACGAACGGCGTCGCGGCTTCGTGCGGATTGGCTCGCCGGGTGACGAGCGACCGTTCCTCCAGCGCCTTGAGCCAGCGGGCGGCATTGCCCGGAGCGGCAGTCGACGCCGTGCACAGGTCCGGCACGGTCATCTGGCGCTGCTCGATCTCCGCATGCAGCAGCTCGAGGAGCATGCCCCAGGCCGGATCCGACATCAGCTCGCCGGGCAGATAGTCCGAGCGTTGCCGCCACGCCTGGAGAGCGGCGCTCACGGTCTCCGCCGCAAGGTCCGGCGAGGGTTGGCCGCCGGCCTCCCGCGGGCTGCTTGCGAACGCCATGTCCGCGACATTCTGGATGAGCAGGGCGACCTTCTCGTTGAGCGGGAGCTCGCGCTCCGGTCTGGAGTCGGGCGAATATTTGGTCACGGCGCCTCTCTGGTCAATCATGCTCACCGAACCGGACTGCGTGCCCCCGCCGCATCCGGCAATTCGCCGTCCACTTATATCGAACCGCTAATCTTTGATAAGCCTGTAAAAATGCTTTGGCGCGTTTTGGTCGGCGGCTCGAGCTTCGTTTCGGGACCGGGCGCAGGAAACGGCCGGATCGCTTGTGCGCGGTGCCTGTGCCTGCTGGGCTCGACGTGAGCATGCTGGAAATTCTTCGAAGCGGATTCAGGGGTCCGGCCAGTCGTCCGCGGGGCATCTTCGGCCGGTGCCCCGCCTAGTGGATGATCCCGGCGTCGCGGGCGCGAAGGAGCGCCTGCGGGAGATTGGCGACGCCGAGCTTCCTGAATATCCGGGCGCGGTGCATCTCGACCGTTCGCGGGCTGAGGCCCAGCCGGGCCGCGACGATCTTGTTGGCCGCGCCGTCCCCGAAGGCGACCAGCACGTCACGCTCGCGCGGCGTCAGCGCCTCGAACTCGCGCTCCTGGAGCGTTGCCGCCTCGATCTTCTCCAGCGCCCTGCAGACGACCTCCAGCATGGCTTCCTTGCGGAACGGCTTCTGGATGAAATCGACCGCTCCCATCCGCACCGCCCGGACGGCCGAGGGAATATCGCCGAACCCGGACACCATCACCACCGGGTTGGGCGGCGGGAGCTCCGCGATCCTCTCGAGCAGGTCGAGCCCGTCCATTCCCGGAAGCCGCACGTCGAGCAGGACGCAGCCCGCGGGCCGCGCCGAATAGCCGGCGAGGAAGGCCTCGGCAGAATCGAACTCCTCGGCCTCGATGCCGGCGCCTGCCAGCATCCGCGCGATCGTCCGGCGCAAAGCGGCGTCATCGTCGACGACATAGGCGCGCCTCGGCGGCGGTTGTTGGCCTGGATCGTCGAACGGGCCTTCAACCATCGGCTGAACCGGACTCCTGCCCGTCGAGCGCGAGACGGATCGCCTGGCCGAGTTCGCGCTTGGTGTAGGGCTTGCTGATCAGCGGGCCGTGCCTCGCAGTCTTGAGCCCGGTCGCCGCGAGCTCGGTATAACCGGAAGTGAAGAGCACCCTCATCGCCGGGCGGATCTTTCCGGCTTCTTCTGCAAGATCGTAGCCGCTCATCCCGCCCGGCATGACCACGTCGGTCAGCAGAAGGTCGAAGGCAGCGCCGGAACGGATCTGCTCGAGCGCCCCTTCGCCGTCCGCGGCTTCGATCGTCGCATAGCCGAGATCCGTGAGCTGGCGCAGGGCGGTCCGGCGCACGCTCGGATTATCCTCGACGACGAGGATGGTCTCCGAGCCGCGGATGTGGGCCTCGTCGGGGCGCGATTCCTCGACCGGCCGGTCTCCGTCGAGCGCGCGTGGGAGATAGAGCTTGACGGTCGTTCCATGCCCGAGCTCGCTGTAGATCTTGATATGGCCGCCCGACTGCTTGACCCAGCCGAAGACCTGGCTGAGGCCGAGCCCCGTCCCCCGGCCTTCCTCCTTGGTGGTGAAGAAGGGTTCGAACGCGCGCGCGGCGACCTCCTCCGGCATGCCGCTGCCGGTGTCGCTGACCGCGAGCATCACATATTCGCCGGCGTGGACCTCGACGTGATGAGCGGCATAATCCTCGTCGAGGACGACGTTGGCCGTCTCGATGGTGAGCGTGCCCCCGTCGGGCATCGCGTCGCGGGCGTTGATGGCGAGATTGACGAGGGCGTCGTCGACCTGGGTGGCATCGATCCGCGCCTCCCACAGCCGGTCGGCGGACTGGACTTGCACCCGGATGCTCTCGCCGAGCGTGCGCTGGAGCAGCGGGATGATTGCGGGCAGGCGATCGTTGAGATCGACGGCCGTGGCTTCGAGATGCTGTTTGCGGGCGAAAGCGAGAAGGCGCCGCACGAGGTCGGCGCCGCGCCGCGTCGCCTCGAGCGCTTCCTCGGCGACCGCTTCGGCCTCGGATCCCGGGGGAACCTGCTCGCAGAGGAGCTCGACGCTTCCCATGATCACCGCGAGGAGATTGTTGAAGTCGTGGGCGACGCCGCCGGTGAGCCGCCCGATCGCGTCCATTCGCTGAAGCTGGCGAAGCTGCTCCTCCTGCGAGCGTGCATCGCTGACGTCGCGGACGATCGCCAGGATCAGCGCGGGAGTGCCGTTGCCGTGCGAAATCGGGACCATCCGGGTTTCGACGGTCCGCACTCCGGAAGGAGTGGTCAGCTTCCGCTCCCTGAAGGTCCGCGCCTTGCCGGCCCGCGTCACGGACCGGTTCGCCTTGATCACTGCGGCCGCTTCACCGGCCGGGAAGACCTCATGTTCGGTCCTGCCGAGAATTTCTCCGCGGTCGCGGCCGAGCAGGGCTTCGCCCGCGGCATTGACCAGCAGGTAGCGGTATCCGTCGCCGCTCGGCTCCTTGAGCAGGATCATGTCGGGGAGGTTCTCGACCACGGCGTCGAGCAGGTCGCGGGCTCGCTGGACATCGGCCGTGCGCTCCTCGACCCTGTTTTCGAGCTCGAGGTTGAGCGTCCTGAGCTCGTTTTCCGCTTCGCGCCTGCGGGCTACCTGGCGGTTGAGCCTGGTGAACAGCCACACCAATACCACCAGCGCCGCCGCGACCCCCGCCGCCATTGCGCTGCTGGCGACGATCGCCTGCCGCTCGACAATGTTTCGCCTGTCGTCATAGACCCGCTGCTCCGCGGCGATGGCCGACGCCGTCTGGCGCCGGATAGAGTCCATCGAGCGCTTGCCCTGGAGCGTTGCCGCCGTGACCTCGGATTGCGGGGCGCCGGCCGCGGCGAGGCCGACGAGCGTCTTTGCCGCCGCGAGGCGCTCGGCTCCTGCCCGGTCCAGGGCGGGCAGCCGAACGGCAAGCACGCGCTCGCTCGCCGCGAGCGCGTGCAGGCGCGCCAGCGTGCGTTCAAGGTCCGCGGTTGCGCTGCGGTACGGCTCGAGGAACCTCTCGTCGCGCGTGACCGCATAGCCCCTCGCCGTCGTTTCGATGTCCTTGAGATCGGACAAGTAACGATCGAGCTCGAGAAGTGCCTGCTGGCTGCGCTGGGTCGACGAATAGACGTTGAGCAGGCGATATGTGCCTGCGAGCGCCACAACGCTCACAGTCGCTAGGAAGATGGCGGCAATCCAGAAAAGCTTCGTCGACCGAACTAGCAGAGGTCCTGCTTTGACATACATTCATATTCCCCGTTCGGCACGCCCTCGTGTAACATGGCGAACGGTCTGGGCCAGAATTTATTTCCCGATGCTCGAACAAGTCCCGGACCGGGACAGGCCGGACCGGGCGAACCTGGGTGCGCGCGTCAGAAGCGCCGGGTGTCGGCGAGCTGCTCGGCCGACAGTCCGCCGGACAGCTCGATCCCGGCCGAGGTTCCGTCCGCCCAGCGCACCGTGCCGCGCAGCCGGATGCCGGCCGTCATCGCCACCTCGACCGGCATGCCGGCCGAAAGCTGTCCCGAGTGGCTGACCCCGACGCCGCGCTGCGAGACGTTGCCGACGATCGTAACGAAGCTCGTCGAGCCGCTCCTCACTTCCGCCGAGGCCTGGACCGACAGCCGGGGCGGGCGCGCGGTTTCGGACCAGCGATCGCTGGCGACCTTGCGGATGAAGGCGGAGCTCGAGATCGGGACGAGGAAGCGGATGCCGGCACGGTTGCCGTCGCGCCAAACGATGCGTCCCTGGACTGCGTTCGTGCAATCGAAAGCGATCCGCACCGGCGTTCCGAGCGCGCAGGCGAGCGCCGTTTCGATCAGCGCGCCGCTGTCGGAGAGGTTGCGGACGGCACCGAGTCCACGGTCACCCGGCGCGTCGAAACGGACGATCCTGCCGGGCGTGGGATGCCTTCGGCTGCCGCGGCGTTCGCCGTCGAGCTGGCCGACGGGAGGAGCAACCTGCTCCGCGCATTCGGGCTGTTCGACCAGCCGAAGGACAGACTGTCCGCGATCAGCCATGGTCAGCGACTCCCGGCCCGGCCGCGCCGGCGTACTTGCCGGCGACGCCCGAGCACCATTGCTCGAGTGAGCGGTAATGCTCGGCCATCCGGAGATGGATACTGCGAACCTCGGCGTTCGACGGCTGGCGGCTGCTCACCAGCGCCTGGCGCCGGCGCCTCGACCAATATTCCTGCATGACGCTCTCCGGCCGCGCCCGTCACGCGGCGGTCGCGGCGGGGGTGGCGACGGCCGAGCAATAGGCCGCCATTCTGGCGCGGGTATCGAGCGACAGCTCGAGATATTTGCGCCTTCTGTCGGTTGCGTCGTCGAACCGGACGAGCAGCCCGGCCTCGGTCAGGGTCGCGATCCACCGCAATGCGGTCGTCGGCGGCGCATCGACGCGGTCGCAAAGATTGCAGATGGTGAGCCGTTGCTGGCGCGCGTCGGCAAGCGCCATCGCCAGGAGAATGTCCCAGGCCGGGTCGGAAAAGAGGCCGCCCGGAAGAAACGAGGCGCGGCGCCGGCGTTCGGCGATCAGCCGCTCGAGGATCGGCTCGAGGGCCGCCCGGCCCGCCGGGTCCGCCAGGAAAAATGCGTCAGGCCCCGAGCCATGGCGCTGCAAGTCGATCTGTACGTGGCCCATTGCCGATTCCCCATGCTCACGAATTCACCTTGCCTGAATCCTATGGGGGAAGGGGGGTGCAGCGACAGATCGGTAATCTACCGACGGTAGTCTTACGGTAGGTCGGGCCAGCACGCCATTCGAACCGGCTTGCGGCCGCGGCACTGCACAGCGGCAGCCGGAGCACGTGAGGCGGGCTGAGCTCCCGTCCGATCGGCCCGCATTGCGCCGGCGGTCGTAGGTTGCCGCGAACCGTGAGCGTCCTTGCGGGGGAGCTTCGCGCCATGGCCGTAGAAACACCGTCAGTAGTCCTCCGGGATGGTTACCGGAAGGTAAATCACGGACAAGCCCGCCAGCCGCTCGTCGGCTGCATCGGATCCATCGTGGAAGGAATATCGCAATGCGCGTGCTGCTGATCGAAGACGAGCCGACGACCGCCAAGAGCATCGAGCTGATGCTCGGCACGGAGGGCTTCAACGTCTATACGACCGATCTTGGCGAAGAGGGTCTCGACCTCGCCAAGCTGTACGATTACGACATC
>DASSOE010000102.1:0-6153 GCA_035700945.1 Sphingomicrobium sp. | reverse complement strand
GGCCCCGGCACGGCGTTCACCGCAGCCGAGACCCGCGCCTTCCGGAGGACGTACGCGCTCTTGCCGCGCTGACGCTGCGCCGCCATTGAGCCGCGCAATGGACACCGACTTCTACCGAATCCAGCGCCTGCCGCCCTATGTGTTCGCCGAAGTGAACGCGATGAAGGCCGGGGCGCGGGCACGCGGCGAGGACATTGTCGACCTCGGCATGGGCAATCCCGACGGCGCGCCGCCCAGGCACGTCATCGACAAGCTCGCCGAGGTCGCGAGCAAGCCGCATGTCCACCGTTACTCGGCCAGCCGCGGAATCCCCGGCCTGAGGAAGGCGCAGGCCGCCTATTACCAGCGCCGCTTTGGCGTGGCCGTCGACCCCGACAGGGAAGTCATCGTCACGCTCGGCTCCAAGGAGGGCCTCGCCAACCTCGCTCAGGCGATCACCGCGCCCGGCGACGTCGTGCTCGCGCCCAACCCGTCCTACCCGATCCACAGCTTCGGCTTCATCATCGCCGGCGCCGCGATCCGCTCGATCCCCGCCGCGCCGGGCGAAGCCTTTTTCGAGCGCCTCACCAACGCGATGCGTTACACCGTCCCGCGCCCGAAGGTGCTGGTGATCGGCTATCCGTCGAACCCGACCGCTTATGTCGCCGACCTCCCCTTCTACGAGCGTCTCGTCGCCTTCGCGCGCGAGCACGAGCTGATCGTCATCTCCGACCTCGCTTATGCCGAAATCTATTTCGGCGAGACGCCGACGCCCTCGATCCTCCAGGTCGAAGGCGCAAAGGAGGTGGCCGTCGAGTTCACCTCGATGAGCAAGACCTACTCCATGGCCGGCTGGCGCATCGGTTTCGCGGTCGGCAACGCGCGGCTGATCGAAGCGCTCGCGAGGGTCAAATCCTATCTCGACTACGGCGCCTTCACCCCGGTCCAGGCCGCCGCGGTCGCCGCGCTCAACGGCCCGCAAGACATCGTCGCCGCCAACCGCGCGCTCTACAAGAAGCGCCGCGACGTGCTGGTCGAATGCTTCGGCCGCGCCGGCTGGGACATCCCCGTGCCGCAGGCGAGCATGTTCGCCTGGGCGCCGATCCCGGAGCGGTTCCACAATCTCGGTTCCATGGAATTCGCCAAGAAGCTGCTCACCGAGGCCCATGTGGCCGTCGCCCCCGGCGTAGGATTCGGCGAGGAGGGCGAAGGCCATGTCCGCATCGCCCTGGTCGAGAACGAACAGCGCCTCCGCCAGGCCGCGCGCGGCGTGAAGAAGATGCTGAGCGCCTGAGCCGTCGAATTCTTGAGCGCGATCAATATTGGCCTAACTTTCGGTAGATTAATAACCCTCCGCGAAAAGCATAATGGGGAGGCGTTGAATCTGCCGGAGTCGGGGCCCGGCTAGCTCATTCGACGGACCCTTCGCCGGCGTGCGTCCAGGTTCAATGTCCTGGTGCTGGCGCAACCCTGTGCTCGTGACCGCCAGATGGATTGCCTCCCCGCGCAGGCGTTCGTGCGCGCCGAGACGGGTGACCGACGGGCACATCGGGGGAACCTACATGACCCACATTCTGAACACAGTTCGCCGCGCTTGGCTGGTCGGCAGCTCCGTCGCCGCGCTTGCTCTCGCTTTGCCGGCGCCGGTCGCGACGGCTGCGCCGCTGGTCATCCGCGGCACCCCCACGCCCAGCGTTTCGGTCTACGCCAGCGGGTTCAATAACCCGCGCGGACTGAAGTTCGGGCCGGACGGAATGCTCTATGTGGCCGAAGCCGGGCCAGGGGGAAGCACTTCGACCGTTGGCCGATGCGAGCAGGTTCCCAGTCCCGTAGGGCCGTATACCGGCAGTCTTAGGGGAGGCCGGATCTCGCGGGTCGACAGCAACGGCCATCGCACCACAGTGACTGACCGATTCCCGACCAGCCACGCCAATCCCGCAATCGGCGGTGACCCCGAGGGTGTCGCCGACATCGACTGGATCGGCGGTACGATGTACGTCCTGACCGCCGGCGCAGGCTGCTCCCACGGCGTGCCGAACACGGTCAACGGCGTTTACCGCCTGAGCGCCAATGGCAATCCTGTCCTCGTTGCCAACCTCAGCGCTTTCCAGCAGGCGCATCCGACGGCTCATTCGAACGCCGGCGACTTCGAGCCGGACGGCACCTGGTACAGCATGGTTGCAGTGGGCCGCCTGCTCTACGCGGTCGAGCCAAACCATGGGGAAATCGACCAGGTCAGGCTCGACGGCACGATCACCCGGGTCGTCGATATCAGCGCCAGCCAGGGACATTCCGTTCCGACCGCAGTGGCCTACCACAACGGTGTCTTTTACGTCGGCAACCTGGGCACCTTCCCGATCGTCCCCGGATCGTCGAAAATCCTCGCGGTCACGAGGAACGGCGTGGTCACGACTGCGAGGACCGGCCTGACGACGGTGCTCGGCGTTGCGTTCGACAGCCTCGGCCGCATGTACGTGCTCGAGAACACCGCCACCGCGGGGTTCCCGTCACCCAACGCCGGCGACATCGTTCGGATCTCCGGCGCGAAGAGGGAAGTCATCGCGAGCGGTCTCAACCTGCCGACAGCGATGACCTTCGGACCCGACGGAGCGCTTTATGTGTCCATCCTCGGATTCGGGGCTCCCCCTTCGCTGCCGGAGGGGCCGGGGCAAGTCGTTCGGATCCGACTCGGCAGCTGAAGCCGAAAGCTTCGCGCGAGCGCCACTGGACAGGCTCTCGAGGGCGGATAAGGGAACGACCTCGCACGATGACATAACCGGCGAGGTCGTTTCGCGCCGGCTGGAGTTCGAGAGGAACGTGCCCGGGTGGGCGACGCAGGCACAATCGAAGGCGCGCCGTTCTTTGCGCTCAATGGCGATGCGCGGGCGTCACTCCAGATGATTGGCGGCCGGCTGCCGGTGCTGATCGTCGACGACTTCTTCAAGGATCCCGCCGCGGTGCGCGCCGCCGCGCTGCGCCTGCCCTATCACCCGCCCGATTATCCCTATCCGGGCAAGCTGGCCGACCTGCCAGGCGACGAGCGATCGCGCGCGCTGTTCCTCGGAACGATCCTCGATCTCGTGAACCGCGAATATCTGCCGCGGATCCCGCCGATCGCCGCCAACGGGCGGCCCATCCGGCAGTTCGCGCGGGTTCATTCCGACTTCGCGATCACCGACGTGCATCCGGACGAGCTCGCCGAAACGCAGCGCAAGCCGCATACCGATCCAGTACCCATCTTCGGCCTGGTCTACCTCAACCCCGAAGACCGCGGCGGCACCTTGTTCTTCGACCGTCCGACCGCCCAGCCGAGGTCCGACCGGCGCGGCTATTGCGCGAGTGACGACGCCGACTTCCCGTTCATCGGCAAGATCGAGGGCGCGTTCAACCGGCTCGCGATCTATCCGGGCTTCGTCCTGCACACGGGCGAAATCGCCGGAAGCTGGATCACGGGCGACGAGCGGTTCAGCTCCCCGCGGCTGACTCAGCGCTTCGTGTTCTTCCCCTGACGCTCAGAAGGCTCGGCCCAGCGACAGCGTCAGCCGATAGCGGTTGTCGGGATGCGAGGCGCGGATGCGCTGCCAAACGGGAATCGCCAATGCCGCCGCGGCCGACCAGCCGGAAGCGGAATTGAAGCGCACCCCCGGCGCGACCCACGCCCATTTGCCGCCGCTCGCCTCCTCGATCTCCCCGCCGATCTTCTGCCGCCCTTCCCATTCGCCGGCGAACTCGACGAACGCGTCCCAGCTCGAGTGCGGGTGGTCGCGATGCTCATCCAGCTCGTCGCCGTGGTGATGATTGTGGCTCGGCGCATGGACGTGCGCTGCCGGGCCGAAGCGGTGCGAGAGGGCGATTCCGCCCTGAAAGCGGTTCCCGAGCCGCGTGTGCTGCGCGCCCTTGGTCGAGAACTGGTACAGGCCGCTCGCAGTGAGCTGGATCGGACCCATGCTGGTGGACGCCGACGCGCCGACGATCGGGTCCCAGCTGCCCGACCCCGGCTGGTGCTCGGTCTCGAGCCGCTCGCCGTCGGGGCTGCGCCGATTCGTGCTTCCGGTCGGGAGCTTGATCCCGCCGATCAGCGCGAAGCCCGCCGCTTCGCCCTCGGTCAGGCGGTATTTGGCGAGCAGGTTGATATCGCCGATGCCCGCCACCGTCCCGAGCTGCTCCACGCCATTTACCGCCGCTGCGCCGGCATGGTCGTGCGTCCCTTCGCGCAGGTCGTCGCGGCGCACGTAGGGAAGCTCGGCCGAGACGGTCAGGTGATGGCTGACGCCGTAAGCGGCGCTGAGCGACGCGTTCAGATTATAGTCGGTGTTGTGGGCGTGGACGTGCCTCGCCGCCAACAAGGCGAGCTCCGCGTCCGAGCGCTGCTCCGGTCGCGTGTAGGTCAGCCTGAAGCCCGCGGCCCAGTGGCCGCCGTCGAGCGTGTCCGGACCGAAGACGGTCATGCCACCGCCCGAGCCGAAGGCACTCGCGCCCATGTGGTCGGCGAGCGCCGGCGTGGCCGAAAAGGCGAGCAGCGCCGCAGCAGGCGCGCAAACGATATGTCTCATCAAAATCCCCATGGCTGAGCGGAATGAAAAAGGGCTCAGGCGGGGATCGGCGGCCCTCTCAACGGCGGACGCTCACGGCCAACTTGCCGTTCGACGAACGCGAACGCGCGGCCGAGCAGGAGCACGGCTGCGAAGAAAAGGAGCGGCAGCAGTGGGGCCCAATCGGGGCTGGTCGCTGCCGGTGCCGAAGCAGACGCATAGGGGCAAGGCTGGTGCAGCGACTTGTGATCGCCCGGTCCACGATGGTCCGTCTGCATCGGCGCTTCGCCGGGACAAACGACGATCGTGACGGAGCCGTGATCGAACGCCGGCATGAACCCCGCCGGCGCCAGCGACCGCAGCGCCAGCAGCAGCGCGAGCAGCGCGGCGGCGGTAAAACGGATCGGTGCGGATGCCTCCCTCATGCGAATCATCAGACGCAGCCTGGCTGCGGGCGGTTCCACTCAGCGGCCGCGTTCGCCCTCTCCGGGCGGTCGGCCGCGCGCTCCAGCCGATTGCGCGCGCACCTTCGCGAATTCGGAAGTCGGGCTCCACTGCGGCCACTCGCGGCTGTTCGCGAGCCGGGCGCCGATCGCATGGAACAGCTCCGCCTCCTGCACCGCGCCGCGCAGATCCCAGCTCGGCGACCACGCATCGCAGGTCTGGTGGTAGCAGGTCGAGGTGAATTCGCTCAGCCACTTCTCGCCGGCGGGACGCCCGCCCTCGACCATGTCGTACGCTCCGGCCAGCGCCATATCGAGCAGCACCGGGACGCCGCGCTTGGCGAAGGAGAAATGGTCGGCGCGGTAGAACAGCCCGCGTTCGGGATGGTTCTCGTCGGTGATGGTGCGGCCCTGCGCCCTGGCGGCGTCGGCGAGCAAGGCCTCCATGTCGCCGCTCTGGCCGCGCCCGACCAGCACCGCGTCCCTGACCGGCCCGTTCCACTGCAGCGTGTCGAAGGTCAGGTTCGCGGCCATCGTCTCCATCGGGAACAAGGGATGCTGCGCATAATATTTGGAGCCGAGCAGGCCCCGCTCCTCTCCCGTCCAGGCGGCGAATAGCAGCGTGCGCTGCGGCCGCGGTCCAGCCGCGAAAGCCCTCGCATTCTCGATCATTGCGGCGAGGCCGAGCGCATCATCGGCCGCTCCGGGCCGGATCGTCCGCCCGTGCGCGTCAGGCGGGCCGATTCCGTAAGCGTCCCAGTGCCCGCCATAGCTGATCGTCTCGTTGGGAAAGGTCGTGCCGGTCAGCTTGCCGAGCACGTTGCGACTGGTGATGTGCGCCACCGTGACGGGAATGTCCGCTGACAGGCTCGCCTTCAAATCGATCGGCCTGAACGCAGCGGTCCGCGCCTCGCGCTTCACCGCCTGGTAATCATGGCCGGCCTTCTTGAGCAGCGCCGCCATGGAGTCATGCTGGATCCAGCCCTGGAGCAGCACCGGCTTCGGCGCATTCGCGGGCAGGGCGATCGCATAATTCTCGCCGGCCGGGCTCTTGACCACCGTCCACGGATAGCCCGCCGCGTCTGTCTCGTGGACCACCAGGGCAGCGATCGCGCCGCGTCGCGCCGCCTCCTCGTACTTGTAGGTCCAGCGGCCGTAATAGGTCATCGTCTTGCCGCCGAACCTGCCGGCGACCGGCT
>DASSOE010000101.1:0-59442 GCA_035700945.1 Sphingomicrobium sp. | reverse complement strand
TCGTTCTCGCTGGTGATGACGAGCTGCGGGGTCTTCCAGTTCGCGACGTAATTGACCGGGTTCCACTTCTCATACTCTTCCGGCGCCTCGTAATATGGATGCCCGCCGTGCTCCCATTCGTCGAACCACAGCTCCTCGGTCTCGTAGGCCATGGCGCGCGCGTCGAAGACGCCATCGTGCTGGACGATGCATTTGAAGCGGTCGGGCCACTGCCCCTCGATCCAGTTCATCATGTAGCCGCCGTAGGAACCGCCGAGCGCGCAGGCGTTGTTGGCCTCCAGCTGCGGATCGTGCGCGGTCGCATAGGCAAGGCCGAGCTTGAGGTCCTGAAGCGGCTTTCCGCCCCAGTCACGATTGATGCTGTCGGTGAAGGCCTGGCCGTAGCCGGTCGAGCCGTGGAAATCGACGCTGACCGCGGCATAGCCCGGCGCGGAGAACAGCCGCGGGTTCCAGCGATAGGACCAGCTGTTCGAGAAGCTGCCCTGCGGCCCGCCGTGGACCAGGAAGGCGATCGGCAGGCTCTTGTTCATCACCGGCTTGAGCGTCCAGCCCCAGACGTTGTCGCCGTTCGCGCCGGCGAAGCTGAACTTGTGGAAGGTGACGGGGTCGAGCTGTGAGAGCAGCTCGCGGTTGAGGTCGGTGAGCTTCACCGCGGTGCCGCGCGGGTCGAGGCGGTACAAATCGTCCGGCGCCATGATGCTGTTCATCGTCACGATCGCGCCGCCGCCGGCCAGCGCGTGGACGTTGCCGTAATTGCCGTCGCCGGTGAGGCGCGTCACCTTGCCGCTCGCGACATCGACGCGGAACACGGGCTGCTCGAGCGTGTCCTCCGCGGTGACCAACAGGCTCCTGCCATCCTTCGCCCATGCGATCGAGCCGACCGAGCGGTCGAAGCCTTGGGTCAGCGGGCGCACCTGCCCGGACGCGAGGTCGCGCAGCATGACGACTTGCCGGTCGGACTCGTAGCCCGGCCGCGCCATGGCGACGTAGGCGAGCGTGCGTCCATCGGGTGAAACCGTGGGCAGCGTATCGGTCGCGTCGTTCGCATCGGTGAGGTTTACGGGCGGCGCGCTTCCGTCAGCCGGGGCGGCGAAGATGTCGAGGTTGGTCGACAGCGGCTCGATGCGGCCAGCCTCGCGAAGAGCGAAATAGACGGTGCGGCCGTCGCGCGAGAAGGCGATCTCCTCGCCGCCGCCAAACGGCTTGGACGGCGTGTCGCCGACGAGATTGCCTTCGACGGGAACCCCGCCGCCGGCGAGCTTGCCGTTGGCGACCGGGAAGGTGAACAGCCGCGATTTGACGCCCGGTTCCGCCCAGCTGTCCCAGTGACGAACGAACATCCGGTCGTAGGTACGGCCGCTGCCGATCTTCGGGTCAGCCGGCAGGGAGGCGCAGTTGAGGTCGGCGCAGCGCAGGTCGCGGTCGGCCCAGACGGCGGCACGGTCGCCCGAGGGCGCGAGCTTGAACCCGCTCACGTCACCGGTGAAGTTGCTGGCCTGCACCGGCGCGCCGCCAATCGCCATCCGGAACAGCTGGTCGTGGTCGCCGACCGGCATCAGGAACCACAGCGCGCCGTCGGCGGCGAAGACCGCATCGTGCCCCTTCTCGGCGCGTTTGACCGGCTGTGGCTGGGCGCCGGGCGTCCTGAGGTCGAGCAGGTGAAGCGTGTTGACGCGCTTGTTCTGGCTCCAGTCGGTGTTGGAGACGGTGAACACCGCCCAGCGGCCGTCCGGCGAGATATCGGGCGAGCCCAGCCGGTGCATCGACTGAAGGTCGACAGCGGTCATCGGGCGAGCGGTGAGCGGGGAAGCCGCGAGCGCGGCCGCGGCGGCGGCGATGAGGAGCGGGAATTTCGTCATGACGCAGGCGTAGCGAGCAGTGGCGCTAACGGCAATTCCTTCCCGGAGCGGGCGGATATTTACAGCGGCCGCCCCGTGATCCGCGTGATCTCGCGCTTGACATGCTCCTCGACCATCTGCGGGAGATGGTCGTCGAGCCATTGCTTGAGCAGCGGGCGGATCATGTCGCGCACCATCTCCTCGAGCGGATTGACCGGCGGCGCGGCGGGAATCGTCGCCGCGACGGTCTGGAGCTGCTCGAGCGCCTGGCGGCTCTGCCCGGCCACTTCCTCGTCGACCAGCGGCGGGCCGAGGTCGACGGCCGGCGCGAGCGGCTGGTCCAGCTCGAGCACGTCCTCTTCACCGGCGGCGCTGGCCTGCTCCGTGGCGGCTCCGTCGTCGGACGGCGGCGCAGCCGTGCGCAGCTCCTTCTCCTCGGCGATCACTTTCTTGATCGAGGCGAGAATGTCTTCCATCGAGGGTTCACGGCCGGACGACTGCATAGCCGCCGACGATAAGCCTATTGCCGCGCCCGTGTCACGCCCGTCGGCCGTACGGGAGCCGCGCAATCTGCCGGCTAGTGGCCGTTGACGGACCAGTGCGGAGGGTCGGTCAGCAGCTTGCGGACGCCGTAGGTCGCACCGACCGCATGCAGGCGTGGATTCTTCGCGTCGCTTCGCGGAAGATCGATCAGCACCTCGCGGCCGCGCGCGTTGCGCACGTTCATCGGCTCGGACCAGGCGATGCTCATGTCGACGGCCTTGCCGAAGATGTGGTTGGAGGTGAGCGACGGCTCGTAGACGATGTCGAACAGATCGACCATTTCCTGCGCCGCTTTGCGCGACGCCGTCTCGTCCCCATGGTCCCAGATGATCGGCACCGCCCGGTCGACCGGCACCTTTTTCGCCCGGATATGGCCCTTCGCCAGTTTCCAGCTGTAATGCATCAGATAGACGCGCTGGCGGTTGCGCAGGGTTGCTGACACCCTGACGATCGCACCGGCGGCTTCGAGCGCGCGGATGAATCCGCCGACCGCCGTTGCGAACGCGGGCGCCAGGTCCGCGATCTCGGCGCTGTTGGGATAGTTTTGCTGGTTGGCGTTCCACCAGTCGGCGCCGCTCAATGCTGGATCGCTCATTCGATTTGCCCGTCGTAGCCGGAAAGACGCTCGATCACCTGTCGGTTTCCGGCATATTTGCGGCGGAGCGCGGCGAGCGCGGCATCCGTGCCGGTGCAGGTTTCAGCAAGCTTCGTCTTCAGTTCTGCCGCTCGCGCCGCGTCGTACGGCTCCTCGCCGCGGAAATGGTCGCACGCATCGCGGCGCTCGACGAAGGCGGTGACATCGGCCGGCAATGTCCGCGCGCCGACTTGGGCGGGCGCGGTGCAGCCAGCCAGTGCAATTGCGACAGCGAGAGCAGAGCGGCCGCTCATGCCGCCCTCATATCATGGCGGCGGTCGTGCGCCTATTGCTGCGGCCGGGTCACCGCCAAGGTGCAATCAGCCGCGTTCGGGCGAGGTCGCGGGCGGCGGCGGAGCAGTCCCGGCGGGCGCTGGCTGTGTCGTCACATCGACAGATGCAGGGGGCGCGGTCTCGATCCGCGCCGAGTCGACCTCGGGCGTGACGATCGGGTTCGCCGGCAGCTCCGCGGGACTGATCGTGCGCGTGGAAACCGTCGGGTGGCGCGGGTCGCTCGCCCAATCGTTCCAGTTGTTTGCGACGTGCCGGTAATTGCCGAGCGGGTCGTAAAGCGGCCCGCCGTCGAGCCCGAGGTCCTGCGCCTCCGCCTGGCCCATGGCATTCAACAGCTGGAAGCCGGCGACATAGGCATCACGCTTGGCGGTGACGAGCGATACCTGCGAGTTCAGCAGCTCCTGCTCGGCGTTCAGCACTTCGATGATGGTGCGGGTGCCGACGCTCTGCTCGGCACGGTTGCCTTCGAGCGCGAGCTCGTTGGCCTGGACGGCGACGGTCTGGGCCTGGATCGCCCGCTGGGCAGCATCGTAGGTGGCGAAGGCGGCACGGGCGGCCTGGACGACCGCGCGTTCGGTGCCGACGACCTGCTCGAGCACCTGCCCCTCCTGGGCCTGCGCCTGGCGGATGCGCGCGGCGGGAAGCCCGCCCTGGAAGATCGGGATGCTCGCACTCAGCCCGATCGCGCTCTGGCTGCCGGTATTCGGCTGGCCCGGAATGCTGTTGCCGCCGAGGTTGTTCACATAAGTGTTGCTGAGCACGCCGGAGAGCGTGGGCAACCGCCCGGCCCGCGCGACGCGCACGTCGTAGCCGGCGGCAATGGCCGAGCGCGTGATGGCGAGCAGGTCCGGGTTGTCGGCAAGTGCGATCTGCACCGCCTCCTCCGGAGTCTTGGGCAGTGGCGGAAGCGGCGGTGGCGGCGCGAGGCCGTCCGGTGGGTGGCCGATCACCTGCCGGTAGGTCGCCTCGCTTGCGGTCAGCCGGCCCTGCGCCTCGGCGAGCTGGGAGCGGCCGAGCTGGAGGCGCGCTTCCGACTGGGCGACGTCGGTGCGCGTCAGGTCGCCGATCTGGAACCGGTCACGGGTCGCCTCGAGATTGGTCTCGAGCACCTTCACGTTGTTCTGGTTGAGCTCGACGATCGCGCGGTCGCGGATCACGTCCATGTAGGCGGTGACCGCGTTGGTGAAGACGTCGCCTTCGACCGCGCGAAGGGTGGCGCGGCCGGCTTCGACGCGGGTCTGGGCAGCGCGGACGTTATTCTTGACGCTGCCGCCGTTGAACAAAGGGACGCTGAGGTCCGCTCCTACCGAAAGCGTCGGCCCCTTGCCGCCGCTGTCGAGGACGCCGCGCTGGGCGAGGTTGCGGTTGAGTCCGACGCTGCCGATGATTTGCGGGCGGCCCGCAGCCTTGGCGATCGCCACCGTCGCGTCCGTCGCCTGGAGAGTCTGCCGCTGCGCCGTCAGCGTCGGGTTGGTCTGATATGCCGAGACGAGCGCCTCGCGCAGCGAATCGGCGCTCGCCGTGCCGGCCATCAGGGCAGCGATCAGCGATCCGGTGAGAAGCTTGCGAACCACTCGTGAAAACCTCTTAGAAAGTGAAAGCCCTGGGGCACATGAAGCCGGGCAGCGCGGGGACGCCGGCATCGCTCAAAGACAGATGCCCGAACGCGTTCCCGGCCTTGCGGCCGACCACGAGGCGGGTGATGCCGCGATCGATCAACGCGGTGCCGAGGCGACCGCCGTCGGCGATCTGGTCAGTGATCGCGTCGGGAATATATTCGACCGCGCCGTCGATCAGGATCTGGTCATAGGGCGCGCCCTTCTTCCATCCTGTACCGAGCGGGCCTTCGACCACTTGGAGGCCGTGTTCACGGGCCGCCGCGGCGAGCTCGGCCGAGCTTTCGAGCGCAGTGACGGACAGGCCCATCGCCTGCAGCACCGCGCCCGAATAGCCGCTGCCGGCACCGACCACGAGCGCGCGCTGGCCCGGCAGCGGCATCATCTGGGTGAGCAGCGACCCGAGGACCGCCGGCGCGGGCAAGAAACGGCCGTCGCCCATCAGCACCGCACGGTCGACATAAGCCAGCGGCCGCGTCTCCGGCGGAAGGAACTTCTCGCGCGGAACGCTGCCCATCGCCTCGAGCACGGCGCGGTCGGTCACGCCCTGCGGCCGCAGCTGGTTCTCGACCATCGCCGCGCGTGCCGCGGCGAAATCGGGGATCGGGGTCTGCACGGTCATTGCTGTTATATGCCGGTAATACACTTCGAGTTCAAGAGCGGTCGCGCGGGTCATATATAGCGAGAGCGGCCGCGCCAACCGCCATTCATCGAAAGACGGATGGCAGCGCCTGGCGGGCTTGACCGCGAGGCGAGCATCGCGGCAAAGACGCCGGCTCTCCCCGGCCCGATGGCGGAGTGGTTACGCAGAGGACTGCAAATCCTTGCACGCCGGTTCGATTCCGGCTCGGGCCTCCAATATTCCGAGATCGCGAGCGCTCGCGTCGCTGGTCCCGCCTCCCGCAGGCCGCCTCCAGGTCTCGGGTCGTCTGGCGGATCATTTGCGAGTTCCCGGCAACTCTCGTGCCACCCAGGCTCGCTGCGCGCGAACGCGCCTTGAATGTTTGGTTAACCATTCGCTGACAATCCTGCGGCCGTGTCTGCAGAGGTTGCCATGACTGCCCAACCGGAACCGAGCCCGCCCTGGCTGTCGGTCATCCTGCCCGTCTATCGCGGCGAGCGCTGGATCGAGCGCACCCTGGATTCGCTCGCCGTCCAGGCCGATGCCGGCGTCGAGGTGGTCGTCATCGACAGCAGCCCGGACCGCGGCACGATGGAGCTGGTCGAAAAGTTCGCTCCGCGCCTGACGCTCACCATCCTCGATCCGGCGGGGACCGACGGCTGCTCCCCCAAGATGAACCTGGGGGTGGCGCACGCCCGCGCGCCATATATTTCGTGGCTCTGCCAGGACGATCTGTGGCTGCGCGGCCGCGTCGCTGCGGTCCGCGAGTGGATCAGCGAGGCGCCCGGCGCCGCGCTCCACCTCGCGCCGGCGGCGATCATCGATCGCGACGAACACGTGCTCGGCGTGTGGCGATGTCCGCTCAAGGCGGGTCCGGTCGACCAGGCGGTGCTGACCGAGAAACTGATCGTCCAGAACTTCGTCGCCGCCCCGAGCCCGGTCGTGCGTCGCGATGCATGGATCGAGTGCGGCGGGCTCGATCTGGATCTTTGGTATACCGGTGACTGGGACCTGTGGCTCAAGCTCGGCCGGCACGGCACGGTAGTCTACCATGACGAAGTCACCGCCGCCTTCCGCATCCACGGCGACTCGGCCACTTCTACCGGGAGCCGCGATGCCGCCGATTTCGTCGACCAGCATCGCATCGTCGTCGACCGCCACATCGCCGCAATCCCGAGCCGCCGCCGGGAGCCGGCACGACGGCTCGCCGATGCCTCGATCGCGGTGAATGCGGCGCTGTCCGCGGCCGCTCACGGCGAATCTGCCGCGATCGGCCGCGCCCTCCGCGCGATCGCCGGCCTCGGCCCCGTGGGCGCCGCTCGCTACCTTCATCGATCCCGGATTATCGAGCGCGCGTGGCCGCGGCTGCGCGCCAGATGGGCAGGAGTCCTTTAATGCCGATCGGTCCCGTCGTGCGGCGGCTGTTCGGCCGTCACGAGCATCGCATCGCGGCGCTCTACCGAAGCGTCTTTGTTGACCTCGACGCTTATGCCGATCGGATCGGCGCATGGGTGCCCAAGGCGCAGCGGATCCTGGAGGTCGGCTGCGGCGAGGGTGCCGTCACCGAGCGGCTGGCGCAGCTCTATCCGGATGCCGAGATCCTTGCTGTGGACATCATGCCCGCGGTCGGACGGCTTTACCGCGGGCGAACCGACCGGGTGAGCTTCCGAGTGGCCACCGTGCAAGCAGTCGCAGCCGAGAGCCCCGGCGGATTTGACCTCGTCATCCTGTCCGACGTCATCCATCATGTTCCGGTGCCGCTTCGCGAGGAAATCCTCGCGGCGGTACGCACCTGCGTCGCGCCGGGCGGGGTCTTCCTGTTCAAGGACTGGAAGAGGACCGCAACGCCGATCCACTGGCTGTGCCATGCCGGCGACCGCTGGCTCACCGGCGACCGCGTCTCCTACCTCACCAAGCCGCAGGCCGAGGCGATGCTGATACGCGCCTTCGGGCGGCCCGCGGAGGCAGAGGCCTGGGTGCGCCCGTGGCGCAACAATTTCGCTCTGCTGACCCGCGCATGAGCAGCCACGCGGTCCTTTTGCGGCAATCCGGCCGTTACCTTTGGGGCGGAGCGATGTGCGCGCTGCTGCACAACGCGCTGGTGATCGGCCTGGCGAGTGGGGGCATTCCTTATCCGCTGGCGCTGGTCATGTCGTTCCTCGTAACCGTGCCGATCGGCTACCTGTTCCACAGCGCCGTGACCTTCGGCGAGCCGCGCTCGTGGGGCCGGCTGATCCGTTTCATGGCCGGGTCGCTCGCCGGCTTCGGCTGGTCGGCCGCGCTGATGATCGGCATGCACAATGGCCTCGGTCTGCCGATCGTCCTGGCCACACCGCTTGCCACGGTCGCGCTTTTCCTGTGGAACTTCGCAGCGGCACGATGGGCGATTGTCAGGAACGAGCGATGAAGGCGGTCATCTTGGCGGGCGGACTGGGGACCCGCATCGCGGAAGAAACCCATCTCAAGCCCAAGCCGATGGTCGAGATCGGCGGCCGCCCGATCCTGTGGCACATCATGAAAATCTATTCCGCGCACGGCGTGAACGATTTCGTGATCTGCTGCGGCTACAAGGGCTATGTCATCAAGGAGTTCTTCCTGAATTACATGTCGCACGTTTGCGATCTGACCATCGACCTGGAGCGCAACGAAACCATCTACACCAACCGCAGGGCCGAGCCGTGGCGGATCACCCTGGTGGATACCGGGGAAGCGACGATGACGGGGGGGAGATTGCGCCGGGTGGTCGACCATGTCGCCGACGAGGAGGCCTTCTGCTTCACCTACGGCGACGGCGTGGCCGACATCGACATTGCCGCGTCGATCGATTTCCACAGACGTCACGGCCGCAAGGCGACGATCACCGCGGTCACGCCTCCAGGACGATACGGCGCGATCCGCTCCGACGGCGACGCGGTCACCGGATTCGCCGAAAAGCCGCGCGGCGACGGCGGGCGCATCAATGGCGGCTTCTTCGTGCTCTCGCCAGCAGTCATCGACTTGATCGAAGGCGACGAGACGGTGTGGGAGGACCGGCCGCTCGAAACGCTCGCCGCAACCGGCGAGCTCAGGGCCTTTGAGCATGACGGCTTCTGGCAGCCGATGGACACGCTGCGCGAAAAGCAGCAGCTTGAAGAGATGTGGACGTCGGGGCGCGCGCCGTGGAAGCGCTGGTGACGCCGGCTTTCTGGTCCGGCCGCCGCGTCTTCCTCACCGGACACACCGGCTTCAAAGGATCCTGGCTGGCACTGCGCCTGTCCGCGCTCGGCGCGCAAACCACTGGTTTTGCGCTCGCGCCGGATACCGACCCGAACCTCTTCACCCTGGCCAGGGTCGGCGAGACTCTGACCCATATCGAAGGCGACATCCGTGATCGCACGGCGCTCACCGACGCGGTGCGCAGCGCGCAGCCCGAAATCGTGCTTCACCTCGCTGCGCAGCCTCTGGTCCGCGCCGGGTACGAATCCCCGGTCGACACGTTCGCCACCAACGTCATGGGCACGGCGCATATGCTCGAGGCCTGCCGCGATCTGCCGGGCTGCCGAGCCATCGTGGTCGTCACCACCGACAAGGTTTATCGCAATCTCGAGCAGCCGTATCCCTATCGCGAAGACGATCCGCTCGGCGGGCACGACCCCTATAGCGCGAGCAAGGCTGCGGCCGAGCTGGTCGCAGCCTGCTGGCGCGACAGCTTTCTTGAGGAGCGCGGGATTGCCGTCGCCACTGCGCGCGCGGGCAACGTGATCGGCGGCGGCGACTGGTCCGCCGACCGGCTGCTGCCCGACGCGGTCCGCGCCTGGGAGGCGGGAACGGCCTTGACGGTCCGCCGACCCGAGGCAATCCGGCCGTGGCAGCACGTGCTCGAAGCGGTGGACGCGTATCTCGTCCTCGCCGAGCGGCTGTGGCATTCGCCCAATTTAGCGGGAGCGTGGAACTTCGGGCCGGAAACCGGCTCGGCTGCAACGGTCCGCACGGTTATCGAGCTGGCGCGCGGCGCTTATGGTGCCGGCGACGTCCACTATGCGGACGAGGAAGCAGGACCGCACGAGGCCGGCTGGCTCGCGTTGGAGATTGCCAAGGCACGCCACGTGCTCGGCGTGCACCCGCGCTGGTCACTCGAGGAGGCGGTGCGCCGGACGGTGGATTGGCACCGCCGCCTCGCCGATGGCGCGGACGGCCGGGCGCTTTGCCAAGAGGATGCGCGCGCTTTCGAGGATGCGGCATGAGCCGTTTCATCGTCAAGGAGCTGATGCCGCGCGGCCCGGTGCGCGTGACGCGCCGAGCAATCGGGGACGCGCGCGGCAGCTTCACCCGCCTGTTCTGCCAGGAGGAACTGGTCGACGCCGGCTGGTCCGGCATGGTCGCCCAGGCGAATCTCAGCGTCACCGCGCAGCGCGGGACGGTGCGGGGCATGCACTTCCAGCATCCGCCGCATGCCGAGAGCAAGCTGGTGATTTGCCTCGCCGGCGCCATTTGGGACGTGGCAGTGGACGTGCGCGCCGGATCCCCCACCCGGCTCGACAATGTCGCCGCCGAGCTGTCGGCGGACAACGGCGCCGCGCTGCTCATCCCGCCGGGTTTCGCGCACGGTTTCCAGACGCTCACCGACGATGTCCACCTGCTCTATTTCCACTCGGCAGCCCACGCCGCCGGCGCGGAGGACGGCCTCGATCCGTTCGACCCTGCGCTGGATCTCGCCTGGCCATTGCCGCCCACCGTCGTTTCCGAGCGCGACTGCGGATGGGCCCCCATCACCCCGGCGTTCCAGGGAGTTGCTGTGTGAAGTGCCGTCACTGCGCGAGCGAGCTGACTCTGCGCATCCTCGATCTTGGCACATCGCCGCCGTCCAACGCCTATCTCGATGCCGACGCGCTCGACGCCCCGGAGGCCTATTTCCCCCTCCGCCTCATGCTGTGCGAGACGTGCTGGCTGGTGCAGACGGAGGATTTCGCGGGGCGCGAGGCCTTGTTTACGGACGATTACGCCTATTTCAGTGCCTTCTCGACGTCCTGGCTCGACCATTCCCGGCGCTATGTCGAAGCGATGATCGGACGCTTCGGGCTCCACGGCGGGTCAAGGGTCGTGGAAGTCGCGGCCAACGACGGTTACCTTCTTCAATATGTGCGCGAGGCGGGCATCCCCTGCTTCGGCATCGAGCCGACCGCCAGCACGGCAGCCGCGGCACGCGAACGCGGGATCGAGATCGTCGAGCGATTCTTCGGTGTCGCGCTCGCCGAGGAGCTCGCGGGCGCCGGGCGGCACGCAGATGTCATCGCGGCCAACAACGTGCTTGCCCATGTGCCCGACATCAACGATTTCGTCGGCGGCTTCGCCCGTCTGCTCAAGCCTGGCGGCGTGGCCACCTTCGAGTTCCCGCATCTGTGCGAGCTGGTTGCCAACACGCAGTTCGACACCGTGTATCACGAGCATTACTCCTATCTCTCGCTGACCGCGGTGGACCGGATATTCACGGCAAACGGCCTGTCGGTGTTCGACGTAGAGCGTCTGCCAACCCATGGCGGGAGCCTGCGCGTTTACGCGCAGCGCGCCGGCGGTCCGCACCCCGTCGAGGCGACGGTTGCGGCATTGCTCGCCGAGGAGCAGGCGCTTGGAGTGGCAACCCGGCAATATTATGCCGCTCTTCAGTCGAGCTCGGAGCGCATCAGGAACGACTTGCTGCGCGTGCTCATCGATGCCCGGCGCGATGGCCTGGCTGTCGCCGCTTACGGTGCCGCGGCAAAGGGCAATACGCTGATGAACTTCGCGGGCGTGCGACCGGACCTGGTACGCTACGTCGTCGATCGAAACCCCGCAAAAGCCGGCCGCTTCATGCCGGGCAGTCGCATCCCGATCGTCGGCGAGGACACCCTTCGGGACGACCGTCCCGACATCATTTTGATCCTGCCGTGGAACTTGCGGGACGAGGTGACAGGCCAGCTCGCCTACGCACGCGACTGGGGTGCGCGCTTTGCCGTCGCAGTGCCGCAGCTTCAAATCGCGTGAGCCGTGTTCTCGTTACCGGCGGCAGCGGCTTCATCGGCCGCTCGCTCGTCCCGCAGCTGCTGGAAGCCGGCCGCGAGGTCCATGTCATCGGCCGCTCGCCGGCTGCCGGCGCGATCCACCATCGTGCGAACCTGCTGGCGCCAGATGCCGCCGAAGCGGTGCGTGCTGTCGGCGCTACGCACCTCATTCACTGCGCCTGGTATGCAATTCCCGGCCGCTACTGGACCGCGCCCGAGAATCTCGACTGGGTGGCAGCTTCGCTCGCGATCGCGAGGGGCTTCGCCGAAGGCGGCGGAAAGCGTCTGGTCGGCATCGGAAGCTGCGCCGAGTATCGCTGGGGCGACGACCCGCTCGACGAAGCGCGCTCGCCGATCGCGCCGAGCACGCTCTACGGCACCGCCAAGGCGTCGGTCGGCATGTTGCTGACGAGCGCCGCGCCGGCGCTCGGGCTTTCGGTCGCGTGGGCGCGGCTGTTCTTCCCCTATGGGCCAGGCGAGCGCTCCGAGCGCCTCCTGGGCACGCTGCTCCATGCGCTCGCTTCCGGCGGCCGTGCTTCCTTTGGACCCGGGCTTCAATCGCGCGATTTCATCCATGTCGAGGACGCCGCTTCCGCGCTTGTCGCATTGCTCGGCTCTGACGTGGCAGGCGCGATCAACGTCGGCACCGGCGAGGCAACCGAGGTTCGACGCTTCGTCGCCATCGCAGCAAACGCGGCCCGGATGAACGAACGCATCGATATCGGCGCGCTCGAGCCGGGCATGGATGAGGCGCCGGTCGTACGCGCCTCGATTGAGCGGCTCACCGCAGAGCTGGGCTGGCGCCCCCGATTCACGATTGAAGCGGGAATCCGAGATGCCGTGCACCGTTTCCGGAAGACCCTGGCATGAGCGGGTGCAATCGGCTGCCTGAAGGGAGCATATCCTCTCATTCTCAGTAGCTATTGTCGCGGCACCTCGTTTTTGTAGAGTGCGCCGCGAGAGGGGAACGATCCGCGTGGCTAGCCTGGAGCTGAAGGGGGTTCGGAAATCCTTCGGCTCCACGCCCATCCTCGAAGACGTTTCGCTGACGCTCGATGCGCGCGAGTTCGTCGCCTTCCTCGGACCGTCGGGATCGGGCAAGTCGACATTGTTGCGGATCATCGCGGGGCTGGAGACGGCGGACGCCGGCGAGGTCTGGCTGGAAGGCCGCCGGATCGACCGCCTGCCACCCGGCGAGCGCGGAGTCGCGATGGTGTTCCAGCACTACGCGCTCTACCCGCACATGAGCGTGCGCGAGAATATGGCGTTCGGCCTTCGTAACGCGCGCGTCCCCAAAGACGAGATCGAGCGGCGCATCGCGGACGCGGCTCGGGTGCTCGAGATCGAGCCATTGCTCGACCGCAAGCCCGGCGAAATGTCGGGCGGACAGCGGCAGCGCGTCGCGATCGGCCGCGCGCTGGTCAAGGAGCCCAAGCTGTTCCTGCTCGACGAGCCTTTGTCGAACCTCGACGCCGCGCTTCGGCTGCGCACGCGCGTCGAGCTCGCGCAATTGAAGCAGCGGGTTGAGGCCGCGGTGATCATGGTGACTCACGACCAGGCCGAAGCGATGACGCTGGCCGACCGCATCGTCGTGATCAACGACCGCACGATCCAGCAGGTCGGGCCGCCGATGGAGATTTACAGTCGGCCGGCGAACGTCTTCGTCGCGCAGTTCGTCGGCTCGCCGGCGATGACGCTCGTGCCCGCACAGCTGGTCGAAGGCGGCGACTATGCGTCGCTGAAGATCGGCGACGGGACCGTGGTCGAAACGCGGGTGCCCCACGATCGACTCCCGAATTCGGCCGAGTTCAGGCTGGGCCTTCGCCCCGAAGCGGTGCGCGTCGGCGACAGCGGCACCACCAAAGCGAAGGTCGAGCTGGTGGAACGGCTCGGCGAACGCACCCTGGTCTACGCGCGGCTCAGCGACGGGCAGCCGATCACCGCCGAAGACAACGGCGACAGCCGGCTGAAGATCGGCGACGAGATTGCGCTCAGGATCGACGGCGCCGCGGCGCACCTGTTCGATGCGGACGGCGCCGGATACCACAGGACCGACGCATGACGAGCGCACGGGACTGGCGCGGGCTGCTGTTCGTCGCGCCGTTCCTGCTTCTCTATTCGGTCATCCTGATATTTCCGCTGTTGCGGGGGGTGTGGCTCAGCCTCAACCAGGTCGACCTGTTCGGCGACGGCCATTTCGTGGGCTTCGGCAATTATGCGCGGCTGATGCACGATCCGATCTTCGGCACGTCGCTGATCAACACGTTCGAAGTCACGCTGATGATCGTACCGGCGCTCACGATCATCGCGCTGGGCCTCGCGATGGCGCTCAATCGCGGAAGCAGGAACGCCGCGATCTTTCGCGGGATTTTCTTCTCCTCAGCGGTGCTGTCGGTGACGATCGTCACCCTGATCTGGCGCTTCGTCCTGGCGCCGGACGCGGGGCTGCTCGGCGAATTGTGGAAAGCGTTCGGATGGCAGCCGCTGCCGTTCCTCAGCGACGAGGATCTCGTGCTCCCCGCGCTTGCGATCACCACCATCTGGTGGTCGGTCGGCTTCCCGATGCTGCTGTTCCTCGCCGGGCTGCAGCAGATTCCCGGCGACATGTACGAAGCCGCCGCGCTCGACAGCGCATCGCGCTGGACGACCTTCTCGCGCATCACCTTGCCGTCGCTGCGCCGCACCGTCGTGCTGGTCGTGATGCTGCAGACGGCGGCGCAGCTGCAGCTGTTCGGCCAGTCGCAATTGCTCACCGCCGGCGGCCCGAGCGGTGCCTCGCGAACCGCGGTTCTGTTCCTGTTCGAAACCGCGTTCGGCCGATGGGAGCTCGGCTATGCGAGCGCCGCCGCGGAACTGCTGTTCCTGATCATTCTCGCGGTCACCATCACCCAATATTGGGCGACCGGCAGGGCAACGGGGGCGCAAGGTGGCCGCTGATTTCCGCCGTGGCCGTTTGACTCCGCTCGGATGGGCCGGGCTGGCGATCGGCGCGGCGATCATGCTCGCGCCCCTGATCTGGGCCGTGTTGCTGTCGCTCAAGGACAATGCAGCGCTCGTGGGCCATAGCGAGGCCGCGCTGCACGGACCCTATACGCTCGACAATTATATCGCCATTTTCGGCAACAGCCTGACGACGCGCTGGCTGCTCAACAGCACCATCGTCGCGCTCGGGCAGACCGCGGGCGTGCTGATCCTCGCCAGCCTCGCCGGCTACGGCTTCGCGCGGCTCGATTTTCCGTTCCGCCGAACCCTGTTCGTGATCGTCCTGATCGGCCTCGCGGTGCCCAGCCAGGCGGTGATCCTTCCGCAGCACGAGCTGTTTGCCTGGCTGCATCTGCACAACAGCTATCCGGGGCTGATCCTGCCGGGGCTGATCGCGCCGTTCGGCGTGTTCTTCATGACCACCTACATGCGCGGCATCCCGCGCGAGCTCGACGAAGCGGCGATGCTCGACGGCGCGTCGCGCTGGACGACCTTCTGGAAAGTGATCCTGCCGCTCACCCTTCCCGCGCAGTCGACGCTGGCGGTGTTCACCTTCCTCGGCGCGTGGAACGATTACTGGTGGCCGCTGATCAGCGCGACGCGCAGCGACATGTACACGCTGACCGTAGGGCTCGCGGCGGCGCAGATGAATTACGCGCAGACGAGCGGGCTCGGTTATCTGATGGCCCAGGCGGTGTTCGCGTCGATCCCGATCTTCATCGTCTACATCATCTTCCAGAAGCAGATCGTGCGCGCGATGGCCGGGACCGCGGTATGACGAACCGCGCGCTCGCCGCCTTGCTGGCGCTGCTCGCGCTCGGCAGCTGCGCGAAGAGCGACCACAAGACGCACCTCTATCTGCAGCGCTTCTTCGGCGAATGCGGCGCGGAATATGGGGGCAGCACCGACGTCTCCAAAGCCGAGGGCGAGTGCGGGATCATCACCACCCTGGTCAACCGCTTCAACGCCGAGAATCCCGACATCCGCATCGACGTGAACGTCGTCGCGTGGCCCGGCTACCCGCAGCTGACCGCGCAGGTCGCCGCTCGGGACCCGCCCGACCTGGTGACGATGCACGAAGGCGTGATCAGCGATTACGCGTCGAAGGGGCTGGTCGAACCGGTCGACGGCTATCTGCGCGCGGCAGGAATTTCACCGAGCGACTTCACCGATGCCGCGCGGCAGGGCGTGACGATGTACGGGCACGTGTACGGCTTGCCGTGGGACACGCATGGCGGCCTGTTCCACGTCAACACCGCGCTGTTCGCGAAAGCCGGGCTGATGCGCGGCGGAAAGCCGGTGCTTCCGAATACGTGGGACGAATTGTTCGCGCAGGCCAGGCAGTTCGAGCAGCGCACCGGCGAACCCTATCTCATCCAAAGCAACGTCGGCGATCCGGCCTTCGCGGCGCGAAACCTCTACACCTACATGATGGCGAAAGGCGCGGTGCTGTTCCCGGATCCGAAGCACATCCGGCTCAACACGCCGGTCGGCGTGCAGGTCGCCAAGTACTTCCGTCGCATCAACGCGGAAAAGCTCGGCACGCAAAACATGGACACGCCGGCGGCGATCGCGGCGTTCGTCAGCGGGCGCGGCGGAATCTACCCGACCGGCACGTGGATGATCGGCTCGTTCCAAGCGGAAGCGGAAACGCCGGGGCGGCCGTTGTACAAAAGCTACGCCGTCTTTCCTTATCCGCGCCTGTGGGGCGATCATCTCGAATATGTAAGCGGCCACAGCTGGGTAGTTCCGGCACGCAAACGCACGCCGCAGCAGCGCGAAGCGATCGCGCGCTTTTTCCGGTTCATGGCCGCGCACAATTTCGACTGGGTGCGGACAGGTCATTTGCCGGCGTTCGAGGCCGTGCTCGACGATCCGCGCTTCAGAGAGCTTCCGCACCGTGCGGACATAGCGCCGCTCGCGACCATCGGCCGTCCGCTGCCGAGCTACGTGCTTCGACAGAATGCGATTGAAGGGATTGTCGGCGAGGAAGCTGCCGCAGCATTCACCGGACAGAAATCGGTGCCGCAAGCGCTCGCTTCCGCGGAGCGCCGTGTCAACGTGCTGCTTGCGCAGATCGACTGATTGATCTCGATCAGTGTTGCCCACTTGCAGCTTTGTTGGCGCGCGAAGGTGTGTCATACAAATGTGAAACAGTCTGTTCGTCGATGTTGCATGAGGGGGCTCATCTATGCGGCGCTTGAACACTTTGCTTTGGTCGACGACTGCGCTTGCAGCGGCGTTTGCGATTTCATCGCCCGCCGCGGCGCAGGACCAGGAGCCCTTGCCGCCCGATCCCAACGCGACCGCGCAGCAAAATCCGGCGGAACCGACGCAGAATGCCGACGCTCCGCAGACGGGCGAGAATGCCATCGTCGTCACCGGCCTTCGCCGATCCATGCAGTCCGCGCGGAACATCAAGCGCAACAGCGACCAGATCGTCGACGCCATCGTCGCCGAGGACATCGGCAAGCTGCCCGACATCACCGTTTCCGACAGCGCCGCACGCATTCCCGGCATCCAGGTCGAACGTGAGCACGGCGAAGCGGGCCGCGTCCTCGTCCGCGGTCTCGACAACACCTTCTACACAACAACCTATGACGGCCGCGAGCTGTTCACAGCTGAGACTCGGTCGGTTGCATTGCAGGACTTCCCCGCGGGAGCGGTGGCCGCGATCGAAGCGTTCAAGACGTCGACCGCCAACCTGGTCGAGCCCGGGATTTCGGGGCTGATCAACGTGCGCTCGCGGCGGCCCTTCGACTTCAGCGGCCTCGAAGTTTCCGGATCTTTTTGGGTCATGCGCCCCAACCAGTCGCGCGACGCATCGGTCAACGGCAACCTCTTGCTCAGCAACCGCTGGAACATGGGCGAGGGCGAGTTCGGCGCGCTGGTCAACTTCTCCTACACCCGTCTGAACTACCAGGACTCGGTCCGCCGGCACGGCTTCTTCATTGCGGGATACGCCCAAGGCGGCCGGACGCCGGACTGGCCGGAAATCCATTACAACCAGGGCGAACGCTGGCGGCCGTCGATCAATGGCGCGCTGCAGTATCGCAACGGCGACCTCGAGCTTTACGCCGAGGGGCTGTGGCAGGGCTATCGCGAGCGCGTCAACGACGCCATGTGGGCGCAGCCGATCTGGGGCGGCGTTCCGTCCGATCTCGTCTTCCGCGACGGCAGCAACGAGATTGTCAGCGGACATGTCGACCGTCCGGGCAATCCTTACGAGACCTGGGGTTTCAAGGGCGCCACGCACCGCGAGACGAACACCTATCAATTCGCCGTCGGCGGCAGCTACGACGCGGGACCGTTGCGGATCACCGGCGACCTCGCGCACACGTACAGCCACTTCCAGCTCCGTACCGAGAGCGTCGACTTCGAACTCAACAACAATGACTATTCGGTAGACTGGTACACGGGATTTCCGGGCAGCGACAAAGGGCCGACCTTCCAGGTTTCCGGCATCGATCCCACCGATCCCGCGAATTACGACTATCGCGGCTTCTTCGAGGATTACGCCGATCCGAAGGGCAAGGATTGGCAGGCGCGGCTCGACTTCGAATATGACCCGCGCATCAACATCATTCCAAAAATCCAGTGGGGCGTGCGCTATGTCGACCGTCGTGCCTCCGATGAGGCGGGATCGTTCTACTGGAATCTAACGGCCCGCAATTGCTGCGGCACCATGAATACGAGCCACACGCCGATCCCGATCAGCGCGGTTCCGCTCGATTACGAGCTGCTGCACACCGCATTCCGGGGGGACGACAACAAGCCGTTCCCGATCACGTGGTTCGCCCCGACCTACAACAGCGTGTGGGACAACCTCATCGCGCTTCGCCAGTTCAACATCGACTTGACCGGGCAGGGATCGGTTGACGGTCCGCCGGTCGATCCCGGCCGCAGCTTCGACATCGCGGAAAAATCGCTCGCCGGCTATGCCCAGGCGAATTTCCGGTTCGACGCGGGCCCAGCGGAGATCGACGGCATCGTCGGCCTGCGCGCGGTACGGACGAAGGACGATGTGAGCGGCTTCGCCCGCGTCCCCGGCGGCGTCAACCCTGTGGATTTCAAGAACTCCTACACGGACTGGCTGCCCAACGCGAACCTGAACGTAAGCTTCTCGCCCGCGTGGAAGCTGCGCATGGCGGTAACCAAGACCCGCACGAAGCCGACCTTCCAGCAGCTCAATCCAGGTCTCTCGCTCGGCACGCCGGTCGGTTGCGGAGGCGGCTCCACGATCTGCCAGATCAGCGGCAGCGGCGGCAACCCCTTCCTGAAACCCTTCACCTCGTGGAACTACGACGCGAGCCTCGAATATTACTTCTCGCGCACCGGCTTCGCTTCGATCGCCGGATTCCATCGCGATATCAAGGGCTTCATCGCCAATCAGACATTCGAGTTTCCCGAACCCGATCCAGCCACAGGAGCAACGCTGCTGATCACCGGGCCGGTGAACACCCGCACGAGCAAGATCAACGGCTTCGAGGGCCAGATCCGCACCTTCTTCGACTGGGACTTCGTGCCGTTGTGGGCACGTTCGTTCGGCGTGGATGCCAACGTGACGTACATCAACGCGAAGGCCAAGTTCCTGCTGTTCCCGGATTTCGGCGCAAACCCGCCGATTCCCGGCATCACAATCACGGCCCCGCTGCCGGGCGTTTCGAATTGGTCGTACAATTTGACCGGCATGTACGAACGCGGCCCGCTCTCGCTTCGCCTGTCCTACAACTGGCGCGGGAAATATCCGGAAGGCGATCTCGCCGAGCGGAACGACGGTGGGCTGTTCTACACGTTGCAGGGGCGCGCCCACCCGTCTCCGCGCCTGGACCTGTCCGCCAGCTACAACGTCAGCGACAGGTTCACCGTCTTCTTCGACTGGACGAACATCCTCAAGAAGCCCTTCACCTCCGACATCGTCCGCAAGAACTACGGTTTCCGTCCGCTCACCGGGGCAAGTGGGGAGCCGGAAGTGTTCCCGATGGTCACTCGCTTCGAAGAGACGATCCTTTCGGCCGGCGTCCGCTTCAACTTCGGCGGCAGCAGGCCCGCGCCGGCGGCTCCGCCAGTCTACGTGCCTCCCCCGCCGCCGCCAGCCTACGTGCCGCCGCCCCCGGTCGAACAACCCGCTCCGCCTCCGCCGCCGCCTCAGGCGGTGCCTGAACGGGGCAGCTGATCGCACTCAGCCGGTTGCGCTCCACCGCTGCGCGTGCAGGGTGGGCCTGTGAGTGACGCGATCCGCAGCATCGTCATCGTCGGCGGTGGAACCGCCGGCTGGATGGCCGCCGCGGCCTTCTCGACCCTGCTCGACAAGCGGACGAAGATAGTCCTCGTCGAAAGCGACGAGATTGGCACGGTCGGCGTCGGCGAGGCGACCATTCCGCCGCTGCAAGCATTCAACCACATGGTTGGCATCGCCGAGGACGACTTCCTCGCCGCGAGCCAGGGAAGCTTCAAGCTCGGGATCGAGTTCGTCGACTGGGGCGCGGAGGGGGAGCGCTATTTTCATCCGTTCGGACCGCACGGCCAGAACCTGCGTGGCGTCAAATTCCACCAGCTCTACCTCCGCGAACTGAAGCGGCGGCCGCTGCCGGACATTGGCGAATGGTCGATGTGCGCAGTCGCCGCGGAGCTCGGCCGCTTCGCTCGCCCCGGGCCGCAGACACCCATGCCGCTGGCGCAGATCGCTTACGCCTACCACTTCGATGCAAGTCTCTACGCGCGGCTTCTCGCCACGCATGCGCAGCGGCACGGCGTGCAGCGGATGGAGGGAAAGATCGTGGACGTGGCGATCGACGGTGAAAGCGGCCACGTTAGGTCCGTTACACTTGCCGATGGCCGTTCGATCGAGGGTGAGCTGTTCATCGACTGCTCCGGCTTTCGCGGCCTGCTGATCGAGGACAGGCTCGGTACCGGCTATGAAGACTGGAGCCGTTGGCTGCCATGCGACCGCGCGGTTGCCGTGCCGAGCCGTCTTGCCGGGCAGCCGGACCCGTTTACCCGCGCCACCGCCCGCGCTTCAGGCTGGCAGTGGCGAATTCCCCTGCAGCACCGCATGGGCAACGGGCTTGTCTATTCGAGCGCGCACCTCGACCGCGAGGTGGCGGAAGCGCTGCTGCTGAGCAACCTGGAAGCCGAGCCGATCGCCGATCCTCGTCACCTCGCGTTCAAGGCGGGGCGCCGGCGCCTGGCGTGGAACGCGAACGTGGTCGCGCTGGGGCTTTCGAGCGGCTTCCTCGAGCCACTTGAATCCACCAGCATCCACCTCGTCCAGAGCGGCATTGCGAAGCTGCTCGCGCTGTTCCCCGATCGCAGCTTCTCCCCTGTCGAGCGCGACGAATATAATCGGCAGATGCGGGATGTCTTCGAAGACGTGCGTGACTTCATCATCCTCCATTTCAAGGCCACTCGACGCCGCGATTCCGATTTCTGGAATTATTGTCGAACGATGGAAATTCCGGACGAACTAGCCGCGAAACTGGAGCTGTGGCGGTCGAAAGGGCGCATTTTCCGGCAAGGCGCAGAACTGTTCGACATCGCGAGCTGGGTCGCCGTTCTCCTCGGCCAGGGCATTGTTCCCGAGGAACCCGAGCCCGCGGCATATGCCGCTGACGAGTCGAAGGTAGCGGACCTTCTGGACAGGATGCGGTTGAACTATCGTCAGACCGCCGAGCGCATGCCCACCCACGCCGATTTCATCGCCAGGACCTGCGCCGCCGAACCGGTGATGCCGAGCTAACGCAGGCTCGGGCCGATCTGCGGCTTGCCGTCCTTCCAGAACAAAGGCGCGATGTAGAGGTAGCGACGGTCGTCGACCTTTCGGCAGCCGCTGCTCGCCTGCCACGCGTGGAAGCTGATGAAGGTGCGCTGGCCCACGCTGAAGATGCTCTGGTGCCCGGGTCCGCTGAGGCATCCCGCCTCGCGGTCCTTGAAGCTGTGGAGGATCGGGTTCTCGCTCGCGGGCGTGCAGGGGCCAAGCGGCCCGGAGCATTTGGCGTACCCCATCGCATAAGGCGAGAGGCCGCCCTCTTCCGGGTTCCAGCCGAAGAATCCGCCCGAGAAGAACATCTCATAGCCGGCCGGTGAGCGAACCATCGTCGGCGCTTCGACCACGCGTTCCTCCCAGCGCTGGTCGTCCTTGACCAGTTCAACCGCCTTCCCGGTCACCGACAGGCCGTCCGGCGCGAGCGGCTGTCCCCAGATCGACGTGCGCGCGTGCACCCGGTTACCGTCGTTCTTGAAGTAGAGGTACAGTTTGCCGTCGACGTCGCGGAACGCGTCCGCATCGATGCTCCCGCCGAGTTCGGTCTGGCAGACGATCGGTTCGGCGCGATCGTCGACGAACGGGCCGAGCGGATCGCTCGCGACCGCGACTCCGATGCATTGCGCGTTCCGGCGGATGTCGCTGGCCGTGTAGTAGAGCAGATATCTGCCGCCGAGCTCGAACACTTCGGGCGCCCAGGTGAAGCCCTCCTTCGCCCAGCTCCCGAGCCTGGGCAATGCATCGCGCTGCTTGCCCGTTTGCGGGTCGCCGACGAAGCTCCAGTGTACCAGGTCGCTCGAGATCGCGACCGGCACGTTGGGGCCGTTGTTCGTCGAATAAGCAACGAAGCGGCTTCCGTACGGCATCACGAATGCGTCCGGGAAATCTTCTTCGAAGACCGGAACGAAGGACGGCGGCGCGGCGGACGTAGCGGCGAGGCACAGCAAGCCCGCCGCGACCAGTGTCTGCCTCGCCCGCGCGCGCAACCGTTTCAGCCTGAGCATTTTTCGCGCCTCCGCCGGCAAGCCTAGCGATCAATGCCGCTTCCGCAACGCGAAGCTCGCACTTATGGTCGGGCGGTGCATCGCTTCCTTTCCTTCGCCGCCGCCGCCTTGCTCGGACTCGGCAGTTGCGCGACGCCCATCGCGCGGCCGGCGTCAAGCTACGTCAATCCGGTCATCGATGCGGACTTCCCCGATCCCGCGGTGCTCAAGGCGCCGGACGGCCTCTATTACGCCTATGCGACGCAGACGCAGCGCGGCGGCAAGTGGGTCAACATCCAGCTCGCGCGCTCGGCCGACCTCGTCCATTGGGACTATCTCGGTGAGGCGCTTCCGGCGAAGCCGGCTTGGGCTTCGGCCACGCAGGACTTCTGGGCGCCCGACGTGGTGCGTGATGGCGGGCGCTACATCATGTATTATTCCGCCAAGCCGAACGGGTCGGACGAGCGCCACGGCCTGTGCCTCGGCGTCGCGACCGCCGGCTCGCCGCTCGGGCCGTTCGTCGACATGGGCAAACCGCTCCAGTGCGGTGCCGGCTTCGTCAACATCGATCCGATGGCGTTCGACGATCCCGCGACGGGCAGGCACTTGCTTTACTGGGGCTCTGGCTTTGACCCGATCAAGGTACAGGAACTCGCGCCCGACCGCATGTCCTTCGCCGCCGGCAGCGCGCCGAAAGATCTCGTCTGGCCCAACCCAACCAGGGATGCTTTCCCCGTCCTTGTCGAAGGCGCCTGGGTGATCCGCCACGGCGATTACTACTATCTCTTCTATTCGGGCGACAATTGCTGCGGCCCCAAGGCCAATTACGCCGTGATGGTCGCACGCTCGCGAAGCGCGACGGGACCGTTCGAAACGCTCGAGCAGGCGACCGGCAAGCCGCACAGCATCGTCCTCGAAAAGCGCGGCAACTGGTTCGCGCCGGGTCACAATTCGGTCGTGACCAACGCCGCCGGGCAGGACTGGATCGTCTATCATGCCGTCGACGCGGGGCGCTCGCGCGAGAAGCCGACGGACGAGCCGAACACCCGCCGCATCATGCTGATCGACCGCATCAGCTGGGTCGACGGCTGGCCGGTCATCGATGGCCCGTCAGCGCTGCCGCAGCGCGCACCTGTACCCTGACGCAAGTTCCGTTCGCTTTGCTGGCCTGCGATTGATGGAGCGAGTTCGCCAGGTCCCGCGTTTACATGTACAAAGGAACTGGACATGCAAACTTTGGACAAAACCATTGCGGGCCCCAGTCTGAACGCACTCGCGGGCGCGGCGATCGGACGAGTCTGGGTTCAGCTCGACATCGGCGGCGACCCGCACGACTACAGCCTGTCGGGTGTGTGGAAGGGCGAAGTCGACGGACTGGCACTGACCAGATCGAACGTGATTTCGGTCGAACCTCCGGAGATCCACAGCCGCGTCACATGGGAGATCTCGCATCCCGTCTGGTCGCTCATTTTTACCGAGCGGCGCCAATTCGCCGACGGCAGGTTCGCGCGGTCCGCGCCCTATCAGGTGGCGCTGAGCGGGGACCTGCTGGAGGGCGCGCGGTTTTTGCACATCCCGCGAGAGCTGTTCGTGCATGCCTTGCGCGCTGACGGCTGGTCAGCCGCCAATGTCACGCTCGAACAGCTACGCTGGCTCGATGCGGCACCCCCCGAACTGAGGGACCTCAGGTTCGTGATGCAGTCGCTTTAGGAAGGCTCGCGCTCGAACCAGCTGGTGCAGCCGACGAACGATTTGCGCAGAAACAGCAGGCGCAGGTCGTCAGCGCCGAAGAATTCCGCGCGGAACTCGCGCGCATCTGCCCAGGTCACCCGTGCAGCCAGCAGGCCGAGCGCGGGCACATGAACCCTGATCGCTTCTCCGGCTGATGGGGCCTTCGTAGCGAAGGCGTGGAAGCCCGTGGAGGAAATCTCGAGTAGCTGGACAGGCTCGTGCGCGTTCGGCCGGCGGCGAATCCATCCGCGCCGCGCCTTTCCGGCACGCACGTCCCGCGGATCCATCAGGTGAGCAAGCGCAGCCATCGCAGCCTCCGTCCGCGGCCAGTGATAGACTGGGACGGTTAAGTGCGGTTTAAAGCCACGCCGAGCTACTCTGCGGGAACCGCCTCTGCTTCCGCTTCGCCGATCGGCTGCGGCTTCGATCGCCCCGGTTTGGTTCCAGCCTCGTCCGACTTCTTCTTCTTCGCCTTCGTCTCGAAGTCGTAAGTGAAGCCGTCGCCGCCCGTGCCGACGCGGATGCGCTTCACTTCTTCGCCCGTCATCTGCCGTTCGAGCAGCGCGACCGACATCTGCGGCAGCATCGTGTTCGTCAGGATCGCATCAATCATGCGCCCGCCCGACGCGACTTCGTTGCAGCGCGAGACGATGAGGTCGACGACTTCGGGCGCGTAATCGAGCTCGATGTCGTGATTGTCGGCAATGCGCCGCCTGATCCGGTCGAGCTGGATGCGGACGATTCCTCCCAACATCTGCGGATTGAGCGGATAATAAGGGATCGCGAGGAGGCGCCCGAGGAGCGCCGGCGGAAACACCTTGAGCAGTTCTGGCCGAAGCGCCGTGGCCAGGCCTTCCGGATCCGGCTTGGTCTCCTCGTCGCCCGACAGGCTCATGATCAGGTCGGTACCGACGTTCGAGGTGAGCAGGATGATCGTGTTCTTGAAGTTGATGTGGCGGCCTTCGCTGTCGTTCATGAAGCCCTTGTCGAACACCTGGAAGAACATCTCGTGGACGTCCGGGTGCGCCTTCTCGACCTCATCGAGCAGCACCACCGAATAAGGCCGGCGTCGCACCGCCTCGGTGAGCACGCCGCCCTGGCCGTATCCGACATAGCCTGCAGGCGCGCCCTTCAGCGTCGAGACGGTATGCGCCTCCTGGAACTCGCTCATGTTGATGGTGATGAGCGATTCGTCGCCGGAGAACAGCAGCTCCGCGAGCACAAGCGCCGTCTCGGTTTTGCCGACGCCAGATGGGCCGCAGAGCATGAACACGCCGACGGGCTTGCTCGGATTGTCGAGCTTGGCGCGGCTGGTCTGGATGCGCTTGGCGATTGCGTCCATCGCGTGATCCTGGCCAACGACGCGCTTCTTGAGCTGGTCGCCGAGGGTGAGCACGCTCTT
Source organism: Sphingomicrobium sp. (assembly GCA_035700945.1). Lineage (GTDB taxonomy): Bacteria > Pseudomonadota > Alphaproteobacteria > Sphingomonadales > Sphingomonadaceae > Sphingomicrobium. The sequence continues at coordinate 34,017 of DASSOE010000101.1, read as the reverse complement.
GATCTCGTCCTTGACCATCCGGCCGACCGGAACTCCGGTCCAGTCCCCTACGACTGACGCGACCGCGTCGGCATCGACGACTCCGAACACCATCGGCGAATCGCCCTGGACCGACGCCAGCTCCTGGATGGCTGTCTCCAGGTCGGCCTTGAGCGCGGTTTCTTCTTTCCCGCTGCGGTCCTTCTTGACGCGCGCTTCGCTCAAGGCGCGCCGCGCCGTGGTCAGCTTCTCGATCGACTCCTTCTCCCTGGCCCATTTGGCCTCGACTGCGTCACGCTCCTTGCGCGCGATGGCGAGCTCGGCGTCAATCTTGTCGAGGCGGTCGTCGGAGCGATACTGTTCCTGCTCCTCCCGCTCGACGACCTCGCGCTCGATCTCGAGCAGCTCGACACGCCGCCTGCGGTCTTCAACCTGCGCGGGGGTGGAATGCTGCGACACGGCGACCCGCGCGCAGGCGGTGTCGAGCAGGCTCACCGCCTTGTCCGGCAGCTGGCGCGCCGGCACGTAGCGCTGCGACAGCGTTACGGCCGCGGCAACCGCCTCCTCCAGCACGACGACGTGGTGATGCTCCTCCATCGTCGGTGCCACCGAGCGGATCATGGCGATCGCGCTGCCCGTTCCCGGCTCGTCTACATCGACGGTCTGGAACCGCCGCGTCAGGGCCGGGTCCTTTTCGAAATACTGGCGATATTCGGAATGGGTAGTCGCGGCGATGGTCCGCAGGCGGCCTCGCGCCAGCGCTGGCTTCAGCAGGTTCGCCGCATCGCCCGTGCCCGCCTGTCCGCCCGCGCCGATCAGCGTGTGCGCTTCGTCGATGAACAGGATAACCGGCTTGGGGCTCGATTCCACTTCGTCGATGACCGCGCGCAACCGCTTTTCGAACTCGCCTTTCATGCTCGCGCCCGCCTGCATGAGGCCGATGTCGAGCGCGCGCAGCGTGACGCCCTGCAGCGAGGGAGGCACTTCACCGTCAACGATGCGCTTGGCAAAGCCTTCGACGACGGCGGTCTTGCCGACCCCGGCCTCGCCGACAAGTATCGGATTGTTTTGGCGGCGCCTCAGCAAGATATCCACGAGTTGACGGATCTCGTCGTCGCGACCGACGATCGAGTCGATTTCGCCCTTGCGCGCCTTTTCCGTGAGATCGACCGAATAGCGCTCGAGCGCCTTGCCTTCGCCCTGTGGGACCGCACCGGGATCCCCGCCGCTGTCGAGCGCCGGCTCGGCGCCGAGCTGAGTCATTTCCGCGGATGATGCAAGCAGCCCATCGAATTCGCTCGCGAGCTTTTCGAGCTGGACCTTGCGGAATTCGGTGCTGATGTTGAACAAGGCGTTGCGCAGCGTCGGCGTCTTGAGCATTCCGTAGACCAGATGCGCGGTGCGCACGCGCGATGCGGAAAACTGCAGCGACGCGTAGAGCCATCCCTTCTCAATCGCTTCTTCGATCTGTGGCGAGAAGTCGGAGATGGCGGTCGCGCCGCGCGGCAGCGCGTCGAGCGCCGCAACCACGTCGCGGGCGAGCTTCGAATCGTCCATCGCAAAGGCCGTCCGGAGAGCAGCAAGATCGTTGCGCGGGTCCTGCAGCAGGATGTGGATCCAGTGGACCAGCTCGACATAGGGATTGCCGCGCATCTTGCAGAAGCCCGTGGCGGTCTCGATCGCCTTGAGAGCCGTCGCGTCCAGCCGCCCAAACAGGGCGGATCGGCTTATTTCCGTCATTGGTCGACCCTTTCATCCATCCGGGTTCGTCTTCGGGGTGTGAGATGCGCGTCGGCGCGCAATCCGCCTTTGCCGGTCGGCTGCAGCCACGAGGTCCATCCCAGGCGCGACCGGCCGTTGAGTTTCGCGGACGGGACGAGCGCCTCGTCGATTTCGAGCATGATGTCCCATTCGAGATGCGAGGGCGCGAATGAATCGAGTGCTTCCGCGGCAATACCGAACCGCTGCGCGCAAGGCAGCAACTCCTCGAATTCGCCGAAATCGTCGATGCGGATGACGACACGGAATGCATCGGAAGCGATGCGCACCCGCTGGCCTGCGACGGCATCGCTGCCGAGCGTCGCGAACTGCCGCCCGAGGCGGCTCTGGTCCTGGGCTTCGATGCGCCTCCAGCGCGGCTGGAATTCCTGCACACGCGCCTCGACGCCAAGCAGGTGCGTCAGCGCGTCCTCGAGCGCCGCCGCGCTGCGCCGCCCCGCAAAAACGCCGGCATAATGCAGCCGCGCGCGCGCGGGGAAGCGGGCGCCCGGAGCAACGCCTTCGGTCGCGCCGGAAAGCGCCGCCAGATAGAAAGCGAACTGGTCGTTGTCCCCGCGGTCGGCGTGGGCCGCCGGCTGGGAGTCGGCCCAGCTGCGATAGTAGAGCTGCAGCATCCGGCCGCCGAGCAGGTCGAGGAAGTCTCCGAACGGCTGGGTCTTGGCGTACCTGCGCTCGTAAGCGGCATATTCCGTCAGGTGCGTCGGCAGCGGTCCCATCGGCCCGGTAAGACCGAGCCAGTAGCCGCTCAACCGGGCGCGAGCGCCGCGGATCGTGACCGACTCGAGCGTCCTCGCCGGGAAGGCGAGCGCAGGCAGGTGCTTGAGGTCGACGATATTCTGGTCGGGCCGCTTCGAACGTCCGACCCGTGGCAGTTCAGGCGCGCGCGCCTCCGCCCCGCGCAGCAGCGGGAACAGCCCGCTGCTGGTCAGACTTTCCTGCGCCGCAGCGAGGAAGTTCAGATGCTGTGGCGGCGCCCGATCCTCGGCGGCCATCGCGCAAACTCCCCTTCCTGAGCGCTGGAGAAAATGCATTCGGTGAACGAATTGATGCTCGCGAATTCAGCGAGGAATTGTTCGAGCACCGCTGAAAAAAGGAACATGCGCGACTGGTCGAAGGCGGCGTCGTCGAGCCGCAGCCGGATTCGGTGACCGCGCGCAATCGCCATGCGCCCGAGCCCCGGAACGCGCCGCGCCACGAGCTCGGAATGGATCGACAGGACGCCATCGATGTGGCGTCGCATCGCAGCATCGTCCTGCCGCCCGTAGAGCGCGAGATGGTCGCGCATGACCGACGCGTCGTCATTCTCTTCTGGTGCCAGTGTCGCGTAATTGGGCGTGAGGTGAGCGATAAGGCGCCACGCGGCATCGCCGATACCGAGCGGCGGCCGCGGCTTGGTCGGTGCACGCACGACCGTGATCGCGCGAGCGGGGACGCCGTGAACGATGAAATGCCGGTCGCCCTTGAACGTCAGCAGTTCGGGGAGCTCGCGATTGGAGACGAGCGCGCGCACCGCAAGCTCACTGACTTCATCGAGCCGTGTCGGATCGCCTGGCGAGGTCAGGCTGATCCAGGTTTCCGTGCCGACATAATCGGTCCGCCGCCGCAGCCGTTGCTCCCTCGTCGACAGACGGCGCCAGCGCAGCTGCGTCGTGTAGAACAACGCCTCGCTCCAGTCGTAGAGCAAGGCACCGAAGGCATAGAGCGGCGCAACCGTGACCGGCTGCACATTGTCGCCGGCATAAGCCTGCACGTCGAGGATTCGGAACACCTCGAAGTCGAGCGGCCGCGTACGGTCGGGAACGACATGATATTCGTGCGTGTGCCGATCGACCTGCACGCGCCCAAGCTGCTTTTCGAACAGGTTGATCGCGGGGGTCGCGAACAGCCTGAAATTTGCGGGGCTGACCGCGTTGGGGAGGACCGGGGACGAGCGCGAGAACAGAAGCACGACGTCGCACTGGTCGCCGGCCTCGGCAAATGCCTGGGCGAGGCCGCGCAGCGCGACGAACAGGAAGCGCTCCGGACAGGCGAAATATTCGGTGAGCAGCCGATAGCCCCTGAACGAGCGAAGCTCCGCCGGCAGCAGCGCTTCATCCTTGTCGAAGCCGACTTGCTCGGGCAGCGGCAAGTGCAGCGCGGCGGCAGCATCGGCGCTGTCGGCCCGGCGCGCGATGACGGCGATGGTCTCGCCAGCCAGCTGGCGGTACAGCTCGCCCGGCGCGCTTTCGGAACCTGCCAGGTAAAGCGGCAGCTTGTCTGGCGCGAGCTGCGAAAGAGCGACTCCGCCGGTCCCCTCGAAGCGCAGGCGAAGCCCAGCCTCCGCCCTGCACCCGGCCGCGGCAGCGAAGGCCGCGACGGCAGCGCGGCTCGCGAGATATTCCGCTTCGACGATGCGCAATGGCCACAAGGTGATGTCATGGGCGGTACGGAAAATGACGGGCGTCGTCTCCGAGCCGCCGTCGGCGCTGCGCAGCTCGGTCCCGCGCGGAACCAGATGCCCCTGCGTGAGCGCCTGGTCTCCCTCTTTCGGCTCGAACGCGGTGATGCAGATCGACGGGGTCGGCGCGAGGTAATGCGGCTGGATCGCGTGCAGCAAATGCTGCGTGAACTCGGGATATTGATCACGGATCTTGAGCTGGACGCGCGCGCCGAGGAACGCGACGCCTTCGAGCAGGCGTTCGACATATGGGTCGGGATCGGTCGGTGTCTTGAGGCCGAGCCGCGGCGCCACGGTCTCGTGCTCCTCGCCGAACTCGCGGGCGCCTTCGCGCAAATATGCGAGCTCCTCGTTGTAGATGCTGAGCAGCCGCGGATCCATCTACTCGGACACCTCGACTGACGCCGTGTCGGCCTCCAGCTCGGTGCGGAACTGGACCGGCACGGGGCGGAGGGTCGAGCTGATCTCGGCATGGATCAGGAAGACGACGGCGTTGGGCTTGTCCTTCGACGCGAGCGGCTCGACCACGAGGCTCTCCGGCTCCAGCCGCGTCTCGAAGACGCGGATCGCGTTGCGGATCTCGCGCGCCCGATCGAGGATGGTGCGCGAATGCAGCGATCGGCCGGCGAGATCGGGAACGCCGTAATTGAGCACCGACGTCTGGACCTGCGGATAGCCTTCGAGCTCGCCGCGGGCGCCGAATTGCGTCGTGTTCAAAAGCCAGGCGAGATCGCGCTTGACCGTGGCTCGGAGTGCCGACTCGCCGAAGCGCTTGATCTCAGGGATGGGATAATGGCGCATCATTTCGCCCATCACATCGGGCGTTTCGGTGGCCTTCAATCCGCTGATTTCGACATCAGCGACGAGCTTGTCGAAAATCGTGGGCGTTAGTCGAGCGCCCGTCTCCATCAGATCTGATCGAATACAAGCGACCGCAGGGCCAGAAGGCCGATCTCTTCGCCTCCGGAAAGCGCCAGCAGGTGCTGGCCGCAGCCGGTCTCGCCCGCCGCGCCGGCCTGCCATCCGGTGCTCCGCCCCATGCGCATCGCGAGATCGTCGCTCTGCTCACTGCCGGGATAGCGCGCAGGCAGCAGAGCGGCGACGGACTGGCCTTCGCGGAACGCGAGCTGGACCGGGTACCAGACCGTATCGCGCAGGTCGCGCGGCCCCTCGCTCAACACGCTCGCAACCTCGCTGAAGGCGACCAATCCGTAACGCCCCTGAATGATCACCTCGAAAGTCGGGCCGAACCGCGCGTCGGCATCCGCGAGCCAGTCGAAATGAACGCCGCCGAGCTCGCCCGGCGTGTCGGGCGCCTCGTCGAGTGCTGCGTCGCGCGCCGAATCGCCGTCCGCCGCACGGCCGTTCGCGTAATGCATGATCGCGTCGGCGAGACCCTCAGCCCAGGCACCGCGAATCACCGGCATCCGTTCGCGGCCGGCGAAGATCGCCGCGCGCTGCACCTCCGCCTTCATCGCCATGCTATAGACCGTCGCGAGCATCTGCGCCTCGGGCGAGATGCGGGCGAGCGCCTCGAGATGCGTACGCGCCTTGTCCCACTCCCCCGCTACGGCCAGCAGCTGGAACAGGAACATGCGCGCCCGCGCATCGGCGGGATGGCTGCGGACGGTCTCGACGAGCGCGCTCCGCGCGCCGTCGAGATCCCCATCCCGAAGCAGCTGGTCAGCGTCCATGGCAGCAGCCCTGGCGGACTACCGGCCTGCCGGTCAGACCTTCTCGCCAGTGCGAATGTTGAAGCCGGCGTTGACGGTCTTGCCGGCGCCGCCCTTCGCGTCCTGCTCGATATAGTTTTGCTTGATGATCGCGGCGTTGATGGTGATCGATTCCATCACCTGGTCGTTGCCGGAAGCACCGTTGATCGTCTGGCTGGAGACCATCAGGTCCTCCATTTCGATCTTCAGATATTCCAGGGGCTTGTCGCCGGCCTTGCGAACGTAGAGCGTCGCCTTGCCGAAGTGGGTGCCCGCGGCGCACGCTTCGAACAACTTTGCCGTCGCTTTGTCGACATATTTGACGACGCTGATGTCGTGGAACTCAGCCTTGCCGGCGCCGCCGCCCGGGCCGCCAGACTGAAACGATCCCGTCTGCACGACGCCCAGCTGATAGGACAGGACGTCCATTTGATCCTCGTGGCCCTTCTTTTGGGATTCGCCCGGGATTTCCTTGATCTCCAGGAAACTTTCAAAAGCCATGACGCCCACTCCTCTCTTCTGGTTTGATCAAACGTGGGGATCGTACGAGCGACCTCGCTATGCTTTTTTCGGCAGCCGCGAGACCATGCTGAGTGCAATCTCCATGCCTTCGAGCTGATAATGCGGCACGAACATGAACTTGCCCTGGTAATAGCCGGGGTTCTCCGGGTCGGGCACGATCTCGATCTTCGCATCCTTCAGCGGAAGCTTCGCCTTGGTCGCCTCGCTCGACAGCTCGGGTGAGCCGTCGACATATTGCATGATCCAGTCGGACAGATCGCGCTCGAGCTGACGCTCTTCGCGGGTTCCGCCGATCCAGTCGCGGACCATGCACTTGAGGTAATGCGCAAAGCGGCAGCTCGCGAAGATGTATGGCAAGCGCGCCGACAGGTTGGCGTTCGCGGTCGCGTCCTTGTTCTCATAGGCTTTGGGCTTGTGGACGGTCTGGCCGCCGATGAACGTCGCCTGGTCGGAGTTCTTGCGGTGGATCAGCGCCATCAAACCGGCTGCCGAGAGCTCGCCTTCGCGCCGGTCGGAGATCGCGATCTCCGTCGGGCATTTCATGTCGACACCGCCGTCGTCGGTCGGGAATGTCGCCGTGGGGAGATCCTCGACCGTGCCGCCCGATTCGACGCCGCGGATGCGCGTGCACCAGCCGTAGGAGGAGAAGGCGTCGGTGATGCGGACGCCCATCGCGTAAGCGGCGTTCAGCCACAAATGCTTTTCGTGCTGCCCGCCGACTTCCTCTTCGAAGTCGAACTCTTCCACGGGTTCGGTCTTCGCACCGTAGATCGGCCGGCCCAGGAAGCGCGGCATGGTCAGCGCCAGGTAGCGGCTGTCCTCCGATGCCCGGAACGACCGCCACGCGGCATAATCCGTCGCTTCGAACAGCTTCCCGAGGTCGCGCGGATTGGCGAGTTCCTGCCAGCTTTCCATCCCGAAAAGCTGCGGTGCCGCGGCGGCAATGAACGGCACGTGGGCCGCTGCGCCGATTTTGGCGATGCCCTTCATCACTTCGATGTCCGGGGCGCTGTGCGAAAATGAATAATCGCACACGAACGCGCCGTACGGCTGACCGCCAAGCTGGCCGAACTCGGCCTCGTAGATCTTCTTGAACAGCGGGCTCTGGTCCCAGGCTGCATCGCGATATTGGCGGAAGGTCTTGCGGCACTCTTCCTTTGAAATGTTCATCACCCTGATCTTGAGGTCTTTCCCCGTCGAGGTGTTGAACACGAGATAGTGCAGGCCGCGCCACGCCGACTCGAGCCGCTGGAACGACTCGTGATGGATGATCTCGTTGATCTGCTGGGACAGTTTGCGGTCGAGCGCGGCGCGCATCGCGTCCACGGTCGAGAAAACATCGTCGCCGATGACCGCCGCATCCGCCAGCGCCTGCTGCGCGAGCGTCTGGACCGCTTCCTCGATTCGTCCCTTGCGGGCGTCGTCGCCGGGTTTGAATTCTTTCTGGAGCAGCGACGTGAACTCGTCGACCTCAACCGGCTGAGGTTGCGGCTGCGTGGTCGTTTGTTGGTTGACGGTGGCCATTGCTAAACCTCTCAGCGAACGCGTGCGTCTTACTCCTTCGTTCCCTCAGGAGCGGGTTGCGGCCCTGCATCGGCAGGAGTTGCAGAATTGCTGTTATCGCCCTCGACCTTCGCAGCGGAGATCGCCTGCAGAAGAGCGGGGTCCTTCAAGAGCCGGTCGAGCAGTTCCTGCGCGCCGTCCTTGCCGTCCATGTAGAGCATCAGGTCGTTGAGTTGCTGGCGCGCTTCGAGCAGCTTCGCGAGCGCCGGAATGGACTTGGCGACCTTGCCCGGCGAGAAGTCGTCGATGCTCTTGAACGTCAGGTCCACCGACAGCTTGCCGTCGCCTGACAGCGTGTTGTCGACATTGAATGCCGCGCGCGGCGCGACGGCCTCCATGCGCTGGTCGAAATTGTCCATGTCGAACTCGACGAACTCGCGCTTGTCGAGCGGCTTTTTCTCGACCTCGCTCTGTCCCGAAAGGTCGCTCATGACACCCATCACGAACGGCAGTTCGACCTTCTGGCGCGAACCGTATGTTTCGACCTCATATTCGATGTGAACCCGCGGCGCGCGATTCTCGCGGATGAAGCGTTGACCGCTTTTGGCTGCCATTGTCGCCCCCTGATACTGGAGCCCCAGAATGGTTCCGGAACTCGCTCGAAGCCAGCTAAACTACGCTATAATCAACAAAATTCAATCGAAGTTTTCGCGCCGTCATTCGGTGGCGGTGCGCGTCAGAACGCGCTTGGCATCTTCCGCGCCGGATGGGTTGATATCGTTGAGAATCGACAGAAAATCCATATTCACCCACGCTTTGGCGCGATCGAGGACGAGCGGGATCGGACTGCCCGGTTCGTGCCGTGAATAATAATCGACGATGGCCTCGATCGCGCGGATGACATCCGCCCGCGACTCGATGGAGGCCTTCATTCCGGCAGCCTGCGGCGCCTGCGCGGAATCGCCCTGCCCCGAGTCGGCGACAGCCGGTGCAGGCGCGCCGACGCCCGTCGCAGCCACGACCGAGTTGCGGATTGAATCGAGCGCTTCGTAGGTCGCTGCGAAATTGGTCGCGGTGTCGCCTTCAGCCTTGGCGGTGAGCACCGTGTCGACGCGTGTGATCGCGCCACGGATTTCCTCGATCGCGCTGAGCGACGCTTCAATCTCCGCTTTGTCGATTTCGGCGACCGCAGCGCGAAACATTCCGACATTCTCGGCCGAGTCGCCCTGCGTCGCGAAGGCCTCGATCTGCTCGGCCGTGAATTCTCCGAGCCGTGGATGCGACACGAACACGACCCGCCGAAGCGGCCCGAGGAAGTCGCCGATGGACGCAAGCGACTCGCAGGCGCCCTTGCGTCCCTGGAAGCCATATTCCTGGAGGCTCGGGTGGATCTGGTCCCACCAGGTTTCGAACATTCCGGCAAGAAAGGCGCAGCCGAGCGCGACGTCGGCGAGGCGCTGCGCGCGTGCTCCCGCCCGCGCCAGATAGACCGCGAGCGTGGCGTCCTTGGTGAGCTTGGCCTGATCCTTGATCAGGCCGATGATCGCGGACCAGTCGGGCGCTTCGCCCTCGCCGCGGTCGGCGAGTCGGGCAGCCTCGAAAGCAGCTTCGATCTCCTGCCGTTTCGGGTCGTAAGCGAGGTCGGGGCCGGCAACCGCGTCCGCCGAAACCGGCTGCATCAGCTCTTCGAGATCGGACATCTAAGCGAGCCTGTCCGCCGGCCCGAAGACAGCTGCCGTCATTCGCCCCCTCCCCTTCACTATGAGCTCTTCAGCGGTCGCGAAGACTCAGAGCAGCTCCGCCTCGACCCGGCGATTGTCCGGCGAACTCGCGCTGTGGCCCGGCAACGGCCGGTCAGGACCGTAGCCGCGCACTTCCAGCCGGTCGCTGGGAACGCCCAGGCTCGACAAATAGTCGGCCACCGCCTGCGCGCGGCGCTTCGAGAGATCCATGTTCAGCGCCCTGCCGCCGCTCGAATCGGTGTGACCCGCGATCAGGAAGTGTTTCGGGGCTAGCTCCGGGCGGCGGAGCGCCTCGGCGAAAACCTTGGCCTCTTCCCGCGCCTGCGCGGTGAGTTCCGCGGACCCGAGCAGGAACGAAACCCTGAGATCCATCCGCCGCGCCTGGCTGGCGGCGGGCCGCGCCTGCGCCTGCTGGGTGCGCCTGGTCGAGGTTTGACGCGTTCCCGAACGGCGCGTGTCGGCGGCCGCGGCGCCGCTCGACCGGCTCGAGCTGGCAGACGATTGGGTCGAGCGGGAAGTCGCCTCCGGGCGCTTCTCCGGGACGCTCAGACGAAAGCCTCTCACCGGCGGTGCGGCGATCGAGTTTTTCGCAGCGTCCGGCTGCTGGCCGCATTCGCCGGCGAATGCGCAGACATAATCGTCGACGCTCCGGGTCGGGGCTGGAGATTGCTGGGCATAGGCCGGTACGGCGACGATCAGCGATGCACAGGAAACAACGAACAGGCGGGCGACACGCATGGGAACCCCCTTGGTACGGACACGCACTCGCATCAGAGGCGAGGGATTACCGCTAACTTCAATTCTTAATCTTCAACGCAATTTCAATCAAGGAGGGCCGACGGGCGGGTGCGCTGTATTGCACAGTGCCTTTGCTGGTATATGCTCCCGTAACGAGGCGCTCCGTGTCGAAAGACGACTGGGGAGGGACGAGTATGGTCGGCGAGTCGGGCAGGCAAACCTCACTCAGCATCGATCTTGGCGGAGAGCAGGTTCTGCTCGAGCACATCGACGCTGTCGAAGCGCTCAGCACGCCCTTCCTGATTACCCTCGATATCATTTCCGAATTGGGCGAGATCGACCTGCTGCCGCACCTCGGCAAACCGGCAGCCGTTTCGATCAGCCAGGACGACGAGCTGCAGCGATATTTCCACGGCCTCGCGACCGAGGCCGAGTTCACGAAACAGACCTCGTCGGGCTTCCATTACCGGCTCGTGCTTCGGCCATGGACCTATTTCCTTTCACACAATCGCGACTTCGCGATCTACCAGGACCAGGACGTCGTGGAGATCATCAAGCATGTCCTCGACGAGGCCGGCGTTTCGGATGTCGACTATACGTGGCTGAGCAAATCGAGAGCGAAGCGGACCTATTGCGTCCAGTATGACGAAAGCGATTTCGCCTTCATCTCGCGGCTGATGGAGGAAGAAGGCATCTATTATCATTTCACGCACAGCGAGGATCGCCACGTTCTCGTCCTGTGCGAGGGGCCGTCATCTCACAAGGAGGGTCGCCCCTCGACGCTCGTCTACAATCCGCACAACACCAACATCTTCAACGTCGATTCCGCCGCCCGAACAGAGCGGTCCCGCGAATATTACATCCAGTCATGGATCGAGCGCGTTTCGACCGGCGGCGAGGCCAAGGTCACGGTGCGCGATTTCGATTTCGAAAAGCCGGAACGGCCGCTCGAAGCAGTGTCCGAGAAGGACGAGGCGCATCCGCGCGACGCGGTCGAAGTCTACACCTATCCGTTCCGCTATGTTGAGGAGAGCCAGGGCAAGGAACTCGGCATGGTGCTGCTCGACGCACTGCGCACCGAACGCCGCGTATACCGTGGGCAGACGCAAGCGGCGGGCCTGAGTTGCGGGACCAAGGTCACGATCAAGGATCATTACAACCCGCACCTCGACGGCGAGTTTCTCATCCAGCAGACCTACCACAGCCTCCAGGCTGAGCGGTTCCGGACGGGCGAGATGGGCGGCGAGCAGCCGTACAACGTCAGTTTCGAAGCCGTGCCCGCCAAGACCGAGTGGCGCGCGCCGCGAACCACTCCGCGCCCGGTCGTCCACGGCCTCGAAACGGCAATCATCACGGGGCCCGAGGGAGAGGAAATCTACACCGACGAATATGGCCGGGTGAAGGTCCGCTTCCACTGGGACCGTTCCGGCTCGCCGGGCGAGAAGAGCACCTGCTGGATGCGCGTTTCACAGACCGGCGGGCTCGGCAACATCATTTTGCCGCGCGTCGGGCACGAGGTGCTGGTCGACTTCCTCGGCGGCGACCCCGACCGCCCGCTGGTGGTCGGGCGGGTGTTCAACCGGACGCACATGCCAATCTACCCGCTGCCGGACAACAAGACGATCGCGCTGTGGCGCACCAAGACCTACGGACAGAGCGGCAGTTGCAGCCCCGGCAAGGATCTCGATACCGGAGAGCCGCGCGCGAACGAGCTGAGGTTCGAGGACAAAGGGGCGCACGAGGAGGTTTTCCTCCATGCCGAGCGGGACATGAAGACCCGAATCCGGCGCAATGAATCACACCACGTCGGCTGCGATCAGGAAATCCTGGTCCGGCATGATCGCAACGAGCACGTCGAAGGCAACGAACAAGTGAAGGTCGACAAGAGCCGCAAGGTCAAGATCGGCATCGACGACACCCTCGATGTGGGCAATGCCCTCAAGATCAAGGCCGGGACAACGATCGACATCGAAGCTGGCGTGAAGATCACGCTCAAGGTCGGAATGAGTAAAATCACCATGGATCCGGTCAGCATCAAGATCGAAAGCATGCTCATCGATGCCAAGGCGGACGCTGTCGCGAACATCAAATCTCTCATGACCACGGTCGAAGGATCGGCCATGCTGACCCTCAAGGGCGGCCTGGTGTTCATCAACTGATGGCCGGGTGGGATCAGGTCAAATGGACGCAGGCGCGGCAGGTTGCCGAGCTGATGGAGCTGGATTCGTCGGATTTCGGAAGCCCCGAAACCGACCCCGAGAGCGGCTATCGGGCGCTGCGCGAGCGCGGCGACATGGCCCTCGCCGTACGCTATATCGGCCACGCTCTGCCGAGGCTCGAAGCTGTTGCCTGGGCCGCCCACCTGCTCGAAAACTGGTCGCAAGCGACGCCGCCTGGAGTCGGCGAGCGACAGGCGCTCGACTGCGCTATCCGCTGGGTCGAGGAGCCCGGCGAAGAATATCGGCGCGCAGCGCAGGAAGCTGCCCGGAGGGCTGAGGGCAACAGCCCCGAAAGGCTGCTGGCGGACGCGGTTTTCATGTCGGGAGGTTCGATTTCGGAGCCCGATCTTCCGCCTGTGCAGCCGCCCCAACAGGCGTGCGGCGGGCTTGCCGCGGCTGCAGTCATCATCGCCGCCTACCGGACTGCCGACCCGAACGCCGCACTGGCCGCAGCCTGCGATTCCGGCGAGAAGGTCGCGGCGCTCGGCGCAAAGGCCCTCATGGCGCGATGACCCTGACGCTCGTGATCCGCAATGCCGCCGCACTCGAAAACGGCATGCCGACCGAGTTCGTCCTTCACGAGCGCGGCGCAATCATCGGCCGGGCAGACACGTGCGACTGGAGCCTCCCCGATCCGCAGCGTCATATCTCGTCACGGCATTGCGAGGTCCGGTTCCACGATGGCTCCTATTGGCTGACCGACACCAGCACCAACGGCACCTTCGTCAACAATTCGGCGGACCCGCTGCAGGGCGAGCACAGGATCGAGCAGGGCGACGTGATCCTGGTCGGCGACTTCGAGATCGGCGCGGAGCTCAGCGGCAGCGCGGCGGCCGAGGCGGAGGGCGAACCGGGCGCGCAGGAGGCGTTCGCCGACTGGGACGGCTGGGGCGACGGCACGCCGCCGGTGCCGCGCGAAACGGCGGGCGACGAATGGGGCGAACCGCAGCATCAGCAGCAACAGCCCACGGCGGCTGAGAGCTGGGAGCCGTCGATTCAACCCGGCAACGCCGCGCCCGAGGCGCGCCACGACATCGCCGGGCCAGCCGCGCATGCCCCCGGCCGAGGGTTCGAGTGGGGCGAGCGGCGACCGGTCGCCGAAGAAGTGCCAAGCACCGACGGGTGGGGACCGACTCACGATGCTTCGGACATGCCGGACGGAAGTTCGGTCTGGGAGGATCCCCAGGCAGCGCCCGACCCATCGTCGGGATGGTCAAGCCCCGCCGCCGATGCCCCGCGCGCGGCCGGGCCCGCGGACATCTGGGGCCAGATCGCGGAAGACAATGTCGTGGACTGGGCGCGCGGCGGGTTCGGTGCTCCGGTCGAACCTCCGCCATCCGACCCGCTGGGGCTCGAGGACGACAGTTCGATCAGCTCCATGCCGCTCCAATCGCCAGCGGAACCGGCCGCTGCCGTCCCGCCGCCACCGGTGCGGACCGCAGCGCCGCGACGCAGCGCGCGTGCTCCGGCCAAAGCCGCTCGGGCAACTCCCGCGCGGTCTCCGGCACCCGCACCAGCGGCGCCCGCAGCGGCGGCGGATGCGGAGCGGTTGCTCGCGGAATTCTTCACGGCGGCTGGCCTCGCCCCCGGGGCTGTCAAAGGTGCGCCGGCGGAGGCGTTCGCGCGCGGCGGCACTTTACTTCGCCGGCTCATCGCCGGGCTCGTGATTCTGGTCGAGGCGCGCGCGCGGGCAAAATCGCAAATGGGCGCCGAAAGCACGCGCCTGGAGCTCGACGGCAACAACCCGATCAAGTTCGCCCGCGCCCCCGAGCAGGCGCTGGCTCAGCTGCTCAGCCCTCCGGAGCGCGGCTTTATGAACGCCGACCGTGCAGTCGAGGACGCCTTCTACGATTTGCAGTCGCACCAGATGGCGACGCTGAAAGCGATGCAGGGCGCGCTGCGCGCCACGCTCGACCGCTTCTCGCCCGACGCGATCCGCAACCGCGCCGAAACCGGCGGCTTTCTCGCCAGTATTCTCCCGGCGGCGAAGGATGCGGCATTGTGGCGAGCCTACGAACGCGAGTTCAGCGGAGTCGCGCGCGGCTCTGATGAAGCCTTCATGGACGTCTTCGCCAAGGAATTCCGCAAGGCGTACGAAGAGCAGTCGAGGATCGCGCATCAGGCGCCAGGGCGTTAATCCTCGACCTTGAACCAGAGCATATCGGCCTTCCATCCCTGCCGCGACGCGATGGTCGCGAACCGGTCCCGCCACGCGCCGTTGCGGGTTCCGAGCGACGGCGCAACCAGGTCGCTTGGAAACGGCCCTTTCCCGGTGATCAGAGCCAGGCCGGACCAGCCGTTGTGATTGATATCGACCTTGAACTCATACTGGTCGGGTCCGGTTTTCGTCGGATTGGTTTCTTTCCACGCACCGGCACGGAACGCTGCAAGGCTGCTCGCGACGTCCTTTTCAAGTTCTGCACGACTGTCGAATATCGGCGTGATGACACCGGATGGCTCGATCCCCACCAGCGTCATGTCGCTGCGCGGGTCGCCGGTTGAAAATCGGACAATCGTTTTTGCGACATGCTGGCCTTTGTAATCGCCCGTGTCCGCGACCGTATTGCGGTGCCACACCAGTTGCGGCGTGATGAGTCGCTGCGCATCGGTCTTCGGGATCTGGCGAAAGGCATCGAGCGCCGAACAGCCGCCGGGTTCGATCGGGGCGATCGCCGAAGCGTCGATGTTCGCGTTCGGCAGGCTGGCGCGGGTCAGCGCGGATGCCACCTCCGCCTGCGCCTCCGAAGGATCGCCGGCGACGCCGCCGAGGAGCACATCCAGATTTCCTGCCTCGCCCTTCACCGACACGTTGAGCCAGCTGCACGGAATCGACGGGATGATCGAGTTTATCGCCGCGTCGGCAGCGCGCACCGGATCCCGCTGTGCGAGCGATTGGGAGCCGCGCGCGGCCGGCGCCTGCCCCGACTGGGACTGAACGGCCGCGGGGCCGCCGCCGGTCTGCTCTGACCCGCTCGTCAGCCAGAATGTCAGGCCGCCGAGCAGCACTATCGCCGCGGCGCCGCCGCCCACAATCGCGGCGCGGGGCAGCTTCGGGGCGGCGGAAGCCGTCGCCGGCGGGGGCGGCGCGCGCTGTGCGTCGAGCATCGCGAGGACATCGTCCATCGAACGAAGCCGCTCGGTGGGATTGGGCCGCAGCATCGCCGTAAGCACCGGCCGAACATTTTCCGGAACGCCGGACAGGTCGGGACCGGCACGGCGCTTGTCGACGGCGTCGACGAGGGTGCCGCCCATCTTGAGGTCGTGCCCGACGGCCGCGGCCGCCATCACCAGCGCAAGACTGTAGACGTCGGTCCATGGGCCTAGCTCGCGATTGAAATCGCCGAGCTGTTCGGGGGCGACGTAGCCGAGCTTGCCTGCAAAGCCCTCGCCGATGATCGTCGCGGATCCCGGCGTCAGGTCCTTGGCGATCCCGAAGTCGACGATCTTCGCCCGCTCGATCTGCCCGCCCTCGAGCAGCACGTTGTCGGGCGAGATGTCGCGGTGAAGCACGCCGAGCTGGTGGGCGGCGCGAAGCCCCGAGGCGAGGCGGCGCAGCAGCATCTCGAGCTGCTCGGGCGTGGGCTTCAGCGTCGCGAGCACGTCGCACAGCGGCGTGCCGTCGATATAGTCCGTGACAATGTAGAGGATTCCGAGCTGCGGCTCCTGCGCCAGCACGCGATACTGGACGAGCGCCTCGTGCTGCAGCCGGGTCATCGACCGCGCCTCTCGGCGGAACATGGCGATGACGTTCGGGTCGGCCGCGAGCGACGGCAGCATCACCTTGATCGCGACCCGCTCGTCGGACGTGACGTTCACGCCCTCGAACACCTCGCCCATGCCGCCGCGGGCGATGAACCGCTTCACCTCGTAGATATGGTTGAGGCAGTCGCCGATCTCGATCGTCGTCTTGGCCGGGGCACCGGGGGAAGCGGTCGACTGAGGCGGGCGCGGCGTGGGCGCTTCGGTGATGGGCGGCCGTCCCTCCGCGGCTGAGTCGAGAGGCTCCCACTCGGTCTTCTCTCCGCTTCCGTCATCGGGAGCATTCCAGTCGGGAGCCGCGGGCGCGGCGCCACCCTCTGTTTCCGCCTTTTCGGGCGGAGGCTGCTCTTCGGGTGGAGGCTGCTCCGGCGGACTGGCGGCCGGACGCCGCGGTGGCACGAAGACGGTTCGCTGGTCCTCCGGCGGCGGCTCGCGTCCTTTGTCGTCGGCTTCGCTCACTGCCCTCCGCCTGCCATTGCCGGCACCGTCGCCTCGCGGAACCTTACCGCGACCACGGTGACGTTGTCAGGTGCGCCCTGGTCGAGCGCCTCGTTGACGAGATCGTTCGTCACCGCATCGAGCGAGGCTCCGGCGAGCATGCGCGCGATCACATCGTCGCCGACGCAACAGTGCAGGCCGTCGCTCGCCAGCAGGAAGGTGTCGCCCGCTTCGATTTCGTCGAGGATGGCATCGACCTGGATTTCGGCAGTGACTCCGATCGCGCGCGCAAGCACGTGCCGCATCGGATGGAGATGGGCCTGGTCCGCTTCGAGCATGCCGAGGTCGACCATTTCCTGGACCTGGGTGTGATCCTTGCTGAGCTGGTGGAGCGCGCCGTCGCGAAGCAGATAAGCGCGGCTGTCGCCGACCCACAGCACCGCGAAACGGCGCTCGCGCACGAACAGCACGACGGCGGTCGTGCCCATCTGCTTGCCGCTGGCGGACGATTCCTTCTGAATCGCCTCATTCGCCTCGTGAAGCGCCTCGGCGATCTCGTCGCAGCAAACCTCGAATTCGCCGTCCAGCCGACGCTTGCCGAGCGCCTCGACGACGACGCCGGACGCCCACTCGCCATTTTCATGCCCGCCCATGCCGTCGGCAACCGCCCACAACCCCTGCTCTTCCGAAGCGAACCAGCCGTCCTCGTTGTGATCGCGGACCTGCCCCTGGTGCGTGCTAACCCCCGTAAAGGGCCGAAGATTGACGGCATTCATGCAGCGGCTCCCGCTACCGACGCGAGCATGTGCGACAAGATCCCCGCCGGCCGGCGGTCCTTCAGCCTGGATCCGGCGGCGCCGAGCTCTTCGTTCCACCAGCCCTCGCCCACCTGCGAAGTGCCCGGCGCGATCTGCGGGGCCGCAACCGCTTGCAGCAGCTCGTCCGCGCTCCAGCCCCCGGCAATCGCTTCCGACGCCGCTTCCTCGCAGAGCCTGGCAGCAGGACCGACCTGTTCCTGTGCAAGATCGCCGCGCGCCACCAGCAGTGGAAATCGGCGCCCCGCGGAATCGATGGACGCGGCAAGCGCACCGGCCGTCCAGCGCGCGTCACTCCAGGCAAATCGAAACGGAGGCGCCTCGTCGAACGCGTCGTCGAACCTGTCGCCGAACTCGTCGCGCGCGGAGGCCATGCTTGCGGCCAGCCACTCGTCGAGCTCGTGCCGCTCGCCGGCGTTGACTCCGCGCGCCACGAAGTCGCCGTGCGAGGGCAGCTTGCCAATCACGATCGCCCCGCTCACAGCGCGGTCGGGCAGCGGAACGACCAGATTCCGCCGCGCCCGAACGGGTTTTCGCTGGTCGGGAGCTGAAGCAGCAGCGTCACCCAGTGCGGGCCGGACCGGAAGGTGGCGCGGATCGCCTGCGGCCCGGCATTCTGCTTGTCGGCCTTATCCATCAGCCGGAAGAGCGCCCATGGACCTTCGGCACTGATCCGCGCCGCCGGAACCGCCTTGGGCGCCAGCGGGTCAGGGCTCTGCGTTGCCGGAGCACCGCCTGCTTCGGGGCCGGCCGGAGGCGCCGGCAGGGCCGGTTCAGCCGCCGCTGGATACATGGCGACGAATGCCTCCGGATTGCCCTGCGGCGACCAGGAAACGATGCGCGGGCCGGGCGTTTCGTGGTCGAGCCGCTGGGTGCTGTTGCCCGACGAAATCTCGACCGCGTCGGTGTCGCTGCCGAACTTTTCGACGGTGACCTTGAGCGCGAGGCCGGACATCAGCAGGTCACGAATGCGCGCCGCCTTGGCGAATTCTTCGGGCGAGGCCGGGTCCATGCCCGCCGTGACCGGATTGTTCTCCTGCCAGCGCCAAATCGGCCCGCTCGTGTCGATCAGAGTCTTGAGCTTCGTGTCGACATAGGAGCTGAGCGTCCCGCCGGCACCGAACACCCGCATCATGTCAAGCATGGCCGCGTCCTGTGGCGACGCACCGAAAAAAGGGTAGTGCTGATCGGCGACCCCCTCGCACGCCGCTCCCGCCTGAGACCATGAAGTTGCAACGGCGCCGCTGACCGTCTTGACCTGCGCGCGAGTTCCGCTTCCGCCGGCGTCCTTGACGAAGCCCTGGAGCTGCGCGGGCGCCGAGCCGCCCGCCAGCTTCACGCTCGTGACCGCCGTCGCCATCGCGGTCTGAAGCTCGTCGGTTGCAGCGCCGGAAGCGACTGCCGAACGCGCGGCGTAAACGGCGCGGCCGGCATCCCTCACCGCGGCGACAAACTGCCTGAGCGGCGAATCGCGTTTTCCATCCCCGACATATTCGGCGATCTCCTCGAAGTGGCTCTGAATCGAGCCGCCGGCGTCAAGTCCGGTCTCGCGGCCGGCGTTGTAATCGCCGACATAGCGCCCGTAGCGGCTGCTGTTCAGCTTCTGCTGCAGCGCCTTGCGGCCGACGGCGGCGGCGCCGCCCTCGAAATTGCTGTTGCGCCGCACTTCCAGCAGCACCCGCTCGAGCGGCGACGGCTCACGCGTGAAGGCGCCGAACGCGACCTGGTCGTTGAAATAGTCCGCCGGCCGCATCAGCGCGATCACCTTCTCCCACGCGTCGATATAATCGCGGGCATAGAGGCCGGCGACGCCGGGTCGGATGTTGCCGATGTCGGCGCGCACGCTCTCGGCATTGCTGCCGAGCACCCAGGCATCCTTCGTGACGTCGCGCTGCACGGTTGCGAGCGCGACCGTGTAGAATTTCTCGAACCCCGCACGAGTGTAGAAATATGGGACTTTCGCGTTCAGCACCGCGTCCGGCTGCGCGAACGCCTTGACGTCGCCCGGCGAAAGGATGCCGCTCATCATCCACGGCGCGCCGGAGAGCGACGCCTTCTGCTTGAGCACGGCATAGGCGCGGTCGGACGGCGAAAGTGTTTGCAGCAAAGTTCGTGTGTCGCTGACGAGGCCGCCGTCGAGCGGCGCCTTGCGATCGGGCCAGGCGGCAGCGAGGTCCTTGTCCTCGAGCAGCGCATCGAGGTGCTTTGCCAGCGCCGCCCTGTCGGACGCGCTGTCGGAACCGGCGTAAAGCTCGTTCTCCCAATCCGCCGTGACCCAGTTGCGGACCGCTTTCGAATCCATCGGCCCCTGGCCGCCGAGCATCAGATAGACCTTGAGCGGCTCGTACAGGCTCATCGGATCGTTGCGGTTGGCCTGGAGGATCTTCTCGAGCCTGAGCAGCAGCCGCGGCAGCATGATTCGGCGGAGGGCCTCGCGGTAGGTCTCGCTCCCCGAGGAGGCGAGACCCGACTGGAACAGACCGACGCGCATCCGCAGCGGAACGCCGGTCGTCCGCATCGCTTCATAGCCGTAGGGCAGGTCGCGAAGTGCATTCAGCACCGGGATTGACTGACGAAGGTCGGGGTCGCTGTCGCGTACCTGGACGAGGTCGAGCCCGGCCAGCTTCGTTTCCTGCGCCGCGGCCGCCGACTGATCGATCATCGCCGCCTGGAACTTGCGATTGCCGCTGAAGCTGACAGTCCACGCGATGATCGTCAGCAGGGCGATCGCCGCCACGACGCCGACCGCCGCGGTCAGGCGGACGCGCTGACGCGTGCGCGCCTTGGGGTCCATCTGCACCAGCCCGGCTTCGGTGAACATCACCTCCGACATCAGCCGGTTGAGGAAATAGGCCTTGCCGCTTGCACCGGCCGCGCTTGCCGAGGCCGGCCGGTCATAGACGTCGGCCATGCCCGACAGGATGCGGTCGAGCGGGGCGCCTTCCTGCACGCCGCTCGTCAGGTAAAAGCCGCGCAGGACGCCGCCCGGCAGCTCGCCGCCAAGGAACGCGCCATCGACCAGGCGCATCAGCCTGGCGCGGAGCGACTGGAGCTGTGCGGGGAAGCCGAGGATGAGGCTGCGCCGCTGCGAGTCCGGTTCCTCGTAGAGCCGCTTCGCCTGCCGGTCGGTGACGCTCTGCGCCATTCGGTCGAAGGTCTTGGCGAGGTCGTCCGCGCTCGCCCTGCCGCGGCTGTATGGAACTGTCGCGCCGAGCACGGCGCGGCGCCCTTCGAAGTCGAGGTCTGCGAAATATTCCGTGAATCCGGCCAGCAGGTCGGCCTTGGTCACCATCAGATAGACGGGCGCTTCGACCTCGAGCGACTGCCTGAGCTCGAGCAGCCGGCGGCGGATCGCCGCGGCATGCTCGTCGATATGCGCGCGGTCGGAACGGATGAGCTCGTCGACTCCAATCGACACGATGATGCCGTTGATCGGCTGCAGCGGCCGGTATTTCTTGAGCAGCGCGAGGAAGCTCTTCCACCCGCTCGCGTCGACCGTGCGGTCACTGTCCTGCGTCGTGTAGCGGCCGGCGGTATCGACCAGCACGGCTTCCTCGGCGAACCAGAAGTCGAGGTTGCGCGTGCCGCCGACACCCTGGAGGCTCTGTTCGGTGAAGGGGAAGCGCAGGCCCGAATTGACGATGGCCGTCGTCTTGCCGGCACCCGGCGGGCCGATGATCACGTACCACGGCCGGCTGTAAAGATAGTTGCGGCGCTTGCCCCCCGCGGACCGCAGCGACGCGACCGCCGACTTCATGCGCTCTCCGAGGGCCTTCTCTTCCTCGTCGGCGGGATCGGTTTTCGAAAGTTCCGCGGCGATGGCGGCGTTGGCACGGCGCGCGCGGCGCCAGCGCCAGAAGGCAATCCCAAGCCAGATGACAACGACGGCGGCAGAGAAAGCGATGCGTACCCACCACGGCCGCATGAACTGGACGAAGATCGGCAGCCCGAACAGGAGCAGCGCAACGAGGATCGCCACCGCAAGGCTGGTCCAGAACCACCAACTGGTGAAAACACGCTTCACCGACGTCTCCTAATAAGTGCGCTGCAGCACGACCTCCACACGCCTGTTCTGCGACTTGCCCGCGGCGGTCGAATTGCTCGCGATCGGGTGACTGTCGCCGTAACCCTTGGTGGTCACGCGATCGGGATTGCTGAGATTGCGGCGGAGAATCCCCGCAACCGTGTCGGCGCGCGCTTCGGACAGCGCCATATTGTCCGGGAACCTGAGGCTCGAGACGCGGTCGCTGTCGGCATGGCCTTCGACGGTGACCGGGCCACGCTCGGTTTCGATCGCCTTGCCGATCCGGTCGAACAGCGCCTCCCTGCCCGGCTCGAGCTGGTCATCGGCGGACTTGAACAATTGCCCGACCGTCGTCCTCACGCGAACCGTCTGCCCGTCCTCCAGCACCTTCACCAGATGCTCCCGGATCTCCGGTTCGAGGAATTTCTTGAGCCGTCCGAGCTGCGCGCTGTCGCCCATCGGCATGACCGCCGCGGCCCGCGAGAGGCCGAGGGGAGTGTCGGGCATCAGCGCGGCGACCGATTTGTCCGGGGTCTCGCCGGTGTTCATCAGGATCAGGCTCATCACTGCGTAGACAAGGAACAGAAGCCCGGCCGCGGCAGCGGCGGCCATGCCGATATAAGCCCAGAAGCCGACGCGCCTCAGCGGGGCCTTCTCACCCTTCCATTCCCGCACGATTTCGATCGGCGACAAGTTGCGCACATGTTCGAGCGCACCCTGAAGCCGCGCCATGATCTCGTGCAGCCGCCGCTGGCCGTCGGGCATCACCCGGAATCGGCCTTCAAACCCCGCCGCGAGGCACGCGTGGCAAAGTTCGATCAGGTCGCGGTTGTCGTTCGGATAGCGCAGCATATCGTCGACCAGCTGCCAGAAGCGGTCGCCGCTGATGTTCTCGTGGAAAAAGCCGACGACCAGGCTGCGGCGCGCCCATTCGGCCGCATGCGCGCCGGTGCCGGGCAAGTTCTGCGCGATGTCGTCGATCGTCGCGCACACCGCATATTTGGCGCGCTGCCTCGTCTCGTTCGAATAATGCTGCGCGATCACCTGGTCGAACGCCGCAATCACCTCGGTCGCGCGATGATGGAAGCGCGGCATGCTCATCCGCACGCGGCCCGAGCGAATGCCCGCAGCGAGCGCCAGCAGAGGGCTCGCCTCGGCCAGCATGATGTTGCGGACTTCGCGCGGCGTCGCCGGCAGCGGCACGTCGTCTTCGCCGAGACGCGAGGGCGCCATCGCCGGACCTGGGGCGGGCTGCTCGCGAGCTTCGGGCGCCGGCGCATTCCACACTGGCTGCTGCGCATCGGGCCGAAGCGCGTCCGCGGGCGGGCTCGGACCGGCAAAGCCAGGATCGGGAGGAGGCGTCGCACCCCAGCCGGGCTCGTCGGCCGCGGGCGGCGGCGGCGACGGCTGTCCCTCGCGTTTCAGGCGCTGCAGCGGCGACGGCCGGAAAACCGTTCTGTTCCGATTGGAGCCGCCGTCGCCTTGTGTCACCGGTTGGACCTCTTCACGCACCAGAGTTCTAGACGCAGCTCCGGCCACTCGCCGGCGACATGCAGGCCGAGGCCCGGCGCGGTCGCGAAATCGCGCCAGTCGCGGACGCTGCGGTCGAGCTCGAAATAAACGTGGCCCGGAAGCACGCGGATCTGCGGCGGCGGGGTTGGCACGTGCCGCAGCGGCACGCCCGGCAGCGCCGATTCGACGATCTGCTTCATCTTCTGCACCGCGGCGATTTTCGCCACGCTCGGGAACAGCCGCCGGATTTCCTCGACCGGCGCGGCGGCCGCGACCGCGAGATAGAAATAGCCTGTCTTGAAGAGGTTGTGATCGGTGATCGTGCAGACGTAAGCGCCGGGGCCTTTCTGCTCGAGCGGCAGCTGTACCGCGGAGCGTTCGAACACCGCCGACAGCATCGACTGGAGCAGGTCGAACACAGGCTCGAAGCAAAGCTGCGGGTTTTCGTGATCGTAGGCCGGGAGCGCCGGCGGCTTGCGCTCGGGCCGGATCAGGGTCGAGAGCTCGCCTGCCATTCCGATCAGCATCTCGAACAGACGCTCCGGGTGCACGTTGGGCAGGCTTTCGAGATGCCGCAGCATCGGGAGCCAGCGGTTGAGCGCCTGGAGGAGCAGGAAACTGGCGAAGGTCTCCGACCCGCCGTCGGTCGCCTCGACCGCGCGCAGCGCCAGCTCCTCGGCGCGCTGCTCGACGCGCCCGACGATGTCGGTCAATCCGCCCTTGAGCCGCGCCGCGGCCGCAATGTCGAGCGTCGGCGGGATGTAGCGGTCGTCGAAAACGAGTTTCTTGTTGCTGACTTCGCGCACCCTCGCGAGCCCGAGAGTGACGCGGCCGTAGGTCTGGTCGCGAGTCACGCCAAAGCGAAGGTTGGGAAGCCCGAACTCGATCGGCTCGGTCACCGTGTCGTCCGAAAAGGCATCGGAGACTTCCTGTTCGGCAACGGCGAAGCGGGCTTCGTGCGATGCCTCTTCGGCTTCGCGGAACTCGACCGCCCCGGGCTGCGCCGCGGGAAGAGTCAGCGAGACGATCGCGTCGCGCGCATCAGCCGGGACGTCGAGCGGCGGAGGCGGTGGCAGCTCGTCCGGAATCGAGAATGGCGTTCCATCGGGGAGGACGCCCGACGCGCGCAGCACGCCGAACTTGCCGAGGCTGGCAAGGTCCTCGTCGACGGTGATCGCGGTGAAACCCCAGGCATAAGGCTGGACGCTGTCGACACGGGCCCGGATGTGCGCGTCGAAATAGCGCTCCTGAGCCTGAAAGTGCTGCGGCCGGAGGAACATGCCTTCGCGCCAGGCTACGCGGTTCTTACCGGTCATGCACAAGCCCCCGTAGACCTATTAATAAAGCACAGCTTCACCTCAAGTGAAAGCTGCGATATCGTCGCAGGTCCGCGCCTGGCCGCAAGTGGGGGAGACAGGCCATCCCAGTCGACGGCGGCAATGACGATTCATTCGATCCCCGCAGCTGGTCGCGAAGGCCCGCTGCCGCGCCGCCGGCGCCGAGGGCGCGTCCGGATGCGCCGTCATCGGATGGAGGCCCGGCGTCCTTCGATCCGGCGACATGGCTCGGGAAATCGCCTCCGGCACCTCCCTCCTCCCCTGCGGAGGAGCCGAGAGCCGCCCGGCTGGCCGCGAGCATAAGCCGCCCGTTCCTCGCCGCCATCGCCGTCGTCCTGCTGTTCATCGCCGGCGGCACCGCGGCCTATCTGTCGCGTCCGCCGGCCGCGCCCCCCGCGCACCAGCCGTCGCGACCTGTCGTCATCGCCGAAGCACCCAAGCAGCAGGCCTATCGTCCCGAGCCGCCCACGCCGCAGCCCGGGCACAGCCGCCGTTCGGTGACCCTCGCCGGACCCGCCCAGATCGAGGAAGCCATCGCCGACCTGGGAGTCGACGCGGTGCGGGCGCCGGAGATTGCGCGCACGCTGCTGGCCTATGTCGGCCAGTCGCCGGGCGAACTGAGGCTCACGGCCGATGTGGCCCGGTCCGCGGAAGGGCAGCTGGCGCTGAGCTGGCTCGAGCTGAACCGGATGGACGGAGCCGGCGTGCGGCTCGTCGCCAAGGGCGACGGCTTCGAACCGCAGAAACTCGCCGCGAAGCTGACGACCAAAATCATCGCGGTACGCGGCGAGATGGGCACCACCTTCTACAATTCGGCGGTCGAGGCGGGGGTGGACGACAGCCTGATCAGCGACTTCGCGGGCGCGTTCAACTACGACGTCGACTTCCAGTTCGAGCTTCACCCCGGCGACATATTCGAAGGCGCGTTCGAGCAGGACTACAACCCGTGGGGCGAACCGGTCGGCCTGCCGCGGCTGCTGTTCGCGTCGCTCCGCCTGCAAAACAAATCGCTGCGATTCTACCGCTTCAAGGCCGGCGGCCAATACGGCTGGTTCGACTTCAGCGGGCGCAGCAACCGCCGCTCGTTTATGCGCACGCCGGTCGACGGTGCCCGCATTTCGTCCGGCTTCGGGATGCGCTTCCATCCGATCAGGCACTACACGCGGCTGCATGGCGGCACCGACTTCGCGGCGCCCGACGGCACGCCCGTCTATGCCTCGGCAGCGGGCAAGATCATCGTCGCCGGCTGTTGTCACGGCGATGCCGGCACGATGATCGCCATCCAGCACGACAACGGCTGGGTCACCCATTACTTCCACCTGAGCAGGATCGTGCCCGGAATTACTACTGGCGTCCGCGTCGGCCAGGGCGAGCGGATCGCCGACGTCGGGCATACGGGGGGGGCGACGGGGCCGCACCTTCACTACGAGGTCGTCATCAAGGGCGTGAAGGTCGATCCGATGAAGATCCCGACGGGCCAGGGCGTGACGCTAGCGGGCGCGGACATGGCGGCGTTCAAGCGGGAGCGCGACCGGATCGATACAGCGCGAGCCAGCCGGGAATTCTAGGCGGCAGGATCAGCAAGGGCGCAAGCAGGATGGCGAGCGCGAACGTCATGGCGACGCTCGCGTTCAGCCCCTCCTCCGACCCGCCCCACCATGCGCTGCCGACCAGCTCGAGGTTGAGGATGGAACCGAAGCTTCCACTCCCGGGATTGGGGTCGAGGCCGAGCAGAAGCTGCTCCGTCCAGTTCCACGCGAAATGCGCGCCGATCGCGCTCGCGAGGCCGCCGGAGCGCGCGGCGAGGAGGCCGAACAGCAATCCGCCGAGGAACAGGTTCAACAAGGTCACCGCGCCCCGAGCGCCCCCGGCAAGATGCAGCGCTGCGAAAGCGATCGCTGTCACGACGATGCCCCAACCGCCCCAGCTCCTGACGAGCACCGGCTGCAGCCACCCGCGGAAGAATATTTCTTCGCTTCCCGATTGCAGGAGGACGAGCGCCGTGGCGCTGACGAACAGTCCCGCCGAAGTGCCGCCGTCCAGGCGATGCACGATCCCGGCAATGGCAGCGAGCGCTGCCGCGATGAGCAAGCCGACGATCCCGATAGCGCCGCCCTCCGCCAGCCGCAGGCCGACGCGAGGGCCAAGCCGCGCGGCATTGAAGCCGCACACCGCGCCGCCGGCCAATCCCCCCGCGAGGATCAATCCGAAGATGATGATGGTCCCGATCGCATCATCCAGCCGCGGCGCGCTGTCCTTCAGCGCGGAGAGCACCAGTCCGATGATCTGCGGACCGGCCCACAATATCAGCAGGCATAGAATGCCGGCAGCAACAAGCACGGCGAACGGCAGGAAGCGCCCTCGCCCGGTCGCCGCTTCGGCGTTCACGAGGCGACCGCCCGCTCGCCGTCGAACAGGACGCCGCCTCGCAGGCTGTACGCGTGGCGGACGCGGTCGTCCGCCTCGACGAGGAACTGCGTCACGCCCTTGAACCAGGGCGCGCGCTCCTCCGGCGTGCAGGCGTGGATGTAGGTGTTGAACACGCGCGGGTCATAGAAGCGGAACAAGGCGACCGTGCCGTCGGGCAGCTGCGCGTTGAGGAACTTCTTGAAGTGCCTACGGAGCCCGTCGAGGTCGAGCGGGCTCTCGCAGAAGATGCCCCAATTGCAGGCGCGGCCGCGCTCCTGCCACGCCTTCATCAGCGGCTCGCGCCGGTCGGCCAGCACGAGGTGCGGCGAGGCCGCGGCCAGCACATGCGGCACATCGCCCGAGAAGAGGCAATCGTGCCGCCTCGACTGCTTCACCAGCCCGTGGAGCGCGTCGTCCTGCGCCGTGTCGACGAGCGCGTACCAGGTCATTGCTTGCGGGCCGCGTCCCCGCCCGCTTTGCCGATGCCGGGCGTCAGTGCGCGAGCAGCTTCGGCTGCGGCGGCGGCAATGCTGGCACAGCGCTCGCAGAACGGCGCCCCGCTTCTTGCTGCATTCTTGAAGGTTGTCGCCTGCTCGGCCGGACGCGGGAAATATTTGCCTTCGGTGAGCGCGCCGATGAACGCTTTGGCCTGGGCCGCGATGTCGAAGCCCGCACCCGGGCCGCCCGCCCCGCCACCGCCGCCGCCCCCGCCTCCGCCGCCACCGCCTGCGTCGCCGATCAGGACCGTGAAACAGCCGGTGACGATCACGCCGCCATGCGTTGTCATGTCCCCCATGCGTGCCGCGGGAAGCTTGCCGACAAGGACGGTCGGAGAGCCCTGGATAATCATGTCGATCGGCCCGACGCAGATTGCCATGTCGCTGATGCGGGCCTGCGGCATCATGCAGGTCAGCACGTTGAGCTGGCACGGCGGAATGATCGGCCCGCCGACATGCGGCACCACGCCCGTCACCATCGGACAGGTGTGCATGTCGGTCACTCTGGCGGCGGGTTTGCCCATCGCAGAACCTCGACTTTCGTCAGGCGGTCACGCCGGTTGAACCTATCACTACTTCAGGAGAAGTCATTGCCTCCCGCCGCTATCGGGCGAAGTTTTCGCGGACGACATGCAAGTCCGGAGTCATTTCTACTTCGAAGCCGGGCTTGCCGGACGATCCACGCATTCCGGGCGCGCGGTCCGGGTCGACGAATATCACGATCAAATTGTCGTCCTTCCGAAGCAGCTTGATTTCATAATCGTCGACCTTGAGACCGCGCTCTCGCAAACGCGAGACCGCCTTCTCGATCGCAGGGTAATTGGCGCCGTTCATCGGATCGATGTGTTGGATTTGAGGCATGGGCTTTCCTTTGCCTGAGGTGGCGGCCTGCGGAATTGCCGCGAAGATCATCGCTGCCGCTGCCCACAGTCTGCTGAACCGCCTCATAATGTGCCCTCGTCGCCGGAGTGAGGGTCAAAATAGCGGTACGTACCTGACGGGGTTCCGAGATAGCCGCGGTATTCGTCCTTGCCGGCACCATCGCTGGTGATGCCGTCGTAATCGGTTCCGGAGAAATGATCGCTGTTGTAGTCATCGCGCGCCGGATCCGACGTGCGCACCGCCGCGCCGTTCGCATCCTGCGTCGAATAGTCGGCGTGCGTATGATAGTCGCCGACCTGCTGGCCGCCGGGCGGCACGCCGGCATCGCTCGGGTTCACGCCGGCATCGCCGCCGACCACGGGACCGGAGAAGAAATATTGGCCGAATGCGTCGCGATAGATGAGGCCGCCATATTCCCGGTTGGCAGCGATCGATCGGGGATTGGAATAGTCCAGTGCCGCACGAGCAGCATCATCTGCTGTCGCGTGCGGTCCTCGGTCAGGCGTCTGCGGAGCGGCCGTGCAGCGCGCGACCGGCTCTGGTGGCGACGGCGAGAAAAACTCGACGATGTCGCGCCAGAGGCTCTCCAAGGCCTCAAGCATGGCGACGATCGGCGGCTATGTCGCACATCTCGATTTCATCACCCGCTTCTCACTCGAATTGCTTTCTTCAGTCGTTCAAGTTTCTCCGAAGAGGCGGTCCCACCGTCATCGAGAATCCCTGCGCACCACGCGCCGCCGCCCGGCAAATGCTGAGCAGCCCAAAGGATGCTGGCGAGCGTCGCAAGGTCCTGTTCGCTCGAAATCCCGCATGTGCGACCGCGACCCACGGCTTGCTTGACGAATTCGGCGTCGATGCGCGGATCGAACCGTTGCTGAAGAAACCCCAATAGCCGTACAAGGAATCCTTCGTCACAGCTTTGCTGCAAGGCGCTCATTGTCGTCGTGCTGATGTCATGCATCGGGGCAGCGGCTGATCACGGCTGTCGCATCTAATTGGCGTGAGCAGTGATGGTTGCACTGCTGCCGGCGATCAGCAGTCCTTGATCCACCGCAACAGGCCGCGCCCAATTCGCCCGGTAGTGCCAATAGGTAAAATACAAGGCGCCCTCATTCGCCACCGCCTGATTCTCGAGCCTTCGGAAATCCCCTATGTTGATTCTGCCGAGCTGCGGCACGAGGTTGATGTCCGTACCACCGCCGAGCCGATGAGGAATGGCATGCCCCCGATGGTAATGCGGCCCGGCGCTCAGTGGATGCCCCGCCATTCGACTGGCATCGCGATCCTCACCGTGGCGCCCGTGACTAACCCCCCAAGCGGCGAGCAGCTGCCCTGCCGCAATATCGAACAGGTATGAAAAGCCCGTCGATTCTGTCTCCACGAGATCCGGATTGCGGATAGCCAAGGCATAGTCATCGACCCATCTATCAATCAATCTGGCGGCGATGTCCTGCCATTGCGTCGAGCCCTTCGGCATCGATGTCACGATACTTGTAAGATCGTCGTAGCTGACCATAACCCCTCCATAGTGCTCGTTGCACTGTTGGACTGGGCACCTACTTACTTGCCGTCACCACCGGCGCCGTCGCGAGCGCGGACTTCCTTGCGTCGCCGACGATGAAGAAGGCGCCCCAGTAGAGCGGGTGCGAATATTTGGGTTGGGCCATCAGCCCGCGCTTCGCGGTTTCGAGCGAGGTGCCGATGTCGGCCGTGCGCGCCGACGTATAGAAGCGCTCCATCAGCTCAGGCGTGCCTTCGGTCACCGGCACTTCCCAGTGGGTGGCGAGCACGGCCCTGGCGTTCGCCGTCAGGAATGCCCGCACCAGGCCCTCGAGCGTCGAGCCCGCTTCTTCCTGCCCCGACAGCCGCGCGATATCCTGGCTGCGGATGCCGCTGCCGGTGTCGCAGGCGGAAAGCACGACGAGGTTGGCGTCGAGGCGCAGCCCAGCGATCTCGTCGAAGCTCAACAGCCCGTCGGAATTGGCGTCGCCGAACGAGGTGACGAGCCCCGGCGGCGACTTGAGGCATCCCCAAACGCCCTCCTCCAAGCCGTGGGTCGCGAAATGCAGGATCGCATAGTCGCCGAGGTCGGTCATGCTCTCGACGGCGTCATCGGTGAACGCGGCCTGGGTGACGAGCGGGGCATTGGGGTCGCCGAGGGCAGCGGCGGCCATCCGCACCTCCGCGGCCGGGATCGGCGGCGCGCTCGCGGCAAGCTCGCGCAGCGCCGCGGAATCGGCATAGCAGAGGTCGCCGACCTCGACCTTGGCTCCGTTCGCGGCGACCGGCGCGGGCGGCGCCGGCTCGGCAAAGCCGATGAACGGCTTGCGCGCGCGCGACGGCGGCAAGGCACGCGCGATAAGGAACGACCGCGGCGAGACTTCGGTCGACAGCTCGCTCCGGCCCGCGAGGAATGCGACCGACGTATAGTCGAACGCATCGCCGGCCTTGTACTTCGTGACGCTGTCCTGATCCGCCACGAGCACGCCCATCGGCAACCGCTCGAGCGGCCCGCTCGGGTCGACGATCAGCGCCGGCACCTGCTGCAGCCGTTGCGCGGCGGGGCCCGCGATCAGCCGGTACAGTGTATAGGCCGCGGCGACGTCGAAGGCCTCGAGGCGCCCTTCGTCGAGGTGACCGTCGATCGAATCCCGGATGCGCGCCGCGAGCGCGTTCAGCGCCTTTGCGGGGGCGGCGACGCGGTAGATCATCGTGTCCTGCGGCGTGATCAGGATCGCATAATCCTTGCCGCGCAGCTCGGTCAGCTTGAAATAGGCTTCGTCGGGGCGAAGCGCAGCGCGGATTTCCTGCACCGTCGCCGGCTGCTCGTCGTAGAGCTTGAGACGCGGGTCGGACACGAGCTCCGCGTCGAGGCGAGTCAGCTTGTCCTGGGCTTCGGCGCGCTGCCGGTCGAGATCGGCGGCCTGAGCCTTTTGCGCCGGATCGAGCTCGGCGATCTGATAGCGGACCCTGGTCAGCTCGCGCTCGACATCGGCGCGGTCGCGAAGCCTGGCGCCGACCGCCGGATCCGCCTGAAGGATGCTGCGGATGCGGTTCATCTGCCGCTCGATCGCCGGCTTGTTCACCGCCTGAACCGCCCGGAAGAATTCTTCCTCGGTCGCGGCGTCGGCCGCCCCGCCGTTGGCGCCGACGAGCAGGTCGAGATATTGCTCGAGACCAGCCGGCGGCACGCCTCCAGGCATCCCGGATTCGACGAGCGCGTCGAGCGCGCGTGCATATTCCGCGCGCGCCGGCTCGGTCGCGCCTTCGCGCTGCATGATCGCCGCCCGCTCGAGCAGGAGCTGCGCGACCGCCGGCGATGCTCCGGCATCGGTCGCGATCACGCTCTGGCGAAGCGCATCGGCGGCTCGGTCGTAGGCGGCGAGCGCGCCTGCCCAGTCGCCGGCGCTCGCGGCGAGGCGGCCATGCTGGCGCTCGAGCCGCGCTTGCATCCACAAGGCGACGGCCGGGCTGATGTCGGGGGAATGGAACGGCTCGAGGTCGTGATCGCCCGCCTGCAGTGCCGCGCCGGCACCGGCGGCGTCGCCTGAGGCAAGCAGGGCCACGCTCTTCGCCCAATTCGCCTGTGCCCGAAGCAACAGCTTGTCGAGCTCGCGCGCGTTGGGCACGTCGACCGACCGCTGGGCCGACCCGCGCGACGCGGTCGACCGGTTCAGCGCGCTGATGATGGCCGGATCCTCGAGCGGCTGGCCGGCGCCCGCCGGCGCACCTGCAATGCGGTCGAGCAGCTGGATCGCTTCGCGGAACTGGCCGCGGTTGATGAGGTCGAGCGCCTTGTACGTGTCGCGCTTGCTCGCGAGGAATCCGGAAGTCGCGTCGGGTGCCGAAGCGATGATCGCGTCGGCGCGCGCGAAATGCTCCGCCGCGGTCTGGCCAAAGCGGATGTTCGAATCCGCAAGCGCGGCTTCCAGCGACAGCTCGGCGCGGGTCGCGGCAGGCGCGTCCGCCGGCAGCCGGCTGAGCGCATCGTTGGCGATCCGCGACGCTTCGATATGCTGGCCGCCGCGGTTGAGCGCGATCGTCCGGAGCAGCGCGGCTTGCGGGTCGAAATCGCCAGCCGCGGCGGTTGCCTGCGACTGCGGCGGAGGCGCGAGAGCGGCCAGGTCGACGCCGGGCTCGACGGCTTCCTGCGCCCCGAGCGGCATTCCCGCGAGCGCCAGCACCCCGCGCTCGAGCGGCTTCACCAGGCCCGGCGCGGCGGAGCCGATGACCGTCCGGTCACCGGCGTCGGCGGCAATCACCACCGCCTCCGACCGGAGGAAATCGTCGTAGCAGCGGCGCGCGGTGCCCCGCAGCGTCGCGACCTGGACCGGAGTTGCCTGCCCGCACGACAGCGTGGCTTCGACTGCCGCCTGCGATCCGGAGCCGTCGACGAGCGAGCGGATCGTGCCGACCGAGCGGCTGGCGGTGACGCTTCGGCAGGTCATGACGAAACTCGCGTCGAACTCGCCCTTCAGCGTCGCGTCGTCGTAGGTGCGGTTTGCGTGGCACGGATCGCCCTGAGCGTTGCGGCCGACGTCGAGCGACCCCGCCATCAGGCTCGGGTTCGGCCGGGTCGCGCAGCCGGCGACGATCAGGCTCGACGCGGCAAGCAGGAGGAGCGGCCGCCGGGAGTGCGGATTATTGCTCATTCGCTCTCTCCTTGATCCTGCAGTTCTCGCGCTTGTCGTCGGGCGCGCACGGCTGATCGGTGGCGTCATCGACTCCCATGACGCCGAGCAGGCCTTCGTTGTTGGTGCCGACCAGCGAGTCGAAGCTGAACGCCTCGTCGTCGCCGGAGCTGACGAGGTCCTGCTGCGAGAAATTGTCGCCGCCTGCACCCGTGGGGCCGGGCTCGCCACCGCCGTCGGGCCCGGTCGGAACCGGCGGTCCCGGCGGGTTTATAGCGGGGAAAGGTGGTTCGACGATGATGCCGCCGCCGCCGCACCCGCCGCCGGTGAGGATCAGGCATCCGTTGATTCGGCTGTTGGGCAGCGAGACGAATTGCGGCTGGACGAGGAACGCCGCGCCCACGCCGCCGACCTGGTCGATGGTGCCGAACAGCTCGAACCCGTTGGTCTCGTCACCGGAAGAGATGATGTTGAGGACATCGGCATTGACCCCGCTTCCGGGCCCGCGCCCCGCGGTGTTCTGGAACAGCGCGTAGTCGGCGTAGGTGACGGTGATGGTGCCGGCACTGATCACGACCGGATCGGCATAGCCGCCGGGGATGCCGTAGAGGCTGGAGCGGAAATTGCCGATCCAGTCGTTCTGGACGACGGCGGTGGACGCGGGGGAGCCGCCGGCGGTCAGGCCAAGCGGCGTCAGGAAGCCGTCGTCGAGGCCGACGCCAATCTTCGCGCCGCGCAGGTCGAGCGACCCGCCGGCGAAGATGATGCGGCCGCCGCCCGAGCTCTGCGGCGCGATGCGGATGATGTTGGCGAGCGTCGCCGGGTCGTTCGGGTCCGCGGCGTCGCGGGTGCCGCCGACCTGGAGCGTGCGCCCTGCGCCCGACCCGCTCACCTCGCCGACGATGTCGACGCGGCCGGTGCCGAGCAGGTTGATCCGCGTCGAGCCGGCGCCGTCGGCAAAGGCGACATTGCCCACGAGCAGGTCCTGACCGAGCGAGTCGATGGTCAGCGTGCCGGAATGAATGCGGCCGAGCTCGGCTTCGGTGAGCGCGAACGCGCCGGTCGAATCGGCGTCGCCGAGC
>DASSOE010000100.1:0-8345 GCA_035700945.1 Sphingomicrobium sp. | reverse complement strand
CCCTCGACCCAGTAGGAATAGACGTCCGCGGTATCGATCATCGTCCCGCCGCGGTCGACGAACTCGTCGAGAATTCGGAAGCTGGTCGCTTGATCCGCCGTCCAGCCGAAGACATTGCCGCCGAGCACGAGCGGGGCGATCTCGAGCTCGCTGCTGCCGATCCTGCGCTTTTCCATGCTGCCGCATGCATGGCGGCGATGTCGGGTGCGGGCAAGCGTTCACCACTTCTTTGTAAAGTTTAGCGACACCCGCGTGCATGTCGGCTGAGTTGACAGTGGCGCGCGCATGGACGCGCTGATCGGCTTCTGGAGCCATGGGCTCGCCGCGGCCTTGTTCGCGGCGCTGACCCTGTGGCGCCTCGGCGATGCTGCGCGGCGGCCGGCGCAGCGGCTGCTGCTCGGGGCCTTCGCGGTGACAGCCTGTTGGGCGTGGCTCAGCGCCGTCGCGCCCGGGGAGGCGATCGTCGGCTATGCCGAAAGCGCGCGCAACCTGCTGTGGATCAGCCTGCTCTACAGCCTGTCCGCGGCGAGCGGCGAGCGCGAGCACGGGCTGAAGCTCGTCTATGGCGCGGTCGCCGGGGTGATCGGGCTGCAGCTGATCGGGGCGACGCTCGAGCTGATCTCGCCGAGCGGCGCGCTGGCGCAGACGGGTCTGGTTCTGAGGATCACCACCGCGGCGGGCGCGCTGGTGCTCGTCCACAATGTCTATGGCCAGGCGGCGCCTGCGAGCCGTTCGCATATTCGGCTGGCGATGCTCGGGCTGGCGCTGATCTGGGTTTACGACCTCAACCTCTACACCATCGCCTGTTTGGGCTCGGCCCATGCCGGGCGGTGGGTCGAGTGGCGCGGGATTGCGGTCGCGATCGCCGCGCCGATGTTCGCGCTGGCGAGCCGCGACGACAGCGGCTGGCGGATTCGCCTGTCGCGCGCAGCGACCTTCCAGTCGCTCTCGCTGCTCGCGATCTGCGCCTATTTCGCGCTGATGGCGATCGTCGCGACTGCGCTACGCGGGTCGGGCGTCGACTGGTCGGCGGCGCTGATGATCGCGGTGCTGGCTGCGATGACGGTCGGTGCGATGGTCCTCCTACCGAGCGCCCGCGCGCGCGGATGGCTCAAGGTCAAGCTCGCCAAGCATCTGTTCGAGCACCGCTACGACTATCGCACCGAATGGCTGCGCTTTACCGAGACGCTCGGCCGCGCCGGGCCGGATGCGCCGCCGCTCACCGAACGCATCGTCAAAGCCTTCGCCGACATGGTCGACGCGCCGGGCGGCCTGCTGCTGGCCGGCGAGGGCCGATCGGTCGCACTCGCGGCCAACTGGAACTGGCCCGGCGAAAGCCCATCGGCAGCATGCCTGGCCGACAGCGGCGCGCTGTGGAGCGCGATCGAGGAAAGCGGCCGGATCGCCGAGTTCGAGGCGCTCCGTCACGGCTGGGCGAATGAGCCGGACAAAGTGCTCCCGGTGCCCAAGTGGATGCTCGACGACAAGATGGTGTGGGTCGGCGTGCCGCTGCTCCATCAGCAGCGGCTCGCCGGTTTCGTGATCCTCGCCGCACCCGAATACCGCCGGCCGCTCGACTGGGAAGATTTCGACCTGTTGCGCACCGGCGGCAAGCAGGCGGCGAGCTCGCTCGCCGAGGCGACGAGCCAGGAAGCGCTCGCCAATGCGCAGCGCTTCGAGGAGTTCAACCGCCGCTTCGCTTTCATCCTGCACGACATCAAGAATCTCGTGAGCCAGCTGTCGCTGCTCGCGCGCAACGCCGAGCGGCACGCCGACAATCCGGAATTCCGCGCCGACATGGTGGCGACATTGCAGTCGTCGGTGGGCAAGATGAACGAGCTGCTCACGCGCCTGGCGCCCAAGTCGTCGGCGCGGGTGCAGCGGGTCGAGGCGCAGCCGCTGCGGCCGATCCTGACTGCGGCGATCGCCGCGCGTCGCGGCGACCGCGAGGTCGAGCTGCTGGGAGACGCCGGTCTGTGCGCGCCCGTCGATCCCGACGCGCTCGAGCAGGCGATCGGCCATTTGATCCAGAACGCGCTCGACGCGAGCAGCGGCACGCCCGTCACCGTGCGCGTCAGTGGCGGCGGCGGCGGAATCGCCATCGCGATCGCGGACAAGGGGGTCGGCATGGACGGCGACTTCATCCGCAACCGGCTGTTCCAGCCGTTCGCCTCGAGCAAGTCCGGCGGGTTCGGCATCGGCGCGTTCGAGGCGCGCGCGCTGGTCACCGCGATGGGCGGCCGTCTCGACGTCGACAGCCGCCCTGGCCGCGGGACGACCTTCACCATCACCCTGCCCGCCTCGGAATTGGCGAGCGAACCCGAACGGAAGATCGCATGAGCGAAGACATGAAAGTGCTGCTCGTCGTCGAGGACGACGAAGGGCTCCAGCGGCAGCTCAAATGGGCCTACGACGGCTATGAGGTCGTGTGCGCGGGCGACAGGCGAAGCGCCATCGATGCGCTTCGGGCGCACGAGCCCGCGGTGGTCACGCTCGACCTCGGCCTGCCGCCCGATCCCGACGGTACCGAGGAAGGCTTCGCGACCCTCGCCGAGATCCTGCGGTTGAAGCCCGATACCAAGGTGATCGTCGCCAGCGGCCACGGTGCGCGCGAAAGCGCGCTCAAGGCGATCGCCATGGGCGCCTATGATTTCTACAAGAAGCCGGTCGACATCGACGAGCTCGGGCTGATCGTCGCCCGCGCCTTCCACGTCCATGAGATCGAGGAAGAGAACCGCCGCCTCGAATCCGGCAGCGCGGGCACGGTGCTGGGCTCGATCATCACCGCCGCGCCGGAGATGCTCAAGGTCGCGCGCACGATCGAGCGTGTGGCGAGCGCTGACGTCTCGGTGATGCTGCTCGGCGCCAGCGGCACCGGCAAGGAGCTGCTCGCGCGCGCGGTTCACGAGAAGAGCGCGCGCAGGGGCGAGTTCGTCGCCATCAACTGCGCCGCGATCCCCGAGAACCTGCTCGAGGCCGAGCTGTTCGGCTACGAACGCGGCGCCTTCACCGGCGCCGTCAAGTCGAACGTCGGCAAGATCGAGCTGGCCGAGGGCGGCACCCTGTTCCTCGACGAGGTCGGCGACATTCCGCTCCCGGTGCAGGTCAAGCTGCTGCGGTTCCTGCAGGAACGCGTGATCGAGCGGATCGGCGGACGCAGCCCAATTGCGGTGGACACGCGGATCGTCTGCGCGACTCACCAGGACCTCGACGCGATGACGGGGGACGGCCGCTTCCGCGAGGACCTTTATTACCGGCTCGCGGAGATCGTGGTGAAAATCCCCTCGTTGGCCGAACGCTCCGGGGACGCGGTCCTGCTCGCGCGGCACTTCGTCAATCGCTTCGGGCGCGAGCTCAATCCGGGAGTCCAGGCGCTGAGCCCGGACGCGATCGATGCGATCGACGCCCATGGATGGCCCGGCAACGTCCGCGAGCTCGAGAACCGCATCAAGCGCGCGGTGATCATGGCCGATGGAAAATGCGTCACCGCCGGCGATCTCGACCTGCAGGCCGGGGTCGCCCCCAGCGACGACGTGCTGCCGATCAACCTGCGCGCCGCGCGCGAGGTCGCCGACCGCAATGCGATCCGCCAGGCGATGAGCCGCACCGACAACAACATCTCCGGCGCCGCCAAGCTGCTCGGCATCAGCCGGCCGACCCTGTACGATTTGCTCAAGCAGTATCGGTTGAGCGCTTAAGTTCCTCCCCACGAGCGAAGTTCGTGGGGAGGGGAACCATTAAACGGAGATTCAATGGTGGAGGGGTCTTGCGCTGCCGCGGTTTACCCCTCCACCATGCTCACGCATGGTTCCCCTCCCCATCGCAACCGCGATGGGGAGGAATGAACGCCGACGAACACTCGCATCCCTTCGACGAATGCATTTGCGGGTGCGCGATGCGGCGCTAACCTGCCCCGTCGAAAAATCGCGGTTGGGGATAGTCACATGGATCGTCGTTCGTTTCTCGCCACCGGTGCTACGGTCGCGCTGCTTCCGTTCACCGAGGCGCCGTCATTCGCCGCCGCGGCGGCCAGCGGCGACGCCAGGCTCAACGAGAACTTCGACCGCATCTTCAAGGACCTGGTCCGCCATTCGCCGCGGCTCGCCACCTCGCTTGGGCTCGACAAGGGCCCCAATGCCGACCTCAAGTCGAAGCTGGATACGCGGCCGCAAGGCGCCGCGCGCCGCGAGGATCTCGCTCGGACGCGCCGGTACATTGCCGAGGTCCAGGCGGTCGGCCCAACGACGCTGAGCGATGCGGCGAGGCTCAATCGCGAAGTCGTCCTCTATTCGCTCGAAACCGCCACGCAGGCGCCCGCTCGGTGGGACATCGATTCCGCGCAGCGGCCCTACCCGATCACCCAGCAGGGCGGCGCCTATTTCTCGATCCCCGACTTCCTCAACACCGCGCACACGATCAACGACAAGGCGGACGCGGACGCTTACCTGGCGCGCCTTCAGCAATTCGCGACCGTGCTCGACAACGACACTGCCGAGCAGCGCGCGCAGGCGGCGCGCGGCTTCCTCGCGCCGGTTTGGTCGATCGACCTCGCGCTGGGCCAGATGCGCAAGCTGCGCGAGCCGGCGCCCGCGCAAAATTCGATGGTTGAATCGATCGTGAAGCGCACGGGCGCGAAGGGCATCGCCGGCGACTGGGAATGGCAAGCCTCGGCGATCGTCGCCAACAGCGTCTATCCCGCGGTCGACCGGCAGATGGCGGCGATGGCGCAGCTGAAGCCGACCACCCGGCCCGGCGACGGCGCGTGGCGCCTCAACGACGGCGAGGCCATTTACGCGGAGGCGCTGCGCCAGGCGACCACCACTAACTTCACGCCGGCCGAGGTCCATCAGATGGGCGTCGAGCAGGTCGCCGACATCACCGCACAGCTCGATTCCATCCTGAAGTCGCAGGGTTATACGCAGGGAAGCGTCGGCGAGCGGCTCGGGGCGGTCAGCAAGACCCCGTCGCAGCTCTTTGCCGACAGCGATGCCGGCCGCGCCGAGCTGCTCGCCTATCTGAACGAGGTCGTGAAGGACATGTACGGCCGCCTGCCGCAGGCGTTCGACACGCTTCCGAACCAGCCACTCGAAATCCGCCGTGTACCGCCGGAAATCCAAGACGGCGCGTCGAACGGCTATTACAATCGCGCCGCGCTCGACGGCTCGCGGCCCGCGATCTACTTCATCAATTTGAAGGACATGGGCGACTGGCCCAAGTTCACGCTGCCGACGCTCTGCTACCACGAGGGCGTGCCGGGGCATCACTTGCAGATCAGCATTTCGCAGGAGTCGAGGGATATCCCGACGCTGAGGAAGCTCGGCTTCTTCTCGGCCTATTCCGAAGGATGGGCGCTCTACGCAGAGCAGCTTGCCGACGAGCTCGGCGCTTATGCCAACGACCCGCTCGGCCGCGCCGGATTCCTCCAGTCCTTCCTGTTCCGCGCCGCGCGGCTCGTGGTCGACACGGGAATCCACGCCAAGCGCTGGAGCCGCGAGCAGGCGACCGATTACATGGTCCAGACCACCGGCTACGCCCGTCCGCGTTCGCAGCGCGAGGTCGAGCGCTATTGCACCATGATCGGCCAGGCGTGCAGCTACAAGGTCGGCCACACCGCCTGGACCCGCGCCCGCGTCGAAGCGCAGAAGACGCTCGGCGACAGGTTCGACCTCAAGCGCTTTCACGAAGTGCTGCTCGAAGGCGCGATGCCGCTGTCGATCCTCGAGCGGCGGATCAGGGAGCGGACGGCGGCCGTGGCGGGCAGCGCGACGACGGCGAACCCACCCCGCCGCGGCGAGCGCGGCTGAGCGAACCCGTCACCCCGGCCTTGAGCCGGGGCCTGCCTTCCTTTTGCTTGCGAGAGAAGACGGGTCCAGGGTTAAGCCCGGGATGACACCAGATCCTCAAGCATCTCTGCGACCTCGAGCCAGCGCACTTCGGCGGCCTCGATGTCGGCGCGGTGGCGGGCGATGCGTTCGGTTAGCTCGGCGAAGCGCGCGGGATCGCGGGTGTAGAGGTCGGGGTCGGAGAGGGCCTGCTCGTCCGCTGCGACCTCGGCCTGGAGCCGCTCGATCTCGCCCGGCAGGCGATCGTAGTCTCGCTGGT
This sequence comes from Sphingomicrobium sp., assembly GCA_035700945.1. GTDB lineage: Bacteria > Pseudomonadota > Alphaproteobacteria > Sphingomonadales > Sphingomonadaceae > Sphingomicrobium. Next base: position 2,243 of record DASSOE010000100.1, on the reverse strand, counting down.
CCTTGTAGGACAATTTTCCTCCCCTACCGCTTGCGGGAGGGGAAGAGCCGCGAAGCGGCGAAGGGGTGGGCCTGTTGTGGACACTCCCACCCCCCTGCCCCCTCCCGCGAGCGGGAGGGGGGGAATGCATCGCCTCGTACCGCTTCCGCACCCAGTCCTCGTAGCCGCCAGCGACGATGTCGACCTTGCCGGAGCCGTCGAGCCCGAGCGTGATCGTCACCGTGCGATCGAGAAAGTCGCGGTCGTGGCTGACGATGAGCACCGTGCCTTCGTAATCGGCGATCACTTCCTGCAGCAGATCGAGCGTTTCGAGGTCGAGGTCGTTGGTCGGCTCGTCGAGCACGAGCAGGTTCGCCTCGCGCGCGAACTCGCGCGCAAGCAGCAGGCGCGATCGTTCGCCCCCGGACAGCGAGCCGATCGGCGCGTCGGCGATCGCCGGATCGAACAGGAATTCCTTCAAATAGCCCTTGATGTGCTTCTTGTGGCCGCGAACGTCGATCCAGTCGCCGCCGTTCGCAAGGACGTCCTTCACCCGCCGCTGCGGCTCCATCAGCTTGCGCTGCTGGTCGATGACGATGCCACTCAGGGTCTTGGCCAATGTCACCGTGCCGCTGTCGGGCTCGAGCTCGCCGGTCAGCAGCTTGAGCAAAGTCGTTTTGCCCGAGCCGTTCGGACCGACCACGCCGATGCGGTCGCCGCGCTGGATACGCAGGGTGAAATCGCGGATGATCTGCCGCTCGCCGAAGCTCTTGCCGACCTGATCCGCCTCGATCACCGTTTTCGAGCGGACGTCGTCCTTCGCCAGCGCGAGCTTCGCCGTTCCCGCGGCGCCGAGCATCGCCGCCCGCTGGGCACGCATTTCGTTGAGCTTGGCGAGGCGGCCCTGGTTGCGGCGGCGGCGCGCGGTCACCCCGCGCTGGAGCCAGTGCAGCTCGATCTTGAGCTTGGCGTCGAGTTTCTCGGCGGCGCGGGCTTCCTCTTCGTAGACGCGCTCGGTCCATGCCTCGAACCCACCGAAGCCGATCTCGGCACGCCGAAGTTCGCCGCGGTCGAGCCACAAGCAGCTGCGCGTCAGCCGCGTCAGGAACGTGCGGTCGTGGCTGATGACGATGAATGCGCCCTTGAAGCGCTTGAGCCAGTCCTCGAGCCACTCGATCGCGCCGAGATCGAGATGGTTGGTCGGCTCGTCGAGCAGCAGCACGTCGGGGTTCAATCCGAGCGCACGCGCGATCGCGGCGCGCCGGCGCTCGCCGCCGCTTGCGGTCGCGGTCGGCCGCGAGAGGTCGATGCCGAGTTGGTCGGCGATCGCCGCCGCTTCGTGCGGCTCGGGCGCGTCGGCGCCGTGCACGACCCAGTCGTGCAGGGTCTCGAACCCGTCCATTTTCGGGTCCTGCTCGAGCAGCACGACGTTGGTGCCCGGCACGATGGTGCGCTTGCCTTCGTCGGTGTCGATGAAGCCCGCGAGGCATTTGAGCAGGGTCGTCTTGCCGGCGCCGTTGCGGCCAATCAGCGCGAGGCGGTCGCGTTCGCCGATGTAGAGATCGAGTTCACGAAACAGCCAGCCTTCGCCCTGGATCAGGCCGAGGTTTTCGTAGGAGAGGATTGGCGCGGCCATGAGCGGGCAACTAGCGTCATGTTGCCTTGTTGCAACGGCCTGTGACCCTGAACGCCTCCGTGCAGGCGTGTTCATAGCCAATTCAATGGCTGGTGTTAGAAGGGCGCCGACGAAAAGAGTCGAGTCATGAACATCCTGCGTACCCTCCTCCTTGCCGGCGTGCTTGCAGCCGGCCTCAGCAGCGCCCCGGCGCTGGCCGACCGGCCGCGCGACCGCGGGCCGCGCGCGGAACAGTCGGATCGGCGGTCGCAGCAGCCGCACCGCGAGCAGGAGCGCGCGTTCGAAGCCACCCGCCACGGCCGATCGATGCCGCTCCCGCAGCTCGAACAGCGCGTGATCCCGTTCATGGGCGGCGCCGACTATCTCGGCCCTGAACTGAACAATGGCACCTACCGGATGAAGTTCATCCAGAACGGCCGCGTGATCTGGGTCGACGTCGACCCGCAGACCGGGCGGATCATCCGCCGCTCGCGGCCGTAAGATACCGTTCCGGGCGCGGATTGACTTTTCGCCGCGCCTCCCCAGTTGTTTCACCAAAGCAACCTCTCGCCGCAACGCGGGTTGACGGCGTGAAGATGAACAGCTCCGGGGAGCATCGATGCGTGTCCTGATCGTCGAAGACGAACCC
>DASSOE010000099.1:0-32850 GCA_035700945.1 Sphingomicrobium sp. | reverse complement strand
TCTCACGATCACGCGCACCCGCCGGCCGATTACGGTCAGGCGTTCGCGATCGGGATCGCGCTCAACCTCGCCTTCGTCGCGGCCGAGGTCGCGTTCGGCTTCTTCGCCAATTCCATGGCGCTTCTGGCCGATGCCGGGCACAATCTCTCGGACGTGCTCGGGCTCGTGCTCGCCTGGGCAGCGGCGATGATGGCGCGCCGCGCGCGCTCGCCGCGTTTCACCTACGGTTTCAAAAAAGCGCCGATCCTCGCCGCGCTCGCCAATTCGCTGCTGCTGCTGATTGCGGTCGGAGCGATCGGCGCGGAAGCGGTGCGCCGGCTGTTCCACCCATCGGCTGCGGAAGGCGGCACGATCATGATCGTCGCCGCCATCGGCATTGTCATCAACGGCGCGACGGCCTTGCTGTTCGCGCGCGGACGGCGTCGCGACATCAATATCCAGGGCGCGTTCCTGCACATGGCGGCCGACGCCTTGGTTTCGGCCGCGGTCGTGCTCGCAGGGCTGGCAATCATGTGGACCGAGAGGGAGTGGATCGACCCGGTGATGAGCCTGATCGTCGCCGTCATCATCCTGTGGAGCACCATCGGATTGCTCAAGGAATCGGTGTGGATGTCGCTCGCCGGCGTGCCGAGCCGAATCACGCTCGACGAGGTCGAGGCCGCGTTGGCGAACATTGGAGGAGTCGAGGCCGTGCACGATTTGCACATTTGGCCCTTGAGCACGACCGAGACCGCGCTGACGGCGCATATCGTGACCGCGCAGGCGGATTATCCGGATGCGCTGCTCGAAAGCGCGCGGACGCTTCTTCACGACCGCTTCCATATCGATCATTGCACGATCCAGGTCGAACGCGACCATCCCGCCCACCACAGCGACTGTTGACCCGATGTACGTCACTCATCTCGAATGTTCGCTCACCGGCGAACGCTACGACACCGGACGCCCGCACAACCTCAGCCGCGCCGGCAAGCCGTTGCTCGTGCGCTACGATCTCGAGGCGGCGAAAGGCACGCTGACGCGCGAGAGTCTCGCGGCGCGCGACGCGGGTATGTGGAAATGGTGCGAACTACTCCCGAACGATATCGCGCCGATCAGCCTCGGTGAGATCGAGACGCCGATCCTGCCGCTGATCGAGACCGGCGGCCCGAACCTGCTCGTCAAGGACGAAGGGCGGCTCCCGACCGGCTCGTTCAAGGCGCGCGGGCTGGCGATGGCCGTGACCATGGCGAAGGAGTTCGGGATCGAGCGGATGGCGATGCCGACCAACGGCAATGCCGGCGCGGCGCTCGCCGCCTATGGCGCGCGGGCCGGGATTGAAACCATCGTCATTTGCCCGGCGGAGACGCCAGAGATCAACGTCACGGAAACGGCTGCATATGGCGCCCGCGTCTATGTCGCCGACGGACAGATCGACGAATGCGGGGCGCTGGTCGGCAAGGGCGCGGCAGAAGGGCTGTGGTTCGACTGCTCGACGCTCAAGGAGCCTTACCGGCTCGAAGGTAAAAAGGTGATGGGGTTCGAGCTCGCCGAGCAGCTCGGCTGGGAGCTGCCGGACGCGATTTTCTACCCGACAGGCGGCGGCACCGGGCTGATCGGGATGTGGAAGGGCTTCGACGAGCTCGAGGCGGTCGGGCTGATCGGACCGAAGCGGCCGCGGATGTACGCCGTCCAGGCCGAAGGCTGCGCGCCGATGGTGCGCGCCTTTGAGCGCGGCGACGAGTTCGCCGAGCGGTGGGAGAATGCGGCGACGGTCGCGACAGGCATCCGCGTGCCGAAGGCCGTTGGCGATTTCCTGATCCTGCGCGTAGTGCGCGAGAGCAAGGGCGCGGCGATCGCGGTGTCTGATGAAGCGATCCTGCAGGCGGTCGAGGACGCCGCGCGCGACGACGGTTTTCTGTTCTGCCCGGAAGGCGGCGCGGTGCTCGCCGCGTGGCGCAAGGCGGTCGGGGAGGGGCTGGTCGGCCGCGGCGAGCGGGCGGTGCTGTTCAACTGCGCCAGCGGCAACAAATATCCGCTGCCGAACCGGTCGAAGCGACTGAAGCTGGACGGCGCGAATCCTCGGGCTCTTTGATCGTCATTACATAGCTCCAAAGGAGCCGGGCAATCCAGCTGCGGTAATGGATTGCTTCGCTGCGCTCGCAATGACGAAAGGCCGATGGCGAAGCGACTGGGCAACAAAAAAGGCTCCTCGCGGAGCCTGATCGCCTGTCCCGTAAATGGGTAGCCCCGGCAGGTTTGACCCTGCCGGGGCACCATGCTGAGTTTGTCTTTCGACTCCCTAAGCACAAAACAACAATAGCCGATTCGCCGGAGGATGCGAGTCAAAAATGTCATCCACGCGACAAACTTGTGGGTCAATCGGTGGACGACTCGGTGCACAAGTACGCGACTCGCGAGAATCGCTAGAGAAAGAGCCCCGACACGCTCTCGCGTGACGGGGCTCTCCATGCTTCTTCCGTTGGTTCGCGTCATCAAACGAAGCCGATCCGCAGGCCTTTCAGCCCGGGTTCCGCTCCGGAGACACGAATCGTTGGACCCGAAGCACGGACGGTAGAACCCAAAGCGCGGCGGTTGGTTCCTGATCCATGGCAAAGACCCGGCTGAGGATCGCGACCTACAATATCAATGGCATCAATTCGCGCCTCCAGGTACTGACGCGCTGGCTCGAGCAGTTCCGGCCGGACATCGCCGGGCTGCAGGAGCTCAAGTGCACCGACGAGGCGTTCCCGATCGATGCGATCGAGAGACTCGGCTATTCGGCGATCTGGCACGGCCAGCAGCGCTGGAACGGGGTCGCGCTGCTAAGCCGGGTCGGCGACCCCGTCGAAACGCGGCGCGCGCTTCCAGGCGACCCCAACCTCGAGCAGAGCCGCTACATCGAGGCGGCGATCTGCGGCATCCTGATCGGCAACATGTATGCGCCCAACGGCAATCCCAGCCCCGGACCCAAGTTCGACTACAAGCTCGCCTGGCTCGATGCGCTGAGCGCCCATGCGCAGGAGCTGCTCGACAGCGGCGCGCCGGCACTGCTGATGGGCGACTTCAACGTGATTCCCACGGACATGGACGTCTACAAGCCGGAGCGCTGGAGGAAGGACGCGCTATTCGCGCCCGAAGCGCGGGAGAGATACCGCGAGCTCGTGGCGCACGGCTGGACCGATGCCATCCGGCACCTGTTCCCGGACCAACGCATCTATACCTTCTGGCATTACTGGCGGAATTCCTTCGAGCGCGACGCCGGGATCCGCATTGATCATGCGCTGCTCAGCCCGGCGCTCGCGAAGCGGTTAAAAAATGCCGGCGTCGACCGCGAGCCGCGCGGGTGGGAGAAGACGAGCGACCACGCGCCGGTGTGGGTCGAGCTGGAGGTCTGAAGCTGCAAGCCGCGGTTCAGGCGCGGCATGGGATAATTGCGCTTTGGACACATTGGCACCAGCCGGCCGGCCGTTGCGGTTCGCTGCCGGCGAGTGCAATGTGGTAACGCTATCAGAAACCAGGTTAGAGACATGACCCGCACGGCAATTCGACTTCTCGTCACGCTCGCGCTTGGCGCCGGCGCCGCATCCATGGCTTCCGCGCAGGTGGCTCCACCGGCCGGGCCGCTTCCAGGCACCGGTGATTCGACCAAAATCTCGCAAGGCAACCGCGAGAACAATGCGGACTACAACCGGCTGATCGGCGCCGCCGACCCCAAGGCGTCGTCGTCCAAGGTCGAGCAGCGCGCGACCAAGCACCAGTCGGCAGTTGCGGCCACCGCGGCGGACATCAAGCCGGGCTTGGCGCTGCGCGACAGCAAGGGCGTCCAGATCGGAACGATCGTCTCCGTCGATGCCAGTCAGGCGGTCGTCGACACCGGCCAGACCAAGATCGGCGTGCCGCTCATCGCATTCGGCAAGGACGACCAGGGCCTCCTGCTCGGCATGACCGCCGACAAGTTCGCCGAGCTGGTCGCGAAAGCGCACGCGCACTGACGCGAGCACGGGCGACAACGTCCATGGGCGACGCGCCCGCAGCCCCTCTGCCGCCGATCGAAGAATGCGATCCGGCGAGCTTCGCCGAGATCATTCACGAGAGGGACGAGCCTGCGGTGTTCCGCGGGCTCGTTTCCGATTGGCCGGCGGTCGGCGTGACCCGGAATTCGCTCGACAGCCTTGCCGCCTATCTCGGCTCGCTCGACTGCGGAGCGGCCGTTCGCGCCTTCGTGGGGGAGCCGCACGCCGGAGGCCGATTCTTCTACCGGGACGATCTCCAGGGCTTCAACTTCCACGTCTCCGAGACGCGCTTCGCACAGTTTATCCAGACCCTGCTTGGGCTCGGCCGCGAGGGCCACGCGCAGCCGCTCTACATGGGCTCGACCTTCACGTCGGAGATCCTGCCGGGCTTCGCCGCGCAGAATCCGCTGGCCGAGATCGAACGGCGGGGCGGAGTCCCGCGGATCTGGATCGGCAACAGCAGCCGGATCGCGGCGCATTTCGACGAATCCGACAATGTCGCTTGTGTGGTCAGCGGGACTCGCCGCTTTACGCTTTTCCCGACGGAGCAGGTCGGCAACCTCTACGTCGGGCCGATCGACCGAACCCCTGCCGGGCAGCCGACGAGCCTGGTCGACCTCGCCGCTCCCGACTTCGAGCGGTTCCCGCGATTCCGCGAGGCTCTGAAGCACGCGCAAACCGCCACGCTTGGTCCCGGCGATGCGATCTACATCCCGGCCTTGTGGTGGCACGCGGTAGAGGCGAGCGGACCGCTCAACGTTCTTGTGAACTATTGGTGGCAGGACGAGCCCACGGACGCCGATTCACCGCTGCACGCAGTCGCGCATGGACTGCTCTCGGTCGGGCATCTCGCGGACCGGAAGCGCGATCGCTGGCGGACCTTGTTCGATCATTATGTCTTCCGCGCGAACGGCGATCCCGCCGAACATATGCCGGAGCGAGCGCGGGGCGTTCTCGCCAAGTCGACATCGGAGCTGCGCCAGTTCATCGCGCGCTTCATCGTCCAGAGATTGACGGGTCGGTAAGCCGCCTTGGGGGTGACCCGGCGCGAGATGCTTTCTGCTGGAGGAGCGGCGCTGTTGTCCGCGCGCGCGGCGGCTGGAGCACCGTTCGCAGCCAGCTGGCGATCGCTCGCGAGCCACTATCGCGTCCCCCACTGGTTCCGCGACGCGAAGCTTGGCATTTGGGCGCACTGGGGGCCGCAATGCCAGCCCGAATGGGGCGACTGGTACGCCCGGCTGATGTATGTCCGCGGGCGCCAGCCGTGGTTCCCGCCGGAGACCGCTTACCAGCACCACCTGAAGCATTACGGCCACCCCAGCCGCACCGGCTTCATCGACATCATTGGCCAGTGGAAAGCGGAAGCCTGGCAGCCGGAATATCTGCTGAAGCGCTATCAGGCGGCAGGCGCGCGCTACGTGATGGCGATGGGATGCCACCACGACAATCTCGACCTGTTCGCGAGCCGGCACCACGTTTGGAACAGCGTTCGCGTCGGGCCGAAGCGCGACATCGTCGGCACCTGGGCGCCGCTGGTGCGCGATGCGGGGCTGAAGTTCGGAGTGTCCAATCATTCGGGCCACGCGTGGCACTGGTACCAGGTCGCTTACGGCTATGACGCCGAAGGGCCGATGCGCGGCCGGCGCTACGACGCGTACTGGCTGCGCAAGCGGCACGGACGGGAAAAATTCTGGGACGGCCTCGACCCGCAGGAGCTCTACACCGATCCTTATTACGTGCCGCCGGACGGGATCGCGTCGGACCAGGAAATGCTCGACTGGCACGAAAAGCGAGACGGGCAGTGGTTCGAAGGCGTGCCGGCGGGGAACATCGCGTTCGTCGAGAAATGGCTCGCCCGGCAGAAGCAGATGGTCGAGGACTACCGGCCGGACATCATCTACCTCGACCACCAGCGCGTCCCGTTCGGCGACTATGGGCTCGACGCGATCGCGCATTACTACAACCAGGCGGCCCGCTGGCACGGGACGCCGGACGTGGTGATCACGGCGGGGCAGGCGGGTCCGTTCGAGCGCCGCGCGCTGGTTTCGAATGTGGAGCGCGGCACGCTTGACGCGATCCAGCCCGAGCCGTGGCAGACCGCGACCTGCATCGGCAACTGGCACTATTCGCGGCGGATCTACGAGGAGGGCAGCTACAAGAGCGCGAAGCAGGTCGTGCAGATGCTCGCCGACATCGTGTCGAAGAACGGCAATCTGCTGCTCAGCATCCCGATCCGTGGCGATGGCAGCATCGACGACAAGGAAGAGACGATCCTCGACGACATCACGGCGTGGACCCGGCGCAACGGCGAGGCGATCTTCGGCACCCGCCCGTGGCGCAGCTTCGGCGAGGGGCCGACCAAGCCGCCGCCGGCCGGCGCGTTCGGCGAGGACAAGGCCAAGCCGCTGACGAGCGAAGACGTGCGCTTCACGACCAGGGACGACGCGCTCTACGCGATCTTCATGGAATGGCCGGAGCGGGAAAGCGCGATCGTTTCGCTCGGCAAGCGTGCGCTCCCGGATGCGACGATCGAGAAAGTCGAACTCCTCGGCGGACCGCCGCTGCAGTTCCGGCGCGATGCGGATGCTTTGCGCATCACCCTGCCGCGTGGAGATGGGTTCACCCCCGCCATTCGCATCCTCGGCCGCAGCTTAGTATGACGGCGCGATGCGGAAGACTGGCTTGCTGTTGGCTCTCCTGGTCATGACCAGCACCGCTCACGCCGAGCACCGCCCGCGCGCTCGCGAAGCGGGGATCGCATTCGGGATTCTCCCAACCGGCCGGTTCAACGCGATCACCGACGTGGCTGATGTCCGGGTCGGACAGGTGACAATCGTCGAGGGCGCCAACATCCGCACCGGCGTGACTGCAATCGTCCCGCATGGCGGCAACCTGTACCAGGACAAGGTCCCGGCCGGCTTCGCGGTCGGTAATGCCTACGGCAAGTTCATGGGCTCGACGCAGATTAAGGAGCTCGGCGAGATCGAGACTCCGATCGTGCTCACCAACACGCTGAACGTGCCTGAGGCGGCGGCGGGCGTCGTCGAATGGACGCTCAAGCAACCCGGCAATGAGGAGGTGCGGTCGGTGAACGCGGTGGTCGGCGAGACCAACGACGGCACGCTCAACGACATCCGTGCGCGGCGCGTTCGGCCCGCCGACGCGATCGCGGCCATCGACCAGGCGCGCGACGGGCCGGTGCAGGAAGGCGCGGTCGGCGCGGGAACGGGAACGATCGCGTTCGGCTGGAAGGGCGGGATCGGCAGCAGCTCGCGCAAGCTCCCCGCCAACCTCGGCGGCTGGACAGTCGGCGTGCTGGTGCAGACCAATTACGGTGGCGTGCTGCAGGTGGCCGGAGTGCCGGTCGGCCAGGCGCTCGGCCAATACATGCTGAAGGACCAGTTGTCGAAGACGAGCGGCGACGGGTCATGTATTGTCGTTGTCGCCACCGATGCGCCGCTCTCCGACCGCAACCTCGAGCGGCTGGCCCATCGCGGGCTTCTCGGCATTGCCCGGACGGGCTCGCCCATGACCAACGGCTCGGGCGAATATGCCGTCGCGTTCTCGACGAATGCGGATGTGCGCCGGACTCCGGAGCGCCGGGCCAAGGCGAGTGCTATCCTCGACCTTCCCAACGAGCAGATGTCACCGCTGTTCGAAGCCGCGGTCGAGGCGGCGGAGGAGGCTGCGATCAACTCGATGTTTGCGGCCACGCCGATGGACGGCAACGGCCGCCACATCGACGCGCTGCCGGTGGATGAGGTGGTGAAGCTTTACAAGCGCGCGCGGAAGTAGCGGCCCGGCTACTTCATCGACACGGTCACGGGAGCCCCGGTGTAGGTGACGCTCGCGTCCGGCCTCGCATCGAACGACAGTGCTCGCGCGGTGCCCGGCTTCATCCAGCGGATGTCGATCACACGCTTGTCGGGCATTCCGGCGTAGCCGTTCCCCTCGCGCGCGCCGATGGTCAGCGTCTTGGCCGCCTCATCCCACTTGAGCGGGATGCGCGAATATTGGCCGTGGAGATACTGCCGGCTGGTGCCGTCGTCCTCGTAGAGCGAGAAGCCGCCGTCGGCGCCGGTGTAGACGTTGAGCGTGACCGGGCCGCCCTTGTCCTCGCCGGTGTGCTGGATCGCCGGTCCGGTCGGGACGATCGAGCCGGCGCGGACGAACAGGGGCATCCTCTCGTAAGACGCGGCGGCGTCAATCGTCTGCCCGCCTTCCGTGCTTCGGCCGCTGTAGAAATCGTACCAGGTTGCGCCCGCGGGCAGATAAACCTTGCGCGCGCGCGCCTTGTATTCGGTCACCGGCGCGACGAGGAACGCGGGGCCGAACAGATATTCGTCGTCGATTGCCCACGTGTTCCGGTCCGCCCCGAAATCCATCACCAGCGCGCGCATGATCGTGCCGTCCCTGAACCAGGTGTCGGCGCCGAGCGTGTAGATGTACGGCATCAGCCGGTAGCGAAGCCGGTCGTACCAGGCCATCGACTCGTAGGTCGGCGAGCCCTCGTGGGAGAGCTCGTAAATCTCGCGGCGGGGGAATTCGCCGTGGCTTCGGAACAGCGGCGAGAAGGCGCCGAACTGGAACCAGCGGGTGTTGAGCTCGCGCCATTCGTCGAGCGCTTTCGGGTCCTGTTTGGAATAGCGCTCCTCGACCGCGAAGCCGCCGATGTCGTGGGTCCAGTTGGGCACGCCTGACAATGAGAAATTGGCGCCTGCGGAAATCTGGTCGCGAAGGTCGTCCCAGCGCGCAGCGACGTCGCCGGACCAGACGGCCGCGCTGTCGCGCTGGATCCCGGCGAAAGCCGAGCGCGTCAGGATGAACGGCCGGACGTCGGGCTTGTAGGCGATCAACCCCTGGTGGACGCCGTCGACGTGGACGATGGGATAGGAGTTGAAGAAGGCAGCGCCCGGCCCCGCCGCGGTCGGGCTCATGCGCCGCTTGCGCTCGTCGATCGACAGGTTCGAGTGGAAATCGGGCTCGTCCGAATCGAGCCACCACGCGTCGAAACTTTTGGACGCGAGGCTGTCGCGAATTTGTGTCCAATAGAGGTCGCGCGCCGCGCGGTTGTACGGGTCGTAGAAAGCGCTCGCATAACCCGGCCCGACCCAGTCGCGGTAGAAGGTCTTGAGGTAAGCGGGATCGGTCGGTTCGTCGGCGCGCGGATGGTCCATCCGCCGGTAGATGCCGCCGAGCGCGTCAAGCTGCTTGTAATGCTCGGCGGTCGGATAGAATTTTGCCCAGACCGAGATCATCACGTGTGCGTTCTGGCGGTGGACCTCGTCGATCATCGCCTGCGCGTCGGGGAAGCGCTTGGGGTCGAAGCAATGGCAGCCCCACTGGTCCTCGGGCCAGTAGAACCAGTCCTGGACGATGTTATCGAGCGGCAGCTTGCGCTTGCGATATTCGCGCACGACCGAAAGCAGCTGGTTCTGAGTCTCGTAGCGTTGGCGGCTCTGCCAAAAACCATACGCCCATTTGGGCAGGATGGGGGCTTTGCCCGTTAGCGTGCGATAGCCGGAGACGACGTCGTCCATGCTGTCGCCGCCGACATAATAATAATCGATCGCCTTGGCGGCTTCGGAAGCGAACTGGATCGAATGGCGATCTGCGTCGGCGAGCGGATCGTTGTGCAGCAGCGCGATGTAGCCGGCGTTGGGCTCCCATTCGATGCGGATGTCGACCGGCTGTCCGGCGGTCAGCGGAAGGTCGAAATTGTGGTACCAGGGGTTCCAGTTCTGGCGCCATCGCTCGAGCACTTCTTTGCCGTCCGCGAAGACCTTCACATAGCTCGACGAATAGAGGCGGAAGCGATGCAGGCCGGTCGCTCCCGGCGTCACGCGGCCGGTCCAGACGACGTGCTGCGTCTGCACCGCGTTCCCTTGAGTGTTCTGCCCGGTCGTCGCCGCGACCGTCTGCGCCTTCGCCGCCGCCGGCCATTTCGCCTGGTCGTCGAGATATTGATAGTCGATCACCGTCTCGGTGCGCTCGGCCGCGAGCCGCTCACCAAGGAAGTACTGAGCCGTCCAGCCCGGCCGCCCCTGCGCGTCCGTCACCTTCAGGGTCGTGTCGCCAGACCCGGCGAAACTGTACGGCCTGGGATTGCCGAAGCGGGTAATCGAATTGTTGTCCCACAGGACGCCATAGTTGCGCGTCGACACCAGGAACGGGATGGCGACGTCCATATTGTGCTGGGCGAGTTCGACGTCCTCGCCGTTGTAGTTCATCTGCCGGTTCTGGTGCTGCCCGAGCCCATAGAGTCCCTCGTCGGTGCCGCGGTTGAACTGCTGGCGGATCGCGAAATAGGGGTGCCCCTCGATCGTGACCGGAGCGAAGCTTCCGGGCGCGGTTTCGGCGAGATCGAGCTGTCCCGCCGCGTCGTCGAAACGCACCGTCCCGTCGGCGAGGCTGACGCTCGCTTGCGCGCGCTTGGTCTTGAGAATGACGGTTCCCGCTCGTTCCAAAACCGTGAACTCGACCGATGACGGGAGGGCGGCCACCGCGAGGCTCGGCGGGAGGTCGAACGTGCCTGACGGGCTCTCCGTCACGCGGATGATGCGGTCGCCGTAAAGCTCGAGCCGGACGGCTTTCGCCGGCCCCGCGTCCGGCAGAACGACGATGCCGCTCGCGCTCTTGGTGTAGCTGCCGGCGAGCGCGGCCCCGCTCGTCGTCAGCATCAAGGCGGCGAGCAGCAGGCGCGGCGAAGCAGCGGTCACGATCGTCTCCTCATCGGTAGGTCCCCATCCGAACCTTGAGCAGCGCCGGCCGCGTGAGGTTCAGCCCGTAGTCGGTCTGGTCGCCGTTCCAGCGCCGCTTCATCACCCAGCGGCCGTTCTCGAACGTGCCTTCCTGGATCTCTACGAACTGGACGTTCTCGCCGCCCGCGGGCTTGTCGAGCCCGAAGCGGATGCGGACGTCGGAGCCGGCGAGCAGGAATTCGTCGGGGCCGAGCTGGATCACCGCCGCGCCGCCGACGGGCCTATCCTTGTTCGGGTGCGGCGGCATGTCGATCCAGGTCCAGTCGCGCTCGCCGAACTCCCACATCCCGTACATCGCTGTGACCTTCCACCGGCCGAGCGTGCTGGACTGGTCGGCGCCGTCCTTGGGCTTGGCGAAGCCGATCGCCGGATTCTCGAAGGCGAGCTGCGCCCAGTCGCGGGCGATGGGCTGAAGCAGGCGATATTTGGACGCGAACGATTCGAGCGTTTCGGCGTCGAGCTGCTTCGCGCCGAGCGGGAAGTTGGAATAGCCGGTCGCGTCCATGCCGAACGGCGCCCAGCCGATCGCGCCTTTGCCGAGCGCGAGCCACAGGAAGCGCGAAAATTCGGCTGCGTTGCCGTTCTCGGGAACGAACAATGCGTTGTCGGGCCGCGCATAATGATCGAGTTGCGCCGCATAGACCTTCTCGTCGCGATCGTAGATGTCGGGCGCGAGCAGCGCGAGGTGCGGCGCGGCGGCTTTCCAGATGTCGATCACGTTCCAGTTGGGTCCGCCGCTCGCCCCATATTGCGCGCCTTCTTCCTTGAAAGGGTCGCTGAGCGACGCATTGGCGTACATGGGGAGGTCGAGCTCGGCCTGGCCGGCGGCGGCGACCTGGTCGACGTAGCGCGCGGTGTACCACGCGTTGAAGGCCTGGTCGGCCTTCCAGCCATAGACCTGCGCCCAGGTGCCGCTCTTGCCTTCGCGCTTCGCGAGCTCGGCGGGGATGGGACCGGCGAACAGGCGATTGGCTTCGGGCGAGAAATCGCGCGGGCTGCCGTAGCTTCCGGTCTCGTTCTCGACCTGCACCATGATCACCGTATGCTGCGGGTCGATCTCGCGGATGTGGCGCATCAGCGCGGCGAACGCGCGGCTGTCGGCCGCGAGCGTGGAGCGTGCCATCGGCGAGAGCACATAATGAGTCTTGCCGTCCTTGGTGATCATGCGCGGGAAGCGCTTGGTGTCGCGCTTCACCCATTCGGGCGCGTAGCTCGGCGACGTGTTCTTCGACGCGCCGAACCAGAGCAGCACGAGCCGGACATTGTGCTGGCGCGCCTGCGGCACCAGCGCATCGACGAACGAGAAATCGAACCGCCCCTCGACGGGTTCGACCTGGTCCCAGGCGACAGGGATTTCGACGGTGTTCGCGTGGAGCTGGTCGACCACACGCCAGACGTCGGGCAGCATCGCCGGATAATTGCTGCTGTTGTTGGTCTGCGCGCCGAGCATCAGGAACGGCTGGTTGTCGAGGAGGAGCGCGTGCCTGCCGCCGGATTCGACGACGCGCGGGAGCGGCGCCGTCTGCGCCTGAACGGCAGTGCCGGCCACCAGCAGCAAGGCCCCGATCAGCAGCGCGCGCAAGCCTGTCATGATTCTCCCCTCGCGTCCGGCATTGCCGTTTGGTAGCGCTAACGCAAGAGCCGAACGGGAGCTTGGGAGGGGGCATGTCTCGCATCGTGAAGTTGATGGTGTCGGCAGCGGTTGCGGCGAGTCTCACCGCCGTGCCCGCGCTTGCGGAGACGACACAGGAGGTGGTGAACAAGGCGCCGAACGGGCTCGCGCTGACTCCGCCGATGGGCTGGAACAGCTGGAACAAGTTCGCCTGCGACGTGAACGAGCAGACCGTCCGCGATACCGCCGACGCGATGGTCAGCTCCGGCATGCGCGACGCCGGGTACCAATATGTCGTGATCGACGACTGCTGGCACGGGCCGCGCGACGCCAACGGCTTCATCACCGCCGACGCCAAGAAATTCCCCTCCGGCATCAAGGCCCTCGCCGACTATGTCCATTCGCGCGGGCTCAAGTTCGGCATCTATTCGGACGCGGGCCGGCTGACCTGCGGGGGCCGCCCCGGCAGCCAGGGGCACGAATATCAGGACGCGCTCACCTATGCGCGCTGGGGCGTGGATTATCTCAAATACGATTGGTGCAGCACCGGCGACCGCAACGCGCAGGAAGCTTACGCACTGATGGCCGACGCGCTTCGCCAGAGCGGCCGCGATATCGTCTTCTCGATGTGCGAGTGGGGCACCGCCAAGCCGTGGCTGTGGGCGCAGAACGTCGGCAATTTGTGGCGCACGACGGGCGACATTTTCGACAGCTTCTCGGTCAAGGACCCGAAGCGCGACTGGGCGCACACGTTGCTCGAGATCGTCGATCTCAACGAGCCTCTGTGGCCTTATGCCGGCCCGGGTCACTGGAACGACGCGGACATGCTCGAGGTCGGCAACGGCGGGATGTCACCGGCCGAATATCGCGCGCATTTCTCGCTGTGGGCTATGATGGCCTCGCCGCTGATGGCGGGGAACGACATCGCGCACATGGACGAAACCACGCGCTCGATCCTGCTCAACAAGGAAGTGATCGCGGTCGACCAGGACAAGCTCGGCGTGCAGGGCCGCCGGGTGTGGAAAGAGGGAGATCGCGAGGTGTGGGTGAAGCCGCTTGCCGGCGGCGGGCGGGCGCTGCTGCTGTTCAACCGCGGCGATGCGCCCGCACCGATCCGTGCGACCGAAGAGCAACTCGGCTGGCCCGCCGGGGTGCGCGCCAGGGTGCGCGACCTGTGGGCGCACAAGGACGTTGGCCGCTGGGCAGGATCGATCGAAGCGACGGTCGAGCCGCACGGGGTCGCGATGTTCCGGATCGACTCCTAGGTCCGTCTATCCCCGTTCGCCCTTGGCCGCTCGGGCGGGTAGCGCCTTCAGCTCGGTCGCATAGTCGCGGATAACCGCCTGCGTCGAGGCGTCCACGTCGAACACGCTGTACCAGCCCTGCGGCTCGTGCGGCGGGTCGCCGACATAGCTGGTGTCGCCGCGGACAAAATGATGGTCGGGGTGTTGCGCGCGCCCTTCGCCGCCCCAGCCCCAGAAGTTGGAGCCCTGGAGCGGGCCGCCGGAGCGCACGCTGTCGAGAACCGCGGAATAAATGAGCTGGTAGAAGCCGTCCTTGTATGTCGTCGGGGTCCCTGGATCGAAGCTTCCTCCGTCGCGGGGAAAGCCGAATTCCTCGATCACGAGCGGCTTGTTCAGCCGCCTCGCGATCGCGAGTTGCTGCGCAATATAGTCCTGCGTGTTGCGCTCGACCGTGGGCCAGGTTCCGGCGAGATCCTTGGGGTCCGCCCAGCTCCAGTTCTGCGGCCAGATGTGCGCGGTGACGTAATCGACCGACGGCGAGCTGTGCGCGTCGATCACGCATTGCGTGTCGTTGATGCACCCCTGCGTACCCTCGCTTCCCGTCGACACCATGTGGTTCGGGTCGAGCGACTTGATGAGGCGCGCGGTGCCGCCGATCCAGGCGAGATAGGCCGCCATGTGCCTGCGCCCGGCCTCGTCGCTGCCGCCGGGCCGCGGCTCGTTGGCGAGCTGCCACGCCATGATCGTGGGGTCGTCGCGATAGAGCTTGCCGGTGACGGTGTTGCGGCGCCCGACGACCGCGCGGACATAATCGTCGAACATCTTCACCGCGGCGGCCTGGCCGTAAAATTCCGAGGACATGTCGGGGAACTCCGGCCACGGGTGCGCCGGGTCGTTCATGTCCAGGTAGCGGCCGCCGTTGGTCCAGTAGAGATAAGTCATCATCCCACCCGACCATTCCCAGAAATTGGTCAGGTAGATGACGGCGGTCATGCCGCGCCGTCCCATTTCGGCGAGCGTGTGATCGAGCCCGCGAAGCAGCGTTTCGTTGAACTTTGGTGTCTGATCGCGAAACGTCGGACGGACCGAATTCTTCAGCGGCGAGAGCTCGGAAGAGCCGAGGATCCGGATGTTGTTGATGCCGAGCGCCGCAAGGCGGTCGAGCTCGCGTTTCAGGCGGTCGCGGTCGCCGATGGGTGCATCGGCGCCAAGATAAGCCGCGTACCACATGTTCGTGCCGGCGACCCGGTACGGCGCGCCGCCCTGGTCGAACCGCATCCCTTCCGCGCGGACGAAGGCTGGCCGGCTCAACGCGCCGATCGCGGCAGATGACGCGAGCAATGCCGATGTGCCGACGAGCAGGCCGCGTCGCGTGATCCGTGCGGTCATTTGTCTCTCCCCTGTTTGCCGGCACGCTATTTCAGGCGGCGGCGGCGGCGGCGCAAGATAGCGCTAACAGATCGGGCGAATGTCGGCTCGCCACCATGCACGCGGTCACCTGTTGCCGCTGCGCAACGGCGCGCGCCGAATTTCGTCGCGTCCGATGCACGGATTGACTGGCGCCACAGATTGCATACGAATGCATGCTGCTCACGAAAGTGGGTTGGGGAGAGTTGCGACAACCACGGCTTCGCGCTGCGAAAGCATAAAGATATGCGACGCGGCGCTCGTTTGTAAGGTTTTTTGGTAGCGCTACCACTCTCCGCGACTCGGGAGCCCCGGAAACGGGATCGAGGGGAGAAAAGTATGTTCGGATGCTCGGCTCGGACTGCGCGCCTGTTGCGTTGTGGTGCATCGACACTGGTCCTCGGCGCAGCGATGCTGCAGGCGGGGCCGGCGCTGGCCCAGACGGAACAGCAGCAGGAGCAACAGCAGCAGCAGGAGGACCAGGCGACTCCGCTGAGCCAGAGCACCAACACCGACAAGACGACCCCGCAGAGCGCGCCTGAAAAGAACGCGATCATCGTCACCGGTCAGCGGCGCGCACTCAGGACGTCGCAGCAGATCAAGAAAAATGCCGACACGGTCGTCGACTCGATCACCGCGACCGACATCGGCGCATTCCCCGACAAGTCGGTGGCCGAGGCGCTGCAGCGCATTCCCGGAATCACCGTCAACCGCTTCGCGGCGACGAGCGACACGGCGCACTTCTCGGCCGAGCCGTCGGGAGTCATCATTCGCGGCCTTCCCCAGGTCCGCTCCGAATTCAACGGCCGCGACACGTTCAGCGCGAACAGCAGCCGCGGCCTCAGCTGGACCGACATCACGCCGGAGCTCCTCGGCGGCGTCGACGTTTACAAGAACCAGACCGCCGACATGATCGAGGGCGGGATCGCGGGCACGGTCGACCTTCGCACGCGCGTTCCGTTCGACGCGCGCGGCCAGCTGATCCAGGTCGGCGCGCGCGCCAATTACGGCGACCTCGACAAGAAATGGACGCCGGACATCAACGGCTTCTACAGCAACCGCTGGCAGACCGAAGGCGGCGAGTTCGGCATCATGGGCAACGTCGCCTACTCGCACGTCAAGACGCGCTCGCAGGGTATCCAGTACGGCCGAACCGCGATTGTCGAGAATGGCGCTCCGGATTGGCCCGAGCTGACTTTCTTCCCGGCTTCGATCAACTTCCTGAACAACGAATATGACCGCAAGCGCTACGGCATCGCAGCGGCGGGCCAATGGAAGAGCAACAGCGGCAAAGTGCTCGCGACCGCGCAGTACCTGCGCTCGCTGTACAAGAACAGCTGGCGCGAACGCTCGTTCGGCGACTGGGGGCTTGGCCCGGACCTTTACGGCTTCAACGTCCGCACGCGCATTGTCGGCCCGCTGAACGGGCCCGGCAACCTCAGCGGGCGAGTCCCCGTACCGGCGCCCGGAACGCCCGACTTCACGTTCGACTCGAACGGCAATTTCCAGAGCGGAACCGTCAACCGCGACAACAGCAACGGCCAGTTCTGGTGGGGTAACCCGGACCAGGGCGTCGGCTTCGGCGTGAACGACCAGGGCGCGCCGATGTTCGACGCCTGCTACACCTGGGGCGCGTCGCCGCTGTGCACCTTCTACGCTCCGGGTCATCCGAGCTATGCGCCCGAAGTCGGTACCGGAAGCCGCATCAACCAGAACCGCAGCATGACCCAGGACGCGGCTCTGAACGTCAAGTGGGATCCGACGAACGACCTCCACTTCAACTTCGACGGCCAGTACATCAAATCGAAGGTCGACAATTACGACATCTCTATCGAGATGCACTCCTATGCGGACGTCGGCTTCGATGCGAGTGGCGAGCTGCCGCGCATTACGCTCAACCCGCCGACGAATATCAATCAGTCGGCAGGCGGTCTCGAGAACCCGAACAACTGGTACCTGCGATCCGTCATGGATCACCTCGAAGCCAGCAAGGGGCATGAGATCGCGCTGCGTGGCGACGGACAGTATGATTTCCACACCGACTGGCTCAGCAGCCTCAAGTTCGGCGCCCGCTATTCCGACCGCGAGCAGCTGGTGCAGTGGAGCGCGTACAACTGGCAGAACGTCGCCAACACGTGGACGGATTGCGGTAACGCGCACCCGTATTGGAACATCGACAGCCCGGCCGGCGGGACCTGCAATGCGACCGGAGAAACCTTCAAGGGCTATCCGGCCGGCTTCTTCGAGATGGACAATTTCGGGACGAAATTCTTCGGCGGACATCTCGGCCAGTTCCCGTTCGTTCCGTTCGATTTCCTCGAGGACCACAAGGCGGACCTGTTCAGCCAGGAGCTGACCGGCGTCGGCACGTTCATCCCGATCTGCGACCGCAACGGGCAGCTCCCTGCGACCCAGGTCGAGCTTCCGGACAGTTGCTTCACCCCGGACGAGATCTCGGACGTCAGCGAGAAGACCAAGGCCGCCTACGCCATGATCAAGTTCGGCGGCCCCGATGCGATGCTCGGGACGATCAAGGTCAGCGGGAATATCGGCGTGCGGTTCGTCCAGACGCGCGACGTCAGCAGCGGCGCGATCCGTTATGCGTCAATCCAGGGCGACCCGGCGCTGTGTCCGGAGACTCCGCTCGTTCCAGGCGGTCTCACCGGGACCGGCGAGCCCGGTACGCCGCCGCCGGGAGCGCCGCCTTCCGCGCCCTTCCCGGCATTCTGCTATCTTTCGGCGCAGGACATCGCATTCGCCAGCGGAGGCGGAGCGGACGGCACGGCGAAAAACAGTTTCCATAACTTCCTCCCGAGCTTCAACATCCGCTTCGACTTCTCGCCGAAGTGGCTGCTGCGGTTCGCTGCGTCCAAGGCGATTTCGCGTCCGGACATCGGCTTCCTGAAGAACTTCATGGGCGTCAGCATGAGCCTGCCGAGCGGCGGCGACCTCTCGGATTCGCGCTGGGTCCTGGGGGCGGACGGCAAGCCGATCGGGGTCAATCCGACCTATACGGCGAGCGCCTACAACCCGTTCCTGAAGCCGACGAGCGCATGGCAGTTCGACCTGTCGCTGGAAAACTACTTCGCCAATGTGGGGCAGTTCAGCGTCGCGGTCTTCTACAAGAAGTTCGACGACTATATTCAGTACGGCATCTTCGATGTCCCGGTGACCAACGGCGGCACGACGCGCACCGTCCAGGTCACGGGTCCGGCCAATGGCCAGGGCGCAAAGATCAAGGGCTTCGAGGTCGACTACCAGCGGTTCTTCGACTTCCTGCCGGGCGCGTTCAGCGGGCTCGGGATGCAGGCGAACCTCACTTACGTGAAGAACAGCAGCGTTCCGAACGCGAACCTCAGCCCGGTCGGCACGGTGTTCGGCGGCAACCTCGGCGGCGGCATCACCAACGCGGGCAATGCCGGAACCGCGCTCGCACCCGGCTCGCTCGAGGGACTGTCGAAATGGACCTACAACCTCGTCGGCATGTACGAGAAGGGCAAGGTTTCGGCTCGTCTCGCCTACAACTGGCGCTCCAAGTACCTCGTCACCGCGGTTGACTGCTGCGTCTATTTGCCGGTGTGGCAGAAGGGCGCCGGCTATCTCGATGCTTCGATCCGGTACCGCCTGACCGACGCGGTCGAGTTCAGCCTCGAAGGCAGCAACCTGCTCAACACCAAAACAAAGCTGATGACTCAGGTCACCGACATCGACAGTCCGGAAGGCAAGGTCATCCTGACGCCGAACGGCTATTTCCAGAACGACCGGCGGTTCATCGTCGGCGTCCGCTGGAAGATGGCGTCCGGCGAGGGGCCGCCGCCGCCGGCGTTCGTTGCGCCCCCTCCGCCGCCGCCCCCGCCGGTGGCGCCACCGGCGACGCAGACTTGCGCGGATGGATCGGTAGTGCTTGCGACGGATGCGTGCCCGGTCCCGCCTCCGCCTCCGCCCGCGGCGGTGCCCGAGCGCGGACTCTAGCGCTGCGCAATCGCGGCGGGTTGGGTTACCGACCCCGCGTGATGGTCACGTGAAAAGGGGGGTGCCGCTCGATTGGAGCGTCACCCCCTTTTTCGTGTGCAAAAGGGCGTGACCGGGACGGCGTCCTAAAGTAGCCGTTTGGCGTGGCACGGGATGAAAGAGACAGTGAACCAACCGCTTGAAATCGTGGTCCTTGGCGGCGGCACCGCCGGATGGATGGCGGCTGCGGGGCTGGTCTCGCTCCTGCCGCCGAGCCGCTGCCGGATCACGCTCGTGGAATCGGACGAGATCGGCATCGTCGGGGTCGGCGAAGCGACCCTGCCGCACATCAAGAACTTCAACGATTCGATCGGCCTCGACGAAGCCGAGATGATGCGGGCGACCAAGGCAACGTTCAAGCTCGGCATCGATTTCGTCGACTGGGGTACGAAGGGCTCGCGCTACATCCACCCGTTCGGGATCCACGGCTCGGCGGAAGCGGGCCTCGGCTTCCACCAGCAATGGCTGCGCTCGCTCGCCGCCGGGCGGCAGTGGGACCTCGAGGAATTTTCCTTCGCGTGCATGGCCGCGCGCGCCAACCGCTTCGATTTTCCGCCGGCGGGCAAGAGGACGATCAACTCGACCTTCGCCTACGCCTATCACTTCGACGCAAGCCTCTATTCGCGATATCTGCGCCGCCACATCGCCGAACCGCGCGGCGTCAAGCGGATCGAAGGCAAGGTCCGCGACGTCGAGCAGGATGCCGGCAGCGGCGACATCCTTGCGCTGCTGATGGAATCGGGCGATCGCGTCACCGGCGATTTCTTCATCGACTGCTCCGGCTTTCGTTCGCTGCTGCTGGCGAACAAGCTCGGGGTCGGCTGGGACGATTGGTCGCGATGGCTCCCCTGCGACCGCGCGCTTCCGGTGCCGACCGAGCGCTGCGGCGACCTGACGCCCTACACGCGGGTCGCCGCGATGAATGCCGGCTGGCGGTGGCGAATTCCGCTGCAGCACCGCACCGGCAACGGCTACGTCTTCTCGAGCCGCTTCATCGATGAGGACAAGGCGCGTGAGGAGCTGCTCGCAAGCCTCGACGAGCCGCTGCTCGCCGAGCCGCGCCTGCTCAAGTTCCAGGCCGGCCGGCGGACAAAATCGTGGGAGCGCAACTGCGTCGCCCTGGGACTCTCCAGCGGTTTCCTCGAGCCGCTCGAATCGACCAGCATCTATTTGGTCCAGATCGCGATCATGCACCTGCTGCCGCTGCTTCCGACCAAGCGGCACGACCAAAGGCTGGCCGACGAGTTCAACCGCAGGATCGACGTCGAATACGAACGCATCCGCGATTTCCTGATCCTTCACTATCACCTCAACAGCCGCGACGACACGGAGCTGTGGCGCGCCTGCCGGAACATGGAGGTGCCCGACAGCCTGCATCGCAGGATGCGCCTGTTCCGCCACTCGGGAATTGTCGAGCAGTACAATGAGGGGCTGTTCACGCCGCCGAGCTGGCTCGCGGTCTATCTCGGCCAAGGGCTGAGGCCGGAGCATTACAACCCGCTCGCCGACGCCATGCCGCTGGACCGACTCCTCGGTGAGCTCGACGAGTTGCACGGCGACATCCGGGACCGGGTCGACGAAATGCCCAAACACGCGACCTTGCTCGCGCGCTATGCCAGTGCCGAGGCGGCGAGCGACGCGCTGCTGCACAAAGCCGAAGCGCGGCTGTGAGCGAGCGCGTCCAGACCGTTGCTGTCGTCGGCAGAGATGCGCCGGTGTGGCTTGCCGCAGCCGCCGTGCAGCGCGCGCTGGGACGCACCGGCGTCACGGTCCGCGTGGTGGAGCAGGAAACGCGCCTTGCCGACGTCGACGTCTATGCCGCCGTTCCCTCGATCGCCTCGATGCATCGTCTGCTCGGCCTCGATGAGCGGCTGATCCTGCAGGTCTGCAACGGCGTTCCGATGGTGGCGCAGCGCTTCTCCAACTGGGCGAAGGGCGCGCCGCCATATTTCGTCGCCTACGACGACGAACCGCCGCCTGGCGGCGACCTCCCGTTCACCCAATATTGGACGAAGGGGATGCTCGAGGGACTGCGCGTCGGGCTCGAGGAGTTTTCGCTCGGGACTGCGTGCGCGCGGCTCAATGCCGTGCCCGTTCCTCCGAGCGAGCCGGCGCCGCTATCGGCGAGCTACGGCTATCATCTCGATGCACCCCGCTATGCCGAGCTCGCGAAACAGCTGGCGCTCCGGCTCGGCGCGCAAGCGGCGCCCGCCGGCCTGCGCAACGTCGATGTAGAGGGCGACCGCATCGCCGGGATCGACCTTGCCGACGGGACGCGGATCGCCGCCGACCTGTACATCGATGCGTCGGGTGCCGAGGCGCGGCTGATTGGAAATCTCGCCGGCGCCGGGTTCGAGCCGTGGAGCGATTGGTTGCCGTGCGACCGGCTGCTGACGGCGAGCGCGCCGCGACTGCCGAACCTGCCGGCGTTCAGCCAGATCTCCGCGTTCAAAAGCGGTTGGGTCGGCCTCTTCCCGCTGCAGGACCGCACCGCCCTCGTTGCGGCCTACAGCTCGGGCGCGATTGGCGATGCGGAAGTGGTCGAGCTCGCAAGCGTAATTTCGCGCATGCCGGTCGGCGGGGACGCGGTGGTGAGCGAGCTTCGTCCGGGGATGCAGCAGAGGCCGTGGATTGGCAATTGCGTCGCGGTCGGTCAGGCGGCAATCGCGCTCGACCCGATCGACGCGCTCGATATTCACACGACGCACGGGTGCATCTCGCATCTGATGACCCTGTTCCCGGCGACAGCCGGCGAGTTCCCCGAGGCGGACGCGTACAACCGTTCGATCGGCGCGTTCGGGACCAACCTTCGCGATTTCCAGGCCGCGCATTATTGCCTCAACCGCCGCTTCGACGACCCCTTCTGGGATCGGGTCCGCGACACCGCCATGCCGCCCGGGCTCAAGCGCAAAGTCGACATGTTCGACGCGCGCGCGCTCGTTCCGCTGACCGACGAGGAAAGCTTCTACGAGCAGGGATGGTCCGGGCTTCTGCTCGGATGCGGGGTGATCCCCAAAGGTTACGACCCGCGCGTCGACGGGCTTCCAGACGAAGCGCATATCCAGAAGGTGCAGGACCGGCTCCGCGGAGTCGCCGCGATCGCCAGGCAAATGCCGCCGGTCGAGCAATTCCTTGGGCTCGATCACGCGGTACCGGCGCAGGTGAGCGGACAGGCATGAACACGCTGCGCGACATCGTCATCGTCGGCGGCGGCACGGCCGGCTGGATGGCGGCCGGCGCGCTGGCCAAATGCGTCGGCACGCAGCAGCACCGGATCACGCTGATCGAGTCCGAAGAGATCGGTACCGTCGGCGTCGGCGAGTCGACGATCCCGCCGATCCAGCTGTTCAACAAGCTGCTCGGCATCGACGAGGACGAGTTCGTCCGCGAGACTAACGCCACCTTCAAGCTCGGGATCGAGTTCGTCGACTGGCGGCATGTCGGTCACAATTATTTCCACAATTTCGGGCTGCTCGGTGCCGATCTGAGGACCGGGATTTCGTTCATCCAGTACTGGCTGCGCTGGGCACAAGCAGGCGGCGATCCCGACCAGCTCCGCTTCAGCGCCGAGGCCGAGGCGGCGCGGCTCGGCAAGTTCGGCCGAACTCCCCCGTCGCAGGCCGGCAACCAGCCCAACGTCAATTACGCCTTCCAGTTCGACGCCTCGACCTACGCCGCATACCTGCGGCGCTATTCGGAACGGCGCGGCGTCGTCCGCAAGGAAGGCAAGGTCGTCAACGTCCGCCAGGACTCGGAAACCGGCTGCATCGAGGCGGTCGACATGGCCGACGGAAGCGGCGTTCGCGGCGACTTCTTCATCGACTGCTCGGGCTTCCGCGGGCTCCTGATCGAGCAGGTCTACAAGGCCGGGTTCGAGGACTGGAGCCAGTGGCTTCCCAACGACCGCGCCGCCGCAGTCCCCGCCGAGCGCATGGCCGATCCGACGCCGTTCACCCTCGCTCGCGCGCGTGAAGCGGGGTGGCAGTGGCGCATCCCGCTCCAGCACCGTACCGGCAACGGCTATGTGTTCTGCAGCAGCTACATCTCGGACGACGAGGCTACAGCCCGGCTCATGGAGTCGCTCGGTCAGTCCGCGCTCGCCGATCCGAAGGTGCTCCGCTTCAAGGCCGGCCGGCGCAAGGCGCACTGGGTCAAGAACGTCCTCGCGCTCGGCCTCTCCAGCGGTTTCCTCGAGCCGCTCGAATCGACCAGTATCCACCTTGTGCAGGCGGCGATCACCAAGTTTCTCGACTATTTCCCGCAGCGCGAGCCCGACCCGATCCTGGTCGACCGGTTCAACGACGAGATGCGCTTCCAGTACGAGACGATCCGCGACTTCATCATCGCGCACTACAAGGTGACCGAGCGTGAGGACACCGAGTTCTGGCGCTACTGCAAGCATATGAACATCCCCGACACGCTCGCCGAGAAGATCGAGCTGTTCATGATGCGCGGCGAGGTTAAGCCGCGCTGGGCCGACATCTTCAGCGAGGTCAGCTGGTTCGCGATCCTCTACGGCCAGGGGCTGGTGCCGACAGGTCACCACCCGCTGGCCGACGCGATGTCCGAGGATGATCTCGAGCTGACGCTTTCGCGCATCCGCTCGGCGATCAGGCAGCGGGTCGACGGCCTGCCGTCGCACGCAGATTTCATCCGCAGCTGCTGCGCCGCTCGGCCAGTGACGACCGCAGCTTGACCTGGGCGGGGGTCGAGCTCGGCGGGACCAAGTGCGTGGCGATCCTCGCGCGCGGACCGGGCGAGATCCTGGCACGGGAGACGGTGCCGACGACGAGCCACGAGGAGACGCTCGGCGCGATCGCGGCGATCCTGTCCAGGTGGCAGTTCGAAGCGCTGGGGATCGCCAGCTTCGGACCGGTCGACCTCGACCCGCAATCCGCCACTTACGGGCACATCACCAGCACGCCGAAGCCGGGCTGGGCCGGCACGGACGTGCTCGGGCCGCTGCGGCGCGCGGCGGTTGTCCCGACGGCGTTCGATACCGACGTCAACGGCGCGGCGCTGGCCGAGATGCGCTGGGGCTCGGGCCGCGGATTCCAGGACTTCGCTTATGTGACGGTGGGCACCGGCGTCGGCGTCGGCCTCGTCGCAAATGGCCTGCCGATGCGCGGCTTCGCGCATTGCGAGCTGGGACACATCCGCGTCGCCCGCTTGCAAGGCGACGAGTTCGCCGGCTCGTGCCCCTTTCACGGCGATTGCGTCGAGGGCCTTGCCGCGGGGCCGTCGCTGGTCGCGCGCGTTGGCTCGGAGCGGGTGAATGGGCTCGCGCCGGACGATCCGGTGTGGACCTCGGTCGCCTGGGCCATCGCGCAGCTCTGCCATGCGATCGTCTGCGCCGCGGCACCCCGCGCGATCGCGATCGGCGGCGGGGTGCTCGACAACCAGCCGCATTTGCTCGAGCGGATCGAGGCAATGCTGGTCGAGAGCCTCAACGGCTACATGACGCTGCCCCCCGGAGCGCCCTATCTGCGGGCGCCGGCGCTGGGCCGCGACGCGGGGCCGCTCGGCGCCATCGCGCTGGCGATGACCGTCAGGCCATAGCGCCGATCAGCATCCGTCCGCGGGACTGGAGACGCTCGCCGGGCTGCAGCAGCAGGCAATCGCCGGCGTGGACTCCTTCGAGCGGGATCACCCACCGCACGCGATCCAGGAGGGCATCGCTGTCTGTGTGAACCAGGACGAATTGAGGGCCATCGACAAGCGTCCGACGGTCACTCGGCTCCAGGTGCTGCGCCAAGGTTTCGGGATAGGGCTCCGCGCGCACCACGGCGATGCCATCGTCGAGATGAAGCTCGCGCGGGCGGCCATAGTCGTAGAGGCGGTAGGTCACGTCCGAATTCTGCTGGAATTCAAGCAACGAAATCCCGGCGCCGACGGCATGGATGGTTCCCGCCGGGACCAAGAAGAAGTCCCCCGCGCGGACCGGGCGCCAGTCCATCAGTTCCTCGATCGAGCCGTCGAGTGCGGCGGCGCGAAGCTCATCTGCGGAAACTGTGCGCTTCAGGCCGAGACCAAGCGTCGCGCCGGGTTCGGCATCGAGGATGGTCCAGCACTCGCTCTTGCCGCGCGGCAGCCCGCGCGCGCGCGCCTGCTCGTCGTCGGGATGGACCTGGATCGACAGCCGCTCGCTGGTGAAGAGATACTTGACCAGCAGCGGCTGCTCGCCGGCGCCGGTGAACCAAACCTCCCCAATGCGCTTGCCGGCGGGCGCGTCGAACATTGGCGGAAGCTCGGTCCGCCCCCACGGCTTTTCGACGTAGCGCCGCTCGAGCTTCATGCGAGCACGCGCCGAAGCAGCGGCTCGATGATGGTCGCCATCACGTCGTAGCCTGCTTCGGTCGGGTGGACGCCGTCGGAGGCAAGGCCGGGCTTCATTGCGCCGCTGCCGTCGTCGAGCACCGGATGATAGTCGACCCACGTCGCGGCGCTCTCATGCGCGACGCGCTGCAGCCGCCGGTTCAGCGCCGCGATCGCAGGACGCGTCTGGATCGCCGGCGCCCACGGGAAATTCGCGGCCGGCGGCACCGACGCGATGAGCACCTCGATCCCGTGCGCTCGCGCGATGTCGGTCATCGCCCGCACATTATCTTCGCTCATCTGCGCGGTCATCGGCCCGGTGTTCCCGGCGATATCGTTGGTGCCGCCCATGATGTGCACGGCGCGCGGCTTGAGCGCGACGACATCGCTCATCATGCGCAGCACCATTTGCGAGGTGGTCTGGCCGCCGATGCCGCGATCGACCCGGCCGCGCGTGAAGAAAGTCGGGCGCTTGTCGAGCCAACCTTCGGTGATCGAATCGCCGATGAAGACGATGTCGACCGGTGCCTTGGCTGCGAGCAGTGCCGCATTGTCATCCGCATAATAGCCGATCATGCCGAAGTCGCGGCCGAACCAGCCGTGGAACCATGTGTTCCAGTCGGCGTCCTGCGGCATCTTCTGCTTGGCCGAGGCCGCGCCCGAGGCGAGCATGAGCGGCGCCGCCAGCGCGGCACTGACCAGGTTGCGCCTGTCGATCCGCATCACAGCCACTCCGTCAGCGAACAGATTTCCGGCCGGAGCGTGCCGAGTGCCGTAACGCCGGAATCGTCGAACAGCACGTGCGCGGGAGCGGCGGGCGTGGAGCGCGGCCAGCGCGGCAGGCCGTCGCCGTTGGGGTCGCCGGTACGGATGAAGTTGACCCAGTAGGGCTTCAGCGACAGCCCGCTCGCGAAGCGGGAGTCGCCGAACGCGTACGGGATTTCGGCCGCGTGGCTGGTCTTGCCGCCGTTCGGCGCCGCATCGAACTCGTAGCGCCACACCGGCGCGCTTCTGCCCGAAAGCAGCTCGGCCAGATGCCCCGCCGGGCAGCGGAAGGTGACGTCGGTGCCGATCTGCTCGTCGAGGGTGCCGAGGCGCGGGTCGTCGGGCGGGGTGGGCCGGTCGGCGCGATAAAAGGCTCGCGCCGCGGCCTCGTTGCGGCCGAACGCCTTGGCGATGAACTCGTCCCGGGTTGCGCGGTCGGAGCCGAACTCGAGCCGGTTCGTGCCGACGATCACGGGCCGAGGCGGCGCCTGCCCGAGCAGCGTCCGCGGATCGGACGGGAAGACCTTTCCATCGACCGTGGTGCGAAGCCACATCATCGCGTCTGACACCATCGCCGCGTCGTGCAGCTTGAGATCGACCGCGAGGAGCGCCGGCACGGACATTGCCCGCATTTTCTCGATGCTTCCGCCGGCCTTGAGCATGTCGTCCGCCTGCCGGCCGATCCGCTCTGCCTCCGTCAGCGTCCGGAACGGCATCCCGAAGCCCGGCGTGCCGCTTTCCATGATCGCCTTCTGGAACAGCCCGCGGGCCGCGGGCGCGGCGAGCAGCAGGCTGACGTCCTGCGAGCCCGCGGATTCGCCGGCGATCGTGACATTGCCCGGATCGCCGCCGAACTTCGCGATATTGTCGTGGACCCAGCGCAGGGCGGCGACCTGGTCCATGATCCCGTAATTGCCGGATCCGCCCTGCTCCGCGGTCAGCGCGGGGTGCGACAGGAAGCCGAAGATGCCGAGCCGGTAGCGGACACCGACGATCACCACCTGCTTGCCGACGTCCGACAGCACGATGTCGTTCGGCCCGCCGGCCCGGTTGCCGCCGCCGTGGATCCACACCAGCACTGGCAGCTTGCCCGTCATCGACGGGGTGCGGACGTCGAGCGTCAGGCAGTCCTCGCTGCCGATCAGATAATCCGAATAGTTCCAGTCCTGATTGTTCTGGACGCAGGACGCCGCTTGCGCGGTGACGTCGCGCAAGCCCTTCCACGCGACGACCGGCTGCGGCGGCTTCCAGCGCAGCGCCTCGACCGGCGGCGCCGCGAACGGGATTCCGCGGAAGAGATGGCCGCCGCCGCGCCATTCGGATCCGCGGACCGACCCGCCGGTGACGGGAACCACCTGCGCGGCGGCGGGCGCGGCGAACGAGAGGAGCATTGCTGCAAGAAGAAGACGCAATTGGCATCCTTTCCGATCAGGCGGCATGCCCATGTTAGCGCTAAAATCGCCGCTTGCGACAGAGTGCATCCGCTGCCACCCTCGTGCGCTCGGTTGGGGAGACTCCTGGAATGCAGCAGCGGACAAGCCGGGGCGTGACGAGCGCCTTCATCATCGTCACATGCCTGTTCTTCGCCTGGGGTTTCATCACCGCATTGAACGACCCGCTGGTGGCCGCGGTGAAGGGGATCTTCACCCTCACCCGCTTCGAAGCGCAGTTCATCGCCTTCGCCTTCTTCATTGCCTACGGGATCATTTCATTTCCTGCTGCGGTGCTGTTGCAGCGCTTCCGCCCGATGCCTTCGATCGTCGCCGCGCTGGTGACGATGATCGCCGGCTGCCTCATCATCCTGATCGCCGCCAATGTCGCGGTCTTCCCGCTGGTGCTGGTCGGCCTGTTCGTCCTGGCGAGCGGGATCACCATCCTGCAGGTCGCGGCCAACCCGCTGGTCGCGGCGCTTGGCGACCCTGACCGCAGCCACTTCCGCCTGACGCTGAGCCAAACGTTCAATTCGCTCGGCACGTTCATCGCCCCAATCCTCGGCGCGCACCTTTTCCTCAAGGGCATTGAGGTCAAGGAAGGGGTCGTCGTTACCGACGCGGTGCGCGCCAGCGCGCTTGGGGGAATCGACACCGCCTATTTCTGGCTGTGCGGGCTGATCGCCGCGCTGACCTTGTTCATGTGGCTGCTCCGCCGCACCGTCACCGCCGCCTTGCCGGAAGCCGGCCCTCCGAGCCGCGACAGCATCAGCGCCGTCATCGCGGACGCGTTCTCGTCGCGCTGGGCGGTCTTCGGCGGCGCGGCCATCTTCCTCTACGTCGGGGCCGAAGTCGCGATCGGCACCCAGATGACCGCATTCCTCAATGACAACGCGATCTGGGGCCTGTCGGATGCTCCGTTCCGCGTGCCGCTGCTCGGGGCCACGATGGGCAGCGACGGCGTTCATGGGGTTTCGGTCGAGGAAGCCGGCAAGGCGGTCGGCTTCTACTGGGGCGGGGCGATGGTCGGCCGGGCGATCGGATCGGCTCTGCTGGCGCGGTTCTCGGCACCAAAGCTGCTTGCGACCTTTACCGCGATCGCAACGCTGATGTGCCTCTACGTCGCTCTTGTCGGTGGCGTGAGCGCCGGCTTCGTCGCGCTCGCGATCGGCCTGTTCAATTCGATCATGTTCCCGGTGATTTTCACGATCACGCTCGAGCGGTCGAGCGCGAGCGTGGAAGCGACCTCCGGCCTGCTCTGCACGGCGATCGTCGGCGGCGCGCTGATCCCGTTGGTTGTCGGCAAGATGTCCGAGGTGACCAGCTATCACTTCGCGCTGATCGTGCCCGCGGCATGCTACGCGGTGCTGTGCGCCTTTGCGCTGGCCTCCTATCGGGCGCGGGTCCAACTGCGCGACGAGCCGGCGGCAGCGACGATCCACTAACCGGCGGCGATTCTGCGCTCGATAAACTCGCTCGCCAGCGGGAGCCGATCCGCCGCGGCTTCGTACGACCGGCGCAGCTCGGCCATCGCGCGCAGCACCTCCGTTTCCGGCAGCGCGGTGGCGAGCGGGTCCGGCTCTGCCGGGATGATGCCCTGGCCGAGCATCACCGCGACCCAGCTCGGCACGTCGAACAGCTCGTCATTGTAGCGGAACACCCGCCCGTGCTCGCGGAACAGCTCGATTTTGTGCCGGAGCGAGTCCGGCAGCTCCATCTCGCGCATCCGCTTCCAGAACGGTTCGCCGCGCATGTTCGCGAAATAGTGCAGAATGATGAAGTCACGCGTTGGCTCGTAGCTCCTGGCCATCGTTCGGTTGTATTCGTCGCGCTCGACCGGGCTGATGCCGCGGCTCGGGAACAGGCTCAGCAGCTTCTGGATGCCGTGCTGGATCAGGTGGATGCTGGTCGATTCGAGCGGCTCCAGGAACCCCGACGACAGGCCGACCGCGATGACGTTCGCTTCCCACGCCTTGCTCCGCCGACCCGCCTTGAAGCGCAGCAGCCTCGGCTCGGCGATCGGCGGCGCGTCGAGCGTGTCGAGCAGGATGCGCTCTGCCTCCTCATCCTCCATGAAGGTGCTGCAATAGACATGGCCGTTGCCGGTCCGGTGCTGGAGCGGGATGCGCCATTGCCAGCCGGCGGCATGGGCGGTGGTTCGCGTGTAGGGGAGGAGCGGGTCGGTGCGTTCCGAGCCAACCGTCACCGCGCGGTCGCACGGGAGCCAGTGCGACCAATCCTCCAGCGTCACGCCGAGCTGCTGGCCGAGCAGCAAGCTGCGGAAGCCCGAGCAGTCGATGAACAGGTCGCCGCGCACTCGGCGGTCGTCTTCGAGGGTGACTGCGGTGACGAAGCCGCTTGTCCCGTCCTGCTCGACGCTGACGATCCGCCCCTCGATCCGCTCGGCACCGCGCGCCTCGGCGTAGCGCCGGAGGAACTTGCCGTAGGCGGTCGCGTCGAAGTGGAAGGCGTAGGCGATCTGCGACAGCGGATCGGCGGGATCGGGCGAGGGGTGGCCGAAGCTGTGGCGCGCGGCGGCGACGGCTGACATCGAGTAAGCGGCGAGGGGGCCGACGGCCGGGTTGCCGCGGTTGCGCAGCCACAGCTGGTACAGCGGCACGCCGTTGAGCGGCCGCCCGATCTGCCCGAACTGGTGGAAGTAGCGCTCGCCCTCGCCCGTCCAGCCGACGAACTCGATCCCGAGCTTGTAGGCGGCGCGGGTCTCGCGGAGGAACTCGGCCTCGTCGAGCCCGAGCTGGAGGTTGTATTCGAGGATCGGCGGGATCGTCCCTTCGCCCACGCCAACGGTCCCGATCGCTTCGGATTCGATCAGCACGATCCGGCGGCCGCTGCCGCCCAGGAAGCGCGACAGCGCCGCGGCGGTCATCCACCCCGCGGTGCCGCCGCCGACCACGACGATGCGCCGGATTGCGCCTGCTTCAGCCATGCGAGACCACTAGGGCGTTTGAGCGCGGATGAAACCCCTCGCTACGGCCGCCGGTACGGCACCCAATCGCCGAGCACGCATGTCGGGCCGGGAATGATGGCTCCCGGCTGTAGCGCGCGGATACGGTTATTGCGGCAATATTGCATGCCGTCATCAGCCTCGACGATGATCGTGTTGAACGTGCTGAGCCCGGGACAGGCGGCCGGCAGATGGTTGATGTAGATAGTGTTGCCGAAGCCGTAGGCGAGGGTCTGCGGATCGAGCACGCGCAGATTTTCCGACCGATTGCTCGAAATGCAGGTCTGCGGCGGACCGGCGACGCGTCCCGCGGTTTCCTGCGCAAGCGCGGCTCCCGGCGGCGTAACGGGGCGCGAGCAGCTCAGCGAGAGTGCTGCTGCGGCGATGATCATCAAAGCGCGCATGGGGGGCCTCCTGCAGGTGGAACGCACGACAGCTGCCGACCGGTCCCTGGCGTCAGGAAGCCGGGTACGGTGTCGAAGTGAATCGCCTTATACCAGCTTAGGCCGTGATTTGGCGGCCGCGTTCCCGCGGGGAGCGGCCGGTGCGAGACGCTCTGCCAGTAGGCGATCGACGCATCGCGCCACCATTGCGCCTCGAGCGATTGACGGTCGAGCTTCGCGGCGACGGCGGCATGCCGCTCGGCATCGACGAACGGCCGTACCAGCTGCCATTCGCGCGTCATCACGCTGACGGTAACGAGGCCGCGGTCGTAGCGGCCGATGAGCTCGTCCCAGAGGCTCCTCCCTGAGCGCATGCGGTAGGTCCACGGAAGGTGGTGGAACCAGAGGAGGTCATCGTCGGAGACGCATTTCAAGTCCGCGAAGCAGCGGGCGACCTCCGGCGCATACTGAGCGATCGCATTGCTGCCGGTCGCCGTGCGGTCGAACCCGATGCCGCCCTCGTCCGCGCGGTTGTAATAGGTCGGGTTCCACAGCGCCGCCGGCTGGTTGCTGACCCAGGGGCCAGGCCCGTAATGGTGGTCGGTCGCCATCTGGTGCGCGAGGCCGAGCGGGGTCATGCTATCGACCGCCGCCTGGCGCGACTTCATCATCATGGCGGTCACCGGCCTCACGATCCTCGGGTGGTTGCCCCAGGTCATCCGTGTCCACTCCTCTGCAATCCGCGCCGGGTCCGCCGAAGGGTTCCACGCAAGTCGGCCGAACGCGTACCAATTGGCCTGATCGAAGTCCGATCCGCTCCAGTCGCGGTCGCTTCCGACGTTCGCAACTCCGGCCATGGCGGAGAGCGAGTCCATCACCGTCGATTTCGCTTTCGGCCGCGCGGTGCGGCTGCGCAGCACCTCTGACCACATCGTGCCGAGATACGCGAGGTGCGTGCTCTCGCCGAGATATTCCTTGGTGATCTGCGCTTCCATCGCGAGCCGCGTCCTCGGCATCGCCCCGAACAAAGGACGGAAGGGCTCGCGCGGCTGGAAATCGACCGGGCCGTTCTTGACCTGGACGATGACGTTCGGCGCGAACTTGCCGTCGAGCGGCGCGAACTCGGCATGGGCCTGCTTCGCGCGATCATCCTCGGACGCATCGGAATAGACGAACGCGCGCCACAATATGCTGCCGCCATGCCCCGCGAGCGCCTCGGCGAGCATGTTGGCGCCGCCTGCGTGGCTTCGACCATAGGTCTGCGGCCCCGGCTGGCCTTCGGCGTTCGCCTTGACGAGGAAGCCGCCGAAATCGGGGATCAGGCGGTAGATTTCGTCCGCCTTTGCCCGCCACCACGCGCGCACCGCCGCATCGAGCGGGTCGGCGGTCGGTAAGCCGCCGATCTCCTCGGGCGCCGAGAAGCGCGCGGACAGGTACACGCGGATGCCGTACGGCCGCCACGCGTCGGCGATCGCCGCGACCTTGCGGAGATATTCGGGCGTCAGGATTCGCGCGTCGGCGTTGACGTTGTTGAGCACCGCGCCGTTGATCCCGACCGACGCATTGGCGCGGGCATATTCGATCAGCCGCGGGTCGATCGCGGGCAGCTCGTCCCAGTCCCACAGCGAGCGCCCCGCATAACCGCGCTCGACGGTGCCATCGAGATTGTCCCAATGGTCGAGCATCCGGATCGGGATCGCCGGCGCGTTGCACAAGTCGAGCCGTGCGGGAAGCGAGCGCGTCTGGATCAGCCGCAGCAGGGCGAAGGCGCCGTAGAGCAGGCCGATGTCTCGGTTCGCACCAATGACGGTGACGGGGTGACCATCGACGCGCGAGCTCTTGAGGCAATAGCCCTCGTCACCTGCGCCTTTCAGCGGCGCTGCAGCGGATGTGCGCAGAATGATCGCTCCGTCGATCAGCTGCGTTCCCGGCGTACGTTCGAGCAATCCGGTGACGCCTCGCCGA